>CAKZKA010000220.1 GCA_937120965.1 uncultured Chloroflexota bacterium
ATTGCGGCCGTTACCGCGTATTGGGCGAATCAGCCCGCCCCCAAACTGCTCCCTTCCGGGGGTGCCTGAACGGATACCATTCAGTCGGTAAATACGCACCTGATAAGTCTATATCTTGTCCTTGAAGAGGGACTTGAAGGAAATCAAGCCACGCAGGCTATTGAAAAAATTCTGGAATATGCAAGCGATTTTGCATGGCTTGACTCGCCTGTTCCAAATGGACAAATGACAGTTTTAGATGTCGTCAAAGCAAGATCTTTCTCAGAGCATAAAGAACTGGTTAATAAATGGGCAAGAGATGTTTGGGTTGCTTGGTCGGGTTATCATCACGTAGTTCAAGGATTTGTCCGAAAGTGCAAAATTGCAAAATGCGGAATGTTCAACAGAAATTGGTATGACACCCATGCAGTGGACGAGGGTGAGCCGCCTGGCATCGACGCCGACCCGAGCGCGGGCAGCCTGTGACTGCGGCCCTGCGCCTGGCTGGCCCGCGAGGTCGTCAGCGAGACGCAGCGCTTGCTGCGCGTGCTCCAGGCTCCCGCCCCTGGCAGCGCCCCGCGCCGCTGGCCGTGCGCGGCAGCTTCTCGGCCCGCGCCCACAGCCGCACCCCGGGCGATCGCCCGCTGCGCGTCCGCGGTGAGGCCGCCGGCGACCTGCGTGGGCAACTGCGGCGCAAGCGCGACGGAGGAGGCGAGCAGATGAGCAGTGACCCGGTGATGATCGATGCCCGGGGGCTTATCCCGCTGCTTCGTGACGAAGATCGGGGTGGTGGCGGCGGTGCGCGGGGTCGGCCTGCGCGTGCCGCAGGGGAGTATCGTCGGCCTGCTCGGTCCGAGCGGCGCCGGTAAGAGCACGACGATGCGGAAGCAGAGCGGGCGGAGCTGGAACGACGCTCCGCCCGCTCTGGTTTGTGAGGAACGGCACAGGGAGGTTGCCCCGGGTGCGCTCAACCGATTGGTTGATCGTTCGATCATCACAGCGGCTGCCAGACGATCTGAGCGGCCGGTTGGTCACGGTTCCGCGCTCCTGTGCGACACTCACGCTCGGGCAGAGCGCCACCGTTACCATCAGGAGGAATGCGTGATGAGCCCGGACGTGATGATTGAAATCAGGGACCTTGAGGTTCGCTATCCCGCCGCCTACGCGGTGCGCGGCATTAGCCTCAGCATTGGCCGGGGCGAGATCTTTGGGTTGCTGGGGCCGAACGGCGCGGGCAAGACCACGACGCTGGCCTGTATCGAGGGGCTTCGCGCGCCCACCGCCGGCAGCGTTCGTGTCGCCGGCTTCGAATTGCCGCGGCAGGCCGCCCGGGTCAAGCGGCTCCTCGGCGTGCAGCTCCAGAAGACGGCCCTGTTCGACTCGCTGAGCGCGCTGGAGCTGGTGCGCCTCTACGCCGCCCTCTACGACTGCTACCCTTCGCGGGCCGAGGCCATCGCCCTGCTCGACCGCTTCAACCTGGACGACAGGGTTGGCGCCCGCGCCGGCCAGCTCTCCGGCGGTCAGCAGCAGCGCCTGGCCCTGGCCCTGGCGCTCGTGAACGACCCGCAGGTCGTCCTGCTCGACGAGCCCGGCGCCGCCCTCGACCCCCAGTCGCGCCGCGCGGTCTGGGCGCTCATCCGCGAGATGCAGGGCGAGGGGCGCACTGTGCTGCTGACGACCCACTCGATGGAGGAGGCCCAGGAGCTGTGCGACCGGGTAGGGATTGTGGACGGCGGCCGGCTCGTGGCGCTGGGCGCCCCCGGCGAGCTGATTCAGCGCTATGCGCCTCCGCTGCCGCCCGCCGAGGCCGCTCGTCGCCAGCCTAACCTGGAGGATGTCTTCCTGGCCCTCACGGGCCGCGGGCTGGCCGTGACGTCCGAGGAGCTCTGAGGCGTATATCTGTAAGCTGTAAGGAGCTGTACTATGCGGCGTTTCTTCTTCCTGGCCCGCTCGGTGCTCGTGATGATGCTGCGCGACCGGGCGGCGCTGATCGGCACGCTGCTGATCCCGATCGTTCTGCTGCTGGTGCTCGGCCTGGTCAACCCCGGCGCGTCCATCGGCGAGGTGAGCGCGGCGGCCTGGCTGACAGTCGGCGTGCTGGTGATGGGGATGCTCTCCGGCGCCGTCGACGGCGATATGGCCTGGCTGACCATGACCCGTGACCGGGGCATCCTCTGGCGGGTGCGGGCGAGCCCCCTGCCGCCTGCGACCTTGCTGCTGGCCTACACCGGGGCCCGGCTGCTGGTCGTGCTGCTCAAGGCGGCACTGATCGTCGGGGTGGGCATGCTGGTCTTTGGTGTGCGCCTTCAGTGGGACGGGCTGCTCCCGGCTCTGGGGCTGGTGATCCTTGGCGGCGCCGTGTTCCTCGCCCTCGGGCAGGCAGTGGCCGCTGCGGCGCCTACGGCGGGCGCGGCTACGGTGACCGCCAACCTGATCTTTTTCCCGGTGATCTTCACCAGCAACCTGTTCATCGCCGGCTTGCCGCCGCAGCTCGAGGCGATCACCCGCTGGAACCCGGCCTACCTGCTGGTGGAGCTGCTGCGGGCAGCGCTGCTCGGGGTCGAGCCGGGCCAGGCGCTCTGGATCAATCTCCTCGGCTTGCTGATCTACGGCCTGCTCGGTATCATTGTGGCGATCGTCTTCTTCCAGTGGGAGCCGAAGCGCTGACCGGACGGACGCGATTACACACCTGCAAGGTCGGCTCGGCGGGGGAAGCCTCCGAGCTGACCGGTCACTCCACGATAATCGGGCGAAGGGGGCGTTGCGCGGATGGACGTCAAGCAGCAACTCGAGCAGGCCGACGAGCGCTGGGTGCGCATTGATGCGAGGCTCAGCCGCTTCTGGCAGCTCATCGTCTACGCGACCGCCGCGCTGGGCTTCGCCCAGGCGTGGTCGGACACACCGGCCCTGCTCCAGGGGTGGTCGCTTGTCCTCGTGGCCGGGCTGGTGGCCGCTTACCTTCTGCTCTTTCAGTTTGTGTTGATGAGCCCCCGCTTCGACCCCGCGAATCTCCGGCTGTCGGCGGCCTACCTCACGGCGCAGATCCTCATTCTCGGCATCCTGACGGTCTGGACACGCTCGTTCGTGGGTCTGGGCTTTGCGCTGATCGCTCAGGCTGTGAGCATCCTCCCGCCGCGGCTCTGGCCCTACCCGGTGCTGATCATCATCGGCCTCCTCGGGCAGAGCTGGGGGATCTACGCCGACTTCCCCGACGGTGACTGGGCGGTGCTCGCAAGCTTCTTCTTCAACGCGGCGCTCTTCACCAGCATGTTCGTAGCCTTCGCGCTCGTGGTCCGCCAGCGTGAGCAGATGAAGGCGCTGGTGGAGCAGGTGCAGCGGGCTCGCGAGTCTGCCGAGGCTCTGGCGGCGCACAACGCCCGGCTCGCCGAGGAGCGCCGCCAGACCATCGCCGAGCTGGAGGCGACCCGCCGTGAGCTGGTCGCCGCCGAGCGCGCGGCAGGCGTGCTGGAGGAGCGGCAGCGGCTCGCCCGCGACATCCACGACACGCTGGCCCAGAGCTTCACCAGTATCGTGATGCACCTGGAGGCTGCCGAGCCGCAGCTTGCGGCCGCCCCGAACAGCGCCCAGCGCCACGTGGAGCAGGCGCGCCAGAGCGCCCGCGACGGTCTGACCGAAGCCCGGCGCCTGGTCTGGGCGCTGCGTCCCGCAGCGCTGGATCAGGCCTCGCTGCCCGAGGCCCTTGAGCGTCTGGCCCGCAGTTGGAGTGTGGCCAGTGGCGTGGCAGCGACGGCCACCATCACCGGCGCCCCGCGCCCGCTGCCGGCCGAGGTCGAGGTGACGCTGCTGCGGGTCGCCCAGGAGGCCCTGGCCAATGTGCGCAAGCATGCCCGGGCCTCGGCGGTGACCATGACCCTGTCGTTTATGGACGACGCCATCCTGCTAGATGTGCAGGATGACGGCGTGGGCTTCGCGAGCCGCGCCCTGCCCCACCCATCCGGCGAGGGCGGCTTCGGGCTGACAGGCATGCGCGAGCGGGTTGCCCGCCTGGGTGGCTCACTGAGCGTGGAAAGCGCGCCGGGCGAGGGGACGACGATTGTGGTGGAGCTGCGGGCAGCCTGAGCGGATTGCGGAGAGAACGCGATGAACCCGATCCAGATCCTGATTGTTGACGACCACCCGGTGGTGCGGGCAGGCCTGGAGGGCATGCTGGCGAGTCAGCCCGACCTGGCCGTGGTGGCCGAGGCTGCCAACGGCGCCGAGGCGCTCGATCTGGTCGAGCGCTATCAGCCCCACCTTGTCCTGATGGATCTTCAGATGCCGGTGATGGACGGCGTGACGGCGACGGCACAGATCCGCGCCCGCTTCCCACAGACGTACGTGCTCGTGCTCACGACCTACGACAGCGACGTGAACATCCTGCGGGCCGTCGAGGCCGGGGCGACGGGCTACCTGCTGAAGGACGCGCCCCGCGAGGAGCTGTTTCGCGCAATCCGGGCTGCGGCGCGGGGCAAAAGCCCGCTGGCGCCCACGGTAGCAGCACGGCTGATGGGCCTGATGCGCGCCCCCGCCGAGGCGAGCCTGAGCGCCCGCGAGGTCGAGGTGCTGGCCCTGGTCGCCCGGGGGTCCAGCAACAAGGAGATCGGCCGCGCGCTCCACATCAGCGAGGCGACGGTCAAGTCCCACCTGCTGCATATCTTCGGCAAGCTCGGGGTGGACGACCGCACCGCCGCCGTCGCCGAGGGCCTCCGGCGCGGGCTGATCACCTTGTAGCAGCTCTCTCCTCAGCCGTTCGGTTGATGATCCGCTCCCTTATCGCCACGTCGGCGGGCGCACTAGAGTCTGAGACGCCCGACAATCCCTGAGACCATGCGAGCGCTGAGATCGCCCGGCTGGTCTCGCTCGCCCCGGAGGAGGTGGACGGCGCGCGGTTGCGCGAGCAGGTCACGGAGCGCCGCACGGCCTACCGCCACTGGTTCGGGGTGGTCGCGCCCGACGTCATCGCCGCCGACGGCACGCCGCAGTTCGCAGCACCGGCAGGCGCAACGACGCTCGCCGGCCTGGCGGCCAGCCCGGGGCGGGTGCGGGGGCGGGCGCGGGTGGTGCAGGACGTGGCCGCGGCGCTGGCGCTGGGCCAGGGCGACATCCTGGTGACGCGGGCGACGGACCCGGGCTGGACGCCGGTCTTCCCGCTGGTGAGCGGCATCGTGCTGGAGATCGGCGGGCAGCTCTCCCACGGGGCGATCGTCGCCCGCGAGTACGGCGTCCCCGCGGTGGTCA
>CAKZKA010000221.1 GCA_937120965.1 uncultured Chloroflexota bacterium
ATGCGGCTGCGCCGCACAACGACAAGATGAACATGGGTTTTTCCTGGGAGGGCTGCGCCCTCCCAAACCCTCCCGCGGGCGGGCTATGTTCACCTCAGACGGTCATGAGCATGGCGCACAACGCCGCGATGAACATGGGGTATCTTTGGGAGGGTCGCCCCCTCCCTGGCCCTCCCCCGCTGGGGTAGGGAAGCGGGCTCCGTATTTTCACCTCAGTATTCAGGTATAAAAATCGGTAACCCCGTCCTGGTCGAGGCGTTCGAGCATACGGCGCAGTTTGGCGGCACTCTCGGGGAAGGGCGCAGCGGACAGGTGTTCAGGGGTAACCCGGGCGGCGCGCCCCCACTCATGCGGCGCAAGCCCCAGGGTCAGACTGAGCAGGCCGGTGAGAGCGCGGCGCAGCCGGGGATTGTCCTCGCCACGGAGGCGCGGGAGCACTTTCTGTTTGATCTGCGCGTCGAGGGCCTGCGCCGGGGTGAGGGCGCCCGCGGCCTGCTCCAGGAAACGCAGGATCTCGGTCAGCGTCCGATAGCCGAAGGGATGACCGGCTTCCGTCGCCAGAGTGTGTACCGCCACGAGCGTTTGCCAGGTCCGCTCGTCCACGGCGCCGCCGTGGGCCGCCCGAAACCCGGCCAGGTCCACCTCGGTCAACTCGATCAGATTGGCCCGATCGAGCAGTTTGTCGCTCAGGGCAAAGGTGCTTTCATCCACGTTCACCGTGCCGATGATACGCAGGTTGACCGGCAGCCGCACGGGATTCTGGAGCACGCCGCCGCCGGCCAGCGGCGTTTCGGCGAGGGGGCTGCCCAGGTCAAGGGTAGCCTCGGCTGTTTCCATTGCCGAGAGGATCGGCGCAAGGTAGTACTCCGGGCGGGCCAGGTTCAACTCATCGAGGCAAACATAGTAGGACTGCTGGGGATCAGCGGCGGCCTGCAACAGGAAGCGCAGGAACGGCGTAGGATGGTACACCCCGGTCAGCGTATGGTAGTAGCCCAGCAGGTCGTGAGCATTGTGCCAGTCGGGTTGCACGGCCACCACCAGGTAGTACGGATTCTCGCGGCCCGGCGGCACATCATAGACAGCATCGGCGTAGAGACGGGTCAGGCGCGTTTTGCCGGCGCCACTGATGCCGGCAAGAATGACCAGCGGGCGGGTCTGGAGGGCGACGTGGTAGGCGCGCAGGGGCAGGTCGCCGATGCGGAACCCGCGGGAACGAATGCGCTCGGCGATGACCTCGATGGAGGGCATGCCCTGAGCGGCATAATTGACCGGACGCTCGCGGAGTCGCGCGGCGGGGAGAGCCTCGCCCGCCTCAGCCTGCTCCATCAACGCCTCGTTCAGCGGCAGCAGATCGAGCACATCGGCCACGATGCGCTGTTCGAGATCGTCGGGCAGGTCCGACCAGGGATAGACAAAGCCGGCCCAGAGGTAGCCAGCGTTGCGCGCGCCGAGGTAGCGTTCAATCCACAGGTCGGAGGCCGGGCCTTCGGGGGCGGCGAAGCGCGCCTGCCCCTCACGGGCGATGCGCTCGACCAGGGGCTGCCAGACGGCGGGGGCGGCGGCCCAGAGCCGCCCGAGGTCCTCTTTGCGGGCGCGCCAGAGTTGCAGGCCCACCAGCACGGCACGGTCAGCGGCGCTCAGGGCCACCAGCACGCCGGCGCCGCGTGGCGGCCGGTCGAAGGCGACCCAGTAGTCTTCAATCGGGTCGCGTTGACCCCGGCCCCGGTGCAGGTAGCGCTGGCTCTTGAAGCTAATCTCGTAGAGCGGCCACTGGCGGGGATAGCGGCGCAGCGCTGCCGCGCGCACCTGCTCGGCCAGCGCCGCCAGGAGGGGGTGCAGACGCTCCTGTACGGCCGTCCAGCGTTCAGTGACGCCCGGGGTCGTCAGGGCCGCAAGGGCCTGGGATGAGAAGAGGGGGGCCATAGGGCTATCAGGGGTGGCGAGGCGGGGCAATCAGGCCGTGGGGGGCTTGAGGTAGCGCCGGTCGGGAGGCGAACCATCAGCACTGCCCTGATCGGCGTCGGAACGCGAGCCATACTGATCGTAGAGCACCTGGAGCATTGCCTGCAACTCGGCGCACAACTCCTCGAAGGTGATCGCCAGCAGATCGGCATCGTAGAGCGCCTCGTCGAGGCTCCAGAGCCGCACCGCCACCAGTGACTGCACATGCGGCGCGCCGCCAGGATCGAAGGACAGCGTGCCGTCAACCCGCAACACATCCTCATCGTCTACCAGCATCGCGTGGAGCTGTTGGAGCGCCTGGGCGATTGCCGGCAGGTCGTGCGGTTCGATCTGCGTCGCGCCATTGACCGGCAGATGGTAGACCACTTCCACGTCGAGTGAGGGACCGCCACGGGCCTGGGCGAAGAGGCGTTCGTCCACATAGCGCTCGATGCCATCGAGCGAATCGGCGCCACGCAACGAGAACACGGTGAACTCCGGCGACCAGCGGAAGGCGATCACCGCGCGCAACGGCGGCTCCTGCGGCCCGCTGTCGTCCACCACCCCGTCGGGCAGACAGGTGATACTCAGGGTGCGTCCGAGGGCGTGCGTATCGAGCAACTCCTGGGTATAGGCGATGTTGAGGCCTGTTCGCTCAATGGCGCCGAGCAGCACCGAGACAAAGTTCTCGTACGTTAGCATAGCGATCCCCGGGTCATGTTATACGTTGTATTATACACCCTCGCGACCAGGATGGCGTGTATTCTCGTGGGAGGGCTGCGCCCGCCCAAACCCGTCCGATGCGGAGGGTATGCCACCCCGGCAGGCGGGGAGGATGGGAAAATCCGGTTTCCTCAAACCCCAACCGCTGTTGCGGTCGCCTGGCTCCTGATAGGCAGGGGTATGGGGAAACCCGGTTTCCCCATATGTTCACACCAGCACGAAAATGGTTATTCCCGGGAGGGCTGCGCCCGCCCGGATCCGCCCCTCAGGGAGGGGCGTGGGGAAACCCGGTTTCCCCTGTATGCACGTGAAAGAGGAGCGCCATGCGGATCAAACTCACCTTGCGCGCGCGGCGCGCGCTGACGGCGTTGACCCATTACGCCATGATCACCCTGGGCGCGCTGCTGGTTGCGCTCGCGGTGCGGGTCTTTCTGGTGCCGAACGACGTGATTGCCGGTGGCGTGACGGGAGTGGCGCAACTCCTGGGCACCTACCTCGGCACGCCTGTTGGCGCGATCGTTCTGGCTATCAACGTGCCGCTGCTGGTCCTCGGCTGGCGCCGCCTGGGGGGATTCGTCTTCGGCGTGCGCACCGTGTATGCCCTGGTGGTGATGTCGGTGGCGATTGACGCGCTGGCGCCCTATGCCCGGCCTGTCACGAGCGACCCTCTGCTCTACAGCCTCTACGGCGGTCTGCTCGACGGCCTGGGGTTGGGGTTGATCCTGCGCGCGCGCGGCACCGCCGGGGGTACCGACATCATCGCCCGGCTGGTCGAGACGGCCGCCGGGGTGCAGCCAGGCCGCGTGCTGCTGGTCTGCGACGTGCTGGTCTTCAGTGGGGGCCTGTTCGCCTACGGCCCCGAGAAGGTGCTCTACGCCCTGCTGGTGGCTTTCATCAGCAGCCGCACGGTTGATTTCGTGCTCTCGGCAGGACGAGGCGCGCGGCAGGCGCTGATCATTACCGACCGACCCGAGGGCATTGTCCGCGCCCTGCTCTACGATCTGGGGCGAGGCGTCACGCGGCTCGAAGGCGTCGGCGGCTATACCGGCGCGAGCCACGCCATTCTGCTCTGCATCATCAACCGCTCCGAGGTCAGCACGTTGAAGGCCGTCGTCGCCAGCACCGATCCGCACGCCTTTATGGTGATCAGCGACGCGAACGAAGTGATCGGCGAGGGCTTTCGTCCCCTGCGACCGGAGCAGCGCCCGCCTTCCCGTGTTCCGATAGGTGAGACAACCGAACGCCGGGCGTGAGGCGCTGGCCTCGGGCCGGCAGCGTTTAAGGACGGACAGAACGTATGGGCGCCGACGGGCGTGATGGCGTGGGGATGCGCTGGGTGGTCCTCACCCCCTCCCCCTCTCCAGCTTCGCTGGAGCGCCTGCGCTGAGCCTGTCGAAGCGGGGAGACCAGAGCCGCGCGCGGAGGCGTTCCAATGCGGTACACGCCACGTTGCTTAAAGCCGGCAGCGAGGGGCGGCAGCTTCGCCCTGCCCCGTTTCCTGCAAAGGGAGGCGCGACACCGCGTTGCGTTGCTGCGAAGGCCAGAATAGCTCATGTGTACTGAAGGACCCAACAAAGGCTGCCCGCGTGTGGTATAATAATAAGGTTGCGAGGGGGCCAGCTTGAGCATCACAATGCCTCGGAGGGCCGTTCGGTCCGGCAGGCGCGGCCTCTCCGTGGAAGAAAGAACCGACGATGAACAACGAGCACACCAACGCTCCCCAAACTCAGAGCTACGACGCGAGCCAGATCACCGTCCTTGAGGGCCTTGATGCGGTACGGAAGCGGCCTGGCATGTACATCGGCCCGACTGACATCAACGGCCTGCACCATATGATCAAAGAGGTAGTGGACAACTCGGTTGACGAGGCCCTCGCCGGCTACGCCAGCCGGATTGAGATAACAATTTTTGAAGACGGCTCGGTGCGCGTCACCGACAACGGGCGCGGCATTCCGGTGGACATCCACCCGAAGTACCGCGTCTCGGCGCTGCAACTGGCCGCTACCGAATTGCACGCCGGGGGCAAGTTCGGTGATGGGGGCTACAAGGTCTCCTCAGGGCTGCACGGGGTGGGCCTGTCGGTGGTGAACGCCCTTTCGGAGTGGATGCGCGCCGAGGTGCGCCGGCACGGGCAGCTCTGGGTGCAGGAGTACCGCGCCGGCAAGCCGCTCGCCGAGGTGCGCGCTGTTGGCCCGGCTGAGGGCACCGGCACGACGATCCACTTCAAGCCTGATGTGACGATTTTCAAAGATGGCATTGACTATAACTTCAGGGCCCTGGCCCAGCGCTTTCGCGAGATGGCCTACCTCACCAAGGGCCTGCATTTCAAGTTTGAAGATCGGCGCGACAACCAGGAGCTGAATTTTTACTTCGAGGGCGGCATCGTCTCCTACGTGCGCCACCTGAACAAAGACAAAACGCCGCTGCACAAGCAGCCCTTCTACGCCGAGCGCACCGTCAACGATGTGGCCGTCGAGGTGGCGATGCAGTACACCGACACCTACGATACCGACTCGATCTACGCCTTTGCCAA
The DNA here is from genome assembly GCA_937120965.1 of uncultured Chloroflexota bacterium. Taxonomy (GTDB): domain Bacteria; phylum Chloroflexota; class Chloroflexia; order Chloroflexales; family Chloroflexaceae; genus JACAEO01. Next base: position 5,198 of record CAKZKA010000221.1, read on the forward strand.
CAACATCAATAACACCGATGGCGGGGCGCATCTCTCGGGCTTCCGCACGGCCCTGACGCGCATCATCAATACCTACGCCCGCTCCAAGAACATCCTCAAGGAGAACGAGGCCAACCTGACCGGCGATGACGTGCGCGAGGGCCTGACGGCGGTGATCAGCGTGAAGCTGAAGGACCCGCTGTTCAGCTCCCAGACCAAGGAAAAACTGGTCAGCCCGGAGGCTGCCGGGGCGGTTGCCACAGTGCTGAACGATGCCTTCGCCGCCTGGCTCGACGAGAACCCGAGCGAGGCGCGGCGCATCATCGAGAAGACCCTGGCCGCCGCGCGCACGCGCCTGGCGGTGCAGAAAGTGAAGGAGACGGCGCGCAAGAGCGCGATGGAGGGCTTCTCGCTGCCCGGCAAGCTCGCCGATTGCTCCGATACCAACCCGGCCCGCTGCGAACTCTACATCGTCGAGGGCGATTCGGCCGGCGGAACTGCCAAGCAGGGCCGCGACCGGCGCTTTCAGGCTGTGTTGCCCCTGCGCGGCAAGATCCTCAACGTTGAGAAGAGCCGTCTCGACCGCATGCTCTCCAACGCTGAAGTGAAGGCTCTGATCACTGCCATCGGCACGGCCATCGGCGAGCAGTTCAGCCCTGATAAACTGCGCTACCACCGCATTCTGCTCATGACCGACGCCGATGTTGACGGGAGCCACATCAGAACGCTGTTGCTGACCTTCTTCTTCCGCCACATGCGCCCGTTGATCACCAACGGTCACCTGTACATCGCCCAGCCGCCCCTCTACCGCATCAAGCACGGCAAGGAGCACCGCTACGTCTACTCTGACGCCGAACGGGACGCGTATATCGCCGGTTTGCCGGCGGGCACTCGGGTCGAGATCCAGCGGTACAAAGGGCTTGGCGAGATGAACGCCGAGCAGCTCTGGGAGACGACGATGAACCCGGCTAACCGGGTGATCCTCCAGGTCATCCTTGAAGATGCCCAGCGCGCCGATGAGACCTTCACCATGCTTATGGGCGATCTGGTGCCGCCCCGGCGCCGCTTTATTCAGACGCACGCGGCAGAGGTGAGCGAGCTGGATATTTAGAGCATCGGGGAAACCGGGTTTCCCCACGCCCCTCCCTGCGGGGAGGGTCTGGGTGTAGGCGTGGCGGCGCCGCGCCTCTACAGGGTTGATCTTGTCGTTGTGCGGCGCCGCCGCATGGACGCCTGAGGCGAAAGGGAGGCCATGGCCCGGGTTGGCATTTATGGCGCGACGGGGTATACCGGCTTCGAGCTGATCAAGATCCTGGCGCGGCACCCCGAGGTGGAGATCGCCTTTGCAACGGCTCGTTCGGCAGCGGGGCAACTGCTCAGCGATGTGTTTCCCACGCTGATCGATCTGCCCCTGGTGGGGGTCGAGGAAGCCGATCTGAGTGGCGTGGACCTGGTCTTCACCTGTCTGCCTCACGGGGCGCCGGAGTTGATCCCCCTGGTGCGGCAGGCGCTGGAGCGCGGTGTGAAGGTGGTCGATCTCTCCGACACCTTCCGCCTGGTTAACGCCGAGGATTACCAGCGGCGCCGGGGGCGCGAACACCCCGCGCCCGATTTGCTCACCGCAGCGGTCTACGGCTTGCCCGAGTTGCACCGCGAGCGAATCCGCGCGGCGCGACTGGTGGCCAATACGGGTTGTTACCCCCTGACGGCCATTCTGCCCCTGTGGCCTCTGGTGCGCGCCGGGCTGATCGCCGACCAGACGGTGATCGTAGACAGCAAGTCGGGCGTGTCCGGGGCCGGACGTTCACTCTCCCTGCGCACCCATTTTGGCGAAACCCACGAGACCTTCAGCGCCTACAACGTCGGGCGCGCGCATCGCCACCTCGGCGAGATGGAGCAGGAGACCGGACTGCACATCATTTTCGCGCCGCACCTGCTGCCGGTCTTCCGCGGCATCCTCTCGACGATCTATGTCACTCTGCGCCCCCACACCAGCCTGGCGGAAGCGCGGGCGGCCTATGCCGTCTTCGCCGATGAGCCGTTCATCAAGCTGCTGCCGGAGGGTCGCCTGCCCGAGTTGCGCCACGTGCAGCAGACGATGTACCTGGCGATTGGCTTGCAGCCGGTGGAGCCAGAGATGGGCCGCTATATCATCGTCGCCACGGTGGATAATCTGCTGAAAGGCGCCTCGGGGCAGGCGGTGCAGAACATGAACCTGATGCTGGGCCTCCCGGAGACACTGGGGCTGATGTGAACATGTGGGGAAACCGGGTTTCCCCATCCCCCTGCCTGTGAGGGCGGTAAGCCCTCCCCACATCTACACCAGGGCCTTCTCGGTCTCGCGATCGAAGATGTGCATCTTCTCCATATCCAGCACGATCTCGAGCGGTTCGCCGGTGCGGGCAGCAGTCCGCGGGTCAAGCCGACCGATGAACTCCCTGCCGCTGTTCTCCACGTAGGCATAGACCTCGGAACCCATCGCCTCGGTCAGGTTCACATGCACCATAAGCTTCGCGCTCTCGTCTACTCCGCGGGCCACGTAGTGGGCGTCGTGAACATCCTCCGGGCGAATGCCGAAGAAAATATCCTTACCCACGTGACTACCGACCCGCTCGAGCTTGGTCTGCGGCACAGGCACCACAAAGTCGCTGCCAACCACTACGCTCAGGCCACCGTTGAGGCGCTCGAGGCGGGCTTCGAAGAAATTCATCGAAGGGCTGCCGATGAATCCGGCGACAAACATGTTGGCGGGGTGGTCGTAGAGGTGCTGAGGCGTATCGAGCTGCTGGAGAATGCCATCGCGCATCACCGCGATCCGCGACCCCATAGTCATTGCCTCAGTCTGATCGTGGGTCACGTAGATGAACGTGGTTTTGAGGCGCTGGTGCAACTTGGAGATCTCGGCCCGCGTCTGCACGCGCAGCTTGGCATCGAGGTTCGAGAGCGGCTCGTCCATGAGGAAGACGGCAGGGTCGCGAACGATGGCCCGCCCGAGGGCGACGCGCTGCCGCTGGCCACCGGAGAGGGCCTTGGGCTTGCGGTCGAGCAGATGGCCGATGGAGAGCATCTCGGCGGCCTCTCTGACCCGACGGTCAATCTCCGGCTTTGGCACCCTGCGTAGTTTCAAGCCGAAGGCCATATTATCGTACACGCTCATATGCGGGTAGAGCGCGTAGCTCTGGAAGACCATGGCGATGTCACGGTCTTTGGGCGGCACGTCGTTAACCACGCGGTCGCCGATCCAGATCTGGCCCTCGGTAATCTCCTCCAGGCCGGCCAGGCAGCGCAACGCGGTGGACTTGCCGCAGCCCGAGGGGCCAACCAGCACAAGAAACTCGCCGTCAATGATGTCGATGTTGAGGTCTTTAAGCACCGTGACTTCGCCAAAACGTTTCCAGACGTGTTCGAACTTGATACCGGCCATAGGGGGAGATCCTCCTCTGGATATCGGGTGCGCCAGGCTACCTGACTTCTAACGTGAAAATAGGCCATGTACGGGAAGGTTTGAGAGGGCGCAGCCCTCCCGGGAAACAACTCGCCAGCGGGGAGGGTTTGGGAGGGCGAAGCCCTCCCAAGAACAATAATATTTTCATTCTGGCGTTGTGCGGCGCAGCCGCATGGATGACTGATGTGAAAATACGGGGGAAACCGCGTTTCCCCATCCCCCTGCCTGTGGGGGGCGCCAGCCGCTCCCAACAGCGGTTGGGACACGGGGAAAGCGGGTTTCCCCAACCCCTGCCTGCGGGGAGGGTAAGGGAAAGCGGGCTTCTCTATACTCTTCCCTGACGGGAGGGGCATGGGAAACCGCAGGTTCACGACATTCATATCGGTCCAGCAAGGACCACGACCCGTCCGGCGGCGGCGCGTGTCAGCCGGTCGCGGATGGCGCGAGCGAGGCCGCGCTCGCCAGGGTCGCGGGCCAGAATGCAGTCGGGCCGACGGCTGTCCAGGGCGCGCAGGGCGGCATAGAGGCGCCGCGCCATGCCGTCGAGATCTTCGGCCGGGCCGAGCGGCTCGATGTCGGCGTCGAGATCGGCGAGTGCGGCGGCATCCTCATCGGGCACGAGCAGGCCCACGCGCCGCCCGGCGGCGCGTTCGGCAGCGGCGCGCTCGCGCAGCCAGGCGCGCGCGGCTGCCTCAGGGCCGATCACCAGCCACAACGGGCTGTGCGGGGCGTAGTGGCGCTCCTGCAATCCGGGGGAGCGCAACGGCTCTGCCGCCACAGCCCGGCTCTCCAGCGCTACCTCGCCCAGATGGGCCTCAAGCTCCTCCACGCTGACCCCGCCCGGACGCAGCACGGTCGGCGTGGGGCGAGTCAGATCGAGAACGGTAGACTCGACCCCGATCGGCGTAGGGCCGCCGTCGATCACCGCGGCGATGCGTCCCCCCAGGTCGGCCAGTACATGCGCGGCAGTGGTGGGGCTGGTGTGGCCAAAGCGGTTGGCGCTCGGCGCGGCGACCGGCGTACCCGCCGCGGCGATCAGCGCCCGCGCCACCGGGTGCGCTGGAACACGCACCGCCACGGTTGGGCCACCGGCGGTCACGGCGAGCGGCACTGCCGGCCCGCGCTCGAGCACCAGGGTGAGTGGGCCGGGCCAGAACGCCGCGGCCAGATCCTGCGCCACCAGCGGCACCGAGGCGGTTACGCGGGGCAGATCGGCGGCGTCGGCCAGGTGGACAATCAACGGATCGTCGGCAGGGCGATCCTTGGCGGCAAAGATCGCCGCCACGGCCGCAGGGTTGAGCGCATCACCGCCCAGTCCGTAGACCGTCTCAGTAGGAAAGGCAACCAGTTGCCCGGCCCGCAGCAGAGCGGCAGCGGTAGCGATGCCGTCCGGGTCGGGATAAAGTATCCGGGTTTCTATCCTCATATATTTCATTGTACCCTGTGCGTCGCGCACATCATAGCAGATTCGGAATGAAAAGAAATTCTTCCGCGAGGGCCAGGCCCTGGATATCACGCGACCATCCCGTTCACAGCATGCGAGGATCATGGCGCCCGTGCTCACGCCGCTGATGGGTTGGCGCGCCTCCCTGGAAGAGTCAGGCACACCGTTCGCATTCGTTTATTCGTTTCCCATTCACTGGCCCATTTCGTTTCCCATTCACTGGCCCATCTCCCCCCGTGTCTCAGGAAGCCCATCTCAGTCATCCATGCGGCTGCGCCGCACAACGACACGATGAACATGGGTTTTTCCTGGCAGGGCGCAGCCCTCCCAAACCCTCCCCGCTGGCGAGTTGGTTCCTGGGAGGGAGCAGGGGCGCGGCGGCGCCGCGCCCCTACGCCCAAACCCTCCCGCGGGCGGGCTATGTTCACCTCAGACGGTCATGCGCATGGCGCACAACGCCGCGATGAACATAGGGCGTCTTCGGGAGGGCCGCCCCCTCCCTGGCCCTCCCCCGCTGGGGGAGGGAACCGGGCGCCTCCCCGCAGGGAGGGGGTTGGGGAAACCTGGTTTCCCCATATGTTCACCTCAGAGTCAGGCACACCTTGAGCATTCGTTTATTCGTTTCCCATTCGTTGGCCCATTTCCCCCCCCGCGTCCCAGGAGGCCCCATTCGCAGGGCGCACAACGCCAGAATGAACATAGTATTGTTCCTGGCAGGGCGCAGCCCTCCCAAACCCTCCCCGCTGGCGAGTTGGTTCCTGGGAGGGAGCAGGGGCGCGGCGGCGCCGCGCCCCTACGCCCAAACCCTCCCGCGGGCGGGGGTATGGGGCGCCTCTGCTATCATACCGGGGCAACCTTCCGAGCGTATCGGGAGGCTATCCGGCTCAGATCAATGCCAAGCCTGACCCGCCCCGCGCGACGGTATCTGCTCTACGCTGCCCTGCTTACCTCTGGTCTCGCCATCAGCGGCCTGTTCTACAACCTGTTGCTGGTGGAACTTGGCTACGACCGGCACGGCATCAGGCTGCCGCTGGTCGGCGAAGCGCCGCTGCTGGGCCTGCTCAACAGCCTGCCGGTGCTGGCGGCTGCGCTGAGCAGCCTGCCACTGTGGTGGGCGATGCAGTGGATCGGTCTGCGCCCGGCGCTGATCGCGAGCGCGCTGCTGCACGCCGTGGCGCTGCTGGGGGTGGCGCTCTGGCCGGCCCCGGGGCCTCTGCTGCTCTGCGCCGCGCTGAGCGGCCCGGCCTCGGTGCTCTTTCAGGTCAGCGCCGCGCCCTTTATGATGCGTCACAGCCGCCCGGCTGAGCGCGACACGCTCTTTGCCCTCAACGGTGCGCTGATCATCGGCGCGGCGGGCCTGGGCAACCTGATCGGCGGTCCGTTACCGGGGATCGTCGCCGGCTTCCTGGGCCTGCCGCCGGGCGCTGCGGCCTACCGGGCTACCTTCGCCGTTGCCGCGGCCCCGGTGGCGCTGGCCGCGCTGCCGCTGCTGCTTCCAGCCGAACCGGCCAGCACGCCGCAGCCCCCGGCGCCCGCGCCGGTCAGCGTCACCGGCCTGGTCCGGGCCGCGTTCGGGGCCTGGCACTTCGCCCTCTCGCCGCTGCTGATTTCGCTCGGCGCGGCGTTACTCATCCCTTTCCTCAACCTCTACTTCCGCCAGCGCTACGACGCCGCGGATATCGCTCTGGGCATCATCTTCGCGGCCATTGGCTTCGCCACCGGCGCCGCCACCCTGCTTGGCCCCCGGCTGTCACGACGCTTTGGCAAGATCGGCAGCGTGGTGCTGACCCAGGGGCTGGCGGTTCCCTGCCTGCTGCTGCTCGGCCTGGCGCCGACGCTCTGGCTCGCCGCCACGGTCGCCCTGATACGCGCAGCGCTGATGAATATGGCTATGCCCCTCTACGACGCATACGCCATGGAGCGCACCGGCGAGGCCGCGCGTCCGATGGTCATCGGCTTGATCAAGGGCGCCTTCTCCGCCGGCTACATCATCGGCCCGCCCATCAGCGCCTTCGTGCAGCAACAGTATGGATTCGGTCCCCTCTTCGTCGCCACTGCGTGTCTCTACGCCAGCGCCACCCTTGCCAATGCGCTGATCTTTCTGCGCCCGGGGAAGCAGTGAAGGGGCAGGGCATCAGCCCCGCGCCCCGCTACACCTCCACATCTGCTACACTATAGGCCATGAACCAGATCTCGCGGCTCCTCATCCTGGTCTTGCTCCTCGCGGCCTGCGGCGGTCCTGCGCCAACGGCCACGCCGGTTTCCACGCCTGCCGAAGCGCTGCCAACGCCGGTTTCTACGCCTGCCGAAGCGCCGACAACGGCAGTTCCCACCACGCCCCCGGCGACGGCTCCTCCGACTGCGCCGAGCATGCCCGCGCCGCTCTACGTGCTCGAACGGGGCCAGATTGCCCGCATCGAGCGTGACGCCGCCACGCGCACCCTGCTCACCAGCGAACGCAGCGCGATACCTGGCGTGCCGCCCATCGCTACCTTCACCGTTGCGCCCTCGGGCACACTGGCCTATGTTGTTGGCGACCTGGAAGCCGACCGGCTCTCCCTCGCCGGTCCCGGCGGCGAGAATGTCACCGTGCGCTACAGTGTTCCGGGCCACGAACTGAGCGACCTGCTCTTCACCCCCGATAGCTCGACGATCCTGCTGCGCCTGCTCAACAATAACCAGACCGCTGACGTGCCCAGCGGCCTGTACCGCCTCCCGGTGAGCGGCGGCGCGCCCGAACTGGTGCTGGCCGACGACCCGGTGGATGACCAGGCCAACCCCTCGCGGGCGGTCAGTTCCTACCTCCCGGTGGCCTTCAGCCCCGACGGCGCGTACCTGCTGGTCGAGGTACAGTCCCTGTTCTACGAAGACTGCGGCATCGGGTTCATACCCGCCGGTGGCGGCGAGGTCCTGCGCGTGACCCTGCCGCCCGAGGTGCGCAGCTACTGCGGTGAAGAGGCCTGGACAGCCGATGGGCGTTCGGTGCTCTTCCTGGCCGGGCCAGAAGAAGGCCCGCAGGCGGGTCCGCAGCTCTGGCGGGCCGATGCGGCCAGCGGCGCAGCCGAGTTGATCATCGGCGACGATCTCTACGCCCGCGCCCCGATCGCCCTCGCCAACGGCGCGATCCGCTACTTTCTGGCCCGCGTGGAGCGCGACGCCAGCGGCGTCGTGGTGGGCGGCAGTTTCGCCCCGGCAGAACTGACCGCCTCCGGCGCCCCTCCCCGTGAACTCGGCCCGGCCTTCAGCGAGCGGCTGGAGGTGGCCCTGTGGGCGCCCGGGGGCGCGGGGGCGGTGATCGAGATCAGCGGCGAGCAGGGGGTGGAACTGCGCTGGAACCCGATTGGCGGCGTGGCGACCGTGTTGCCCAGCGCTCGCGAACGGGTCGGGGGCCTGGCCTGGGGTCCGGTGGAGCCACGCGCCGGCCAGGTCGCGCCGGTCGGGGCGACACAGCGCCGCGGCAGCGGTGCGGGCCACGGGTGGGGCGGGGGGAGGGCGTTACGTTTCCCGTAGCGCCCTCGCGCCACCAGATAATTTGTTGCCGTGAGGGCTGCGCCCTCCCAAACATTCCCCTCAGGGAGGGGGTTGGGGAAACCCGGTTTCCCCATGTCCCAACCGCTGGTGGGAGCGGCTGGCGCCCCCACAGGCAGGGGGATGGGGAAACCCGGTTTCCCCGTATGTTCAGAATGCTCCATAAGTATTGTAGCTTCCCAGAGTCATGAAGCACCTCTACATCCATATTCCCTTCTGTCACCGCCGCTGTAGCTACTGCGACTTCAACACCTATGCCAACATGGAGTCGCGCATTGAGGCCTACGTGACGGCGCTGTGCGCAGAGCTGGCCATGCTGGCCGCCGGGCCGCAACCGCCGCCGCCGCGCTCGGCGGAGGCCGCCGCGTTGCGCCCGACGATCTTCCTCGGCGGGGGCACGCCGACGATGCTCACCCTGGCCCAGATGGAGCGCATTCTGGCGGCAGCGGCAACGCTGGTGCCCCTGGAAGGCGCCGAGATCACCTGTGAGGCCAACCCCGGCACCGTGCTCGAGCGCGACTACCTGCGCGGCCTGCGGCGCCTGGGCATCAACCGCCTGAGTATGGGCGTGCAGAGCCTCCACGACCCCACCCTGCGCGTCCTGGGACGCATCCACACCGCCGCAGAGGCCCGCCAGAGCTTCGAGGACGCCCGCGCCGCCGGGTTCGACAATCTCAGCCTCGACTTCATCTTCGGGCTTCCCGGCCAGACTCTGGAGCAGTGGGAGCACACCCTGGAGACCATCGTCGCCTGGGGAGCCAACCACTTCTCGCTCTACGCGCTCATCCTGGAGGAACGCACACCCCTGTACGCTCAGGTCACCGCCGGGCGCATCAGTGTGCCCGACGACGACGCCACCGCCGCGATGTACGAAGCCGCGATGGAGCGCCTCGGCGCCGCCGGCTATGACCATTACGAGATCTCCAACTGGACCCGCGGCCGGCCCTGCCACCACAACCTGGCCTACTGGCTCAACAGCGACTACCTGGCCGCGGGCGCCGGCGCCCACGGCCACGTTTATCCGTTGCGGTACCACAACATTCCGGGGATTGACGACTACATCCGCGCAGTCACAGCCGGACAGCGCCCCGTCGCCGGGACCATCACCCTCACCCCTGCCGACCTGCAGGCCGAGACGATGATGATGGGCCTGCGACTCGACCGGGGCGTCGGCGCGGAGCACTTCGCGGCGCGCTGCGGCAGCAGCCTCGATGAGGCCTATGGCGCCGCCCTGCGCGAGTTGATGGCCCGGGGCCTGCTCGAGCCACGCGAGGGGGGAGTGCGGCTCACCCCGCGGGGGCGTATGCTGGGCAACCGCGTCTTTGAGCAGTTCGTGTAGGCTTCATCGCGGAGCGCGGCGCGCCAGGGGTTAACGCTCCTCCGCCTCTGCGCTGACCACCCCGCTGCGCTCGATCACCAGCAGATTGCCGGCAGTCACACAGAGGGGAATGGCGAGCAGATTGACCAGAGGGATGGAGACCAGGGTAAAGGCCAGCAAGCCGAAGCCCAGGCTGCCCGGCAGCATGCGCCGCACCAGGGCCAGCTTGGCGCGGAAGCGCCAGCGCCGCCGCTCCAGGGGGCCATCGAAGAAATCCAGACAGGCGATTGTCGCGCCAAGGGCCAGGTTGGCCAGCATCTGCAGCAGCGCGCCGATACCGGGCACCAGGAGCAAGAGCAGCGAGGGTAGCCAGATCGCCAGGGCCAGGGCCAGCTTCTTGCCCTCAAACAACAGCGCGCGCCAGACATCGTAGGCCGCTGCGGGCAGCGAAAACGGACGCTTGACGTGGGTCTGCCCCACGTAGAGGGCCTCCAATTCCTCGGAGAGCTGGCTGTACCATGGCGCGCCGAGCACCACCCCGAAGCGCACCAGCAAAAAGCCGATCCCCAGCGCCAGCGTCAGACCCACCAGCGCCCGCGCCAGCCAGAGCAGGAGCGTGCCCAGCGTACCTTCCCAGGTGAGGAAACGGTCGAGAGACTGCCAGGCCGCTGCGAACAGCCCGAAGTAGAGCAGCGCCCCCACAACCACATTCACCAGAATGGGGACGACCACGTAGCCCCACAGGCGCGGCGTGCGGTTGAGCAGCGCCAGGGCGCGGAAGGGGTAGAGCACGCCAGTCAAGAGATCCACCATCGGTTGCCCTGATGAAGAGGGGAAAGCAGGTTGCCCCACCCTCCTCCTGCAAGCGGTTGGCGAGTGGGGAAACCGGATTGCCCCACCCTCCTCCTGCAAGCGGTTGGCGAGTGGGGAAACCGGATTGCCCCACACCCCTGCCTGCGGAAGCGGCAGAGAATCCCAATGTACCTGTGCCGCGCCTGGCTCGGCTCAGCCGCGGGCGCCGCGACTTGCGCCGGAGATCCGGGCGACGCGGGTTTCAATCCGGGCCTTGCCCCTCCGCTCACCCTCACCGAGACAAGGTTTCAGTATGAGCATCGTAACATACGTGTTCAGATGTGGGGTAAGGCGTCACCCCGGGTGCGCGGGCTTCCCGCCCGCAATGGCCTGGATGCGGACAAGATGCCCGCGCTCCCAGGAGAAGTGTGAACACGTACCATCGTAACACGTAACGTCCCTGTTGCAGCCCAGGGACAGCATTTTCCCGAGGACCAGTGCCCGGGAGCGGCAGGGGAAGGCCCCCCCAGCGGACAGGGATGTAACTCCCGGTCGTATTGTTAATAAAAACACAAAAGGCGTCTGCGCGGCTGCGCTGGACAACGCCAGGACGAAACACGTGGAGGGTAGCGTCTCCCCAACCCTCCCGATTACGAAGGGCCAGCCCTTTCTGAACAACTGGCCAGTTGCGGTGTGAGTGGGATAGCGGAGGGGAAGAGACTACTTATATGTAATTGATCATTCAGCCATGTGAGCCAGAACACAAAAAATATGGCATTATATTGAGCTTTAGCGTTCCCGATGCGGACGGCGCGCAGGGCTTGATTGACACAAAAGAAAGAGCGGCTTATAATAGTTTTCAGGCAACGCTCCCCGCTATGCACAGGGTTCCCCTAGAAGGCAACGAGGCATGGGACAGATCTTCCCCCGCAACGCCAACCGGCTGGCCTGGCTGAGTGTTTTCGCCGGTCTGTTGCTCGTCGCAGAGCTGGTGCTGATCCTGGCAGTCTACTTCCGGTCAAACTACTTCCGGCAGATCAACGTCGCCATCGAACAGCCGGTCGCCTTCAGCCATCAGTTGCACAACGGCGTGCTCGGCATCGACTGCCGCTACTGCCACGTCTCGGTTAACCAGTCGTACTTCGCGAACATCCCCGCCACCGAAACCTGCATGACCTGCCACTCGCAGATCAAGACCTACAGCCCCAAGATTGCGCCCGTTCTTGAGAGTTATGCCACCGGCAAGCCGATCGAGTGGAACAAGGTGCATCGGGTGCCCGATTTTGTCTACTTCAACCATGCCATTCACGTCAACAAGGGCGTCGGGTGCTCGACGTGCCACGGGCAGGTCAATGAGATGCCGGTGGTCTGGCAGCAGCAGGCGATGTTTATGGGCTGGTGCCTCAACTGCCACCGCAACCCTGAGCAGTACGTGCGCCCGCGTGACGAGGTGTACAACATGGAGTACGTGGCGCCGGCGAACCAGGTGGCCCTGGGCCGCCAGCTCGTTGCCGAGTACGGCATTATGCCCCCCGATCAGCTCACGAACTGCTGGGTCTGCCACCGATAGGATGCGAGATGCGCACGCGTCGGGCCGCCCCGCCACGGGGCGGTGGCGCGCGGTTCTACGGAATGCATCCTTCGCACTAGCAAAGCGATAGCGGCAATGACAAGCACTACCCCGAATCCCGATCTTGAGGCCATCCGCGCGCAGTTGCGCGCCGCCCGTGGCCAGCAGTTCTGGCGCTCGCTCGACGAACTCGCCGATACGCCCGCTTTCCGCGAACTGGTTGAGCGGGAGTTTCCGCGCGGCGCCTCCGAGATGAACGATCCGGTGTCCCGGCGGACCTTTTTGAAGCTGATGGGGGCCTCGCTGGCGCTCGCCGGGGTTGCGGGCTGCACCTATATGCCGCCCGAAAAGCTCGCTCCGTTCGACCGGCAACCCCTCGACCGCGTGCCCGGCATTCCGCGCTTTTTCGCCACCACACTCACCCTCAACGGCTATGGCACAGGGGTGCTGATCCGCTCAGATGAGGGCCGCCCGACCAAGGTCGAGGGCAATCCGCTCCACCCGGCCAGCCTCGGGAGCACCGACCTCTTCGCCCAGGCCGAGATTCTGAACCTCTACGATCCCGACCGCTCGCAGACGGTGCTGAACCGCGGCGCCCCGAGCACGTGGGACGAGTTTGTCGCCACTCTCAATACCAGCCTGACCGCCCAGGGCGCCACCCGCGGCGCTGGCATTCGCCTGCTGACGACGACGGTTAGCTCCCCCACGCTGGCCGATCAGATCAGCCAGTTCCTGGAGCGCTTCCCCCAGGCGCGCTGGTATCAGTATGAGCCGATCAACCGCGACAATGTCTACGAGGGCGCGCGTGCGGCCTTTGGCGAATATGTGAGCACCCGCTACGACCTGTCGAAGGCTCAGGTCATTCTGTCGCTCGATGCCGATCTGCTTGCCCCTGGTCCGGGCTTTGTTCCCTACGCCCGCGCCTTTGCCGATGGCCGCCGGGTGACCAAGGCCAGCGCGGAGATGAACCGGCTCTACGTGGTCGAGGCGTCGCCTTCGACCACCGGGGCGGCCGCCGATCACCGCCTGGCGCTCAAGGCCAGCAATATCGGCGCGTTCACGTTTGCCCTGGCCGCAGAACTGGGCCTCGGCGGCGCTGGCGCTGGCCTCCCCGAAGAGGCTCTGGCCTTCCTGAAAGTGGTGGCCGAGGATCTGGAGGCCCACCGCGGGGCCTGCGTGGTGATCCCCGGCGATCAGCAGCCGCCCATCGTCCACGAACTGGCGCACCGCATTAACGCCGCGCTGGGCAACGTCGGCGCCACGGTGATCTACACCGAGCCGGTCGAGGCCCGCGCCACCAATCAGACCGCCGAGATCGCCGGGCTGGTCAATGAGATCAACGCCGGGCAGGTCGAACTGCTGGTGATCCTCGGCGGGAACCCAGCCTACAACGCCCCCGGCGATCTGCGCTTTGCCGAGGCGCTGCAACGGGTGCCGCTCAGTGTGCACCACAGCCTCTTTGTGGATGAGACCTCGGTTCTGAGCAACTGGCACATCCCCGCTGCCCACCAGCTCGAAAGCTGGAGCGATGCCCGGGCCTACGATGGCACCGCCAGTATTGTGCAGCCCCTGATCGAGCCGCTCTACGGCGGAAAGACCGAGCACGAGGTGCTCGCCGCCCTGCTCGGCCAGCCCGATGCCAGGCCCTACGATCTGGTGCGCGCCTACTGGGAAGCCAGCGGCCTGGCTAACGGCAGCTTCGAAGCCTTCTGGCAGAGCGCCCTGGCCAGCGGGGTGATCAATGGCACCGCCGCCCCCAGTGTAACCCCGACCCTCCAGCCGGCTCCCGTCGGCGCCGTGGCCGTTCCGGTGAATGAGGATCTGGAGATCGTCTTCCGCCCGGATCCCTCGGTGTGGGACGGCGCTTACAGCAACAATGGCTGGATGATGGAGCTGCCCCGCCCGCTGACCAAACTGGTCTGGGACAATGCGGCGCTGATGAGCATTGGCACCGCCTCGCGGCTACTCGGGCTGGGCTTCAACGTGGACGATTTGAAGAACCCCGACAGCGATCAGCGCCAGATCGCCCTTGAGCGGATGACCGCCGCCAATGGCACCATGGTGACCATCCGCTACGCCGGGGGTGTCCTGGAACTGCCCCTCTGGCTGACGCCGGGCCACGCCGAAAACTCGATTACCGTGCACCTGGGCTTTGGCCGCCGCAACGCCGGGCGCGTCGGCGATGGCGTGGGCGTGGATGTGTATCCCGTGCGCACCAGCGCCGCGCCGTGGTTCGGCACAGGGGTGGAAGTGCGCAACGCTAACCGAAAGTACCTCCTGGTCTCCACGCAGGACCACTGGACGCTGGAGGGGCGCGACATTGTGCGCGTCGGCGTCTTCGAAGAGTTCAAACGTAACCCCAAGTACATCGCCGAAGAAGTGTACATGGAGGAGTACGGCAAGAAGACGCCCGGCCCCGGCACCGACGGCTACATCTCGTTGCAGCCAGGGGTAGATTACTCCGGACGCAACGCCTGGGGCATGACGATCAACCTGAACGCCTGCATCGGCTGCAATGCCTGCGTGGTGGCCTGCCAGGCGGAGAACAACATCCCGATCGTCGGGAAGGAGGAGGTCTCCCGGGGCCGCGAAATGCACTGGATCCGTATTGACCGCTACTACGCCGGTGCGAATCTGGATAACCCTGAGACCTACATGATGCCGATGGCCTGTGTGCAGTGCGAACAGGCCCCGTGCGAAGTGGTCTGCCCTGTCATCGCCACCGTCCACGATTATGAGGGGCTGAACAACATGGTGTATAATCGCTGTGTTGGCACCAAGTACTGCTCCAATAACTGCCCCTACAAAGTGCGCCGCTTCAACTTCTTGCAGTACACCGACCTCAACACCCCGAGCCTGCAACTGGCGCGCAACCCCGAGGTGACGGTGCGGAACCGCGGCGTGATGGAGAAGTGCACCTACTGCGTCCAGCGCATCAGCGCCGCGCGTATCGCCGCCAAGAAGGCCGCGGTGCAGAATGGCCAGAGTAGCTACACCATCGAAGACGGCGCGATTGTGGTTGCCTGCGAGGGCGCCTGCCCGACCCAGGCGATCGTCTTTGGCGATATTAACGATACGGCGAGCCGGGTGGCGAAGTGGAAGGCAGAGCCGCATAACTACGGCGTGCTGAACCTGTTGAACATCTTCCCGCGCACGACCTACCTGGCGCGCGTGCGTAATCCGAATGAAGAACTGGAGGCCCACGGCGAAGCGTAGGCGTCCTCCGGCGCCAGGGTGCGTGTTCAGCGTTGGGGGAACAGGCCCGGGAGTGAGGGCGTCCCAACCCCCGTCAGCGTTCGAGGGCAAACCGCCCTCGCTCCCGGAAGACGGGTGAACACATACCCGGCAAAAGGGCGCCAGCATCCCCGAGAGCCTCGACACAGCACAGGTGGGGCGCCCGTGCGCCCCACCCCATCTCAGGGTAAGCAGGACAAAGCACTAGCAAGGATTGCCAATGGCACAGGCGCAACCACTACGCACCGGTCCGCAACCCGACACCGGGGAAATGTACCTGCTGCCGGGTGAGACGTACACCTCAATCAGCCGCAAGATCGGCGATGTGCCGCTGGTCAGCCCCTTGCAAACCTCCAGAGGGTGGTTGCTGGGGTTCACCATCGCCTTCATCTTGTTGATGGTGTACTTTGTGTCGATCGCCTGGTTGTTTATTAAAGGCGTCGGCATCTGGGGTATCAACGTCCCCGTGGCCTGGGGTATGGACATCATCAACTTCGTCTGGTGGATCGGTATCGGTCACGCCGGAACGCTGATTTCGGCCATCTTGTTGTTGCTGAATCAGGGCTGGCGCAACTCGATCAACCGTTTTGCCGAGGCGATGACCCTCTTCGCGGTGGCCTGCGCCGGCCTGTACCCCATCCTGCACCTGGGGCGACCGTGGCTGTTCTACTGGCTGATCCCCTATCCCAACACCCACGGGATGTGGCCGAACTTCCGCAGCGCCCTGGCCTGGGACGTGTTCGCCATCTCGACCTACGCGAGCGTGTCGCTGGTCTTCTGGCTCGTGGGGCTGCTCCCCGACTTTGCCACGCTGCGCGACCGGGCCACCAACATCTGGGCCAAGCGGGCCTATGGGATCGCGGCGCTGGGCTGGCGCGGCTCGGCGCGCCACTGGCACCGCTACGAGATGGCCTCGCTGCTGCTGGCCGGCCTCTCCACCCCCTTGGTGGTGTCGGTGCACTCGATCATCTCCCTCGACTTCGCCATTTCGCAGGTGCCCGGCTGGCAGGTGACGATCTTTCCGCCCTACTTCGTCGCTGGCGCCGTGTTCGCGGGCTTCGCGATGGTTATTCTGCTGATGGCCCCCGTGCGCGTCTGGTACGGCTTCCAGAACTACATCACGATGCGCCACTTCGATGTGATGGCCAAGGTGATGCTTGCCACGGGTATGGTGGTGGTCTACGGCTATTTCATGGAGGTGTGGGCCGCCCTCTACAGCGGGAGCCGCTACGAGGAGTACCTGCTCTTCAACCGCCTCAACGGGCCGAGCGCCTGGGCCTACTACGGGTTGCTCTTCTGCAATGCGGTGGCGATCCAGCCTCTCTGGTTCCGACGGGTGCGCCAGAGCATTCCGGCTCTGATCATCATCTCGCTGATCGTTAGCGTCGGAATGTGGCTCGAACGCTACGTGATTATCGTGATCTCGCTGGAACGCGAGTTTCTGCCCTCATCGTGGGACCTGTACATCCCCACCGTCTGGGACTGGTCGCTCTACATCGGCAGCTTCGGTCTCTTCTTCACGCTGCTGTTCCTGTTCATCCGCTTCCTGCCGATGATCAACATCTTCGAGATGCGGATGTTCCAGTTCCAGGAGAATGAGCGCCTGCACCGGCGCGAGCGGGCCGGGCACGGCGACACGGGCCGCGATATTGTGACTGGGAAGAGCGAGCCGGGCGCCGCCGGCGCCGATTAGGAGCCTGACCCGTTGAGTTCGACGGCTCTGGCCGGGAGAGGCGCGGGGAGGGTTCGCCCTCCCCATCAGCAAGGACCACTCCTCGGAACCTGGTTGTCGCACCATCGGCGGTACGTTGCCCACAGGAATACCCGGCGGTTTCCGCTAGCCTGGAAGTACAGCTATGCAGAGACGAGCAGCAACCGATATCTATGGCTTGATGGCCGAGTTCCGCACGCCTGAGGACCTGATCGCCGCCACCCATAAGGTCAAGCAGGCAGGCTATAGCCGGCTCGATGCCTACACCCCCTTCCCGATCGAGGAGGTCATCGAAGAGGTGGCCCCCGGCGACACCGGCGTGCCCCGCCTGGTGCTGCTTGCCGGGTTGATCGGCGCCGCCAGCGGGTTCATCATTCAGTACATCGGTAACCTGGTGGATTACCCGCTCAACATCGGCGGGCGCCCGCTGGATATCGCCAACTGGCCGGCGATGATCCCCATCACCTTCGAGGCGATGATCCTCTTCGCGGCGTTTACTGCGGCCATCAGTATGGTGGTGCTTAACGGCCTGCCTATGCCCTACCATCCGGTGTTCAATGCGCCACGCTTCGATCGAGCCTCCCAGGACGGCTTCTTCCTGTGCATCGAAGCCCGCGACCCGCTGTTTGACCGTGCCCAGACCGCGCAGTTCCTACGCAGCCTCGGCCCTGTTCAGGTGTCCGAAGTTGGTAACTAGGGGGCGATGATGCAAGCGCTACACTCACGCTGGAGACTCTCACCGGCCCGCCTCCTGCGCTACGGCTGGGTCGGCTTCCTGGCGCTGTTGCTGGCAGCCTGCCACCAGGATATGTACAACCAGCCCAAGGTGCAGACCTACGATCCCAGCACCTTCTTCGCCGATGGGCGCGGGTCGCGGCCGAATGTGCCCGGAACGGTTGCGGTTGGCGCGGCGCAGACCGACACGTACCTCTACACCGGGCTGATCAACGGGGTCGAGGGTGATGTGATGCCCTTCGAGGTCACCCGCGCCGTGCTCGAGCGTGGCCAGCAGCAGTACAACATCTGGTGCGCCGTCTGCCACGGTGAAGCCGGTTACGGCCTGAGCGCCGTGGCACAGCGCGGCGGCATCGTTCCGGCCAGCTTCCACCAGCAACGCCTCCGCGATGCGCCGATTGGCCACTTTTTCGTGATCATCACCAATGGTGTGTACCGCGGCGACCCGGAGAAGGACGGCTACCAGTCCATGTACTCCTACGCCTCGCGCATCAGCGCCGAGGACCGCTGGGCGATTGCGGCGTATATCCGCGCGCTGCAACTCAGCCAGAATGCGACGCTTGAGGACGTGCCCCCCGAGCAGCGGGCCAATCTGGGGCAGTAAGACCAGGCCACGGTTTATCTAGAGAGTTGCTTATGGCGACAACCACCCTTCCCCGAACCCAGGTGCCCCAACTGAACCGCGTGCAGGTGATCGGCATCGGCGCGGCGGTGATCGGGTTGGCACTGCTTGGCCTGGGCTTCGTGCTTAATCCCGAGCAGTTCGCGAAGTCCTACATTTTTGGCTTCTACTACACGATCGCCTTCTCGCTGGGCTGCCTGGGCTTCCTGATGGTGCAGCACCTCACCGGCGGCGCCTGGGGGATCACCGCGCGCCGCATTTTTGAGGCCGGGGCGATGATCCTGCCGATCTTCTTCCTCGCCAGCATCCCGGTGATCATGGTGGCCTATAATACCTTCGGGTTCGAGCACGCCATTTATCACTGGGCCAACCCCAGGGTCGTTACTCCTGGCAGCCCTGAGTTTGACCCGATTGTTGCCCACAAGGTGCCATGGATGAGTCCCCTCTGGTTCGCCGGACGGATGGTGATCTACTTCGCCATCTGGAGCATCCTGGCGTTCCTCCTGCGTACCTGGTCTCTCCAGCAGGATCGGGGGGCCGACCCCATTGTGACAGCTACGCGTATGCGGCGCCTCAGCGGTATCGGTGTGGCCCTGTTCGTGTTGAGCGTGACCTTCTTCGCCCTGGATGTGGGTATGTCCCTCGATGCCCACTGGTACTCGACGATCTATGGCGCGCACTACATCGTCAATGCCGGCCTGGGCACCCTGGCCTTCACCATTCTTGCCCTCACCCAGGTTCGCCAGACCGAGATCTTCCACGAGCATGTGCCCGTCAAGCCGATCCACGACCTGGGCAAGTTGATGCTCGCCTTTACGGTGCTGTGGACCTACATGTCCTTCGGCCAGTACGTGATCATCTGGTCGGGCGATGTGGCCGAGTTCACACCCTGGTACGCCCGGCGCCGCGAGGCGGGCTGGCTCGTCGTGGTGATTTTCTTAATGATCGCCGCCTTCTTGATGCCCTTCTTCGCCCTGCTGGGGCGCAAGCCAAAACGCAACCTGAACTACCTGGCCCTCGTGGCTACGTGGATCATCGTTGTGCGCCTGATTGATACGGCCTGGATCATTCTGCCCGAGTTCCACGCCACGCCCACCGAGGCGCTGCTCACCTTTACCAATCTGGCTGCCCCCATTGGCCTGATGGGGGTCTGGGTGGCCCTGTGGGCCTTCTTTATGCAACGGGCCTCGCTCCTGCCCCTGAATGACCCGCAAATGGAGAACTTGCACGCTGGAGGTCACCACTGATGAGTTACCGTTTTCAACCCTCATACCCACCCGAGCAGCGGCAGGTTACGTACCAGCCGGCCCGGCAAGGAGCGCCAGGGGTGGTGCAGATCATGAGCGGCCTCCTGGTGGCCTTCCTCGTGGTGAGCCTGCTGGTGATGCTCGCCGGGCGCGTGCCGTTCGTGCCCAGCGTCACACCCCTCGATGGGCCAACCTATAAGGATTATGTCCTCCCCGACCGTGAGCTGCTCGGTAGCTATGGCTATACGATGGAGGGGAAGGTCCATATTCCGATTGATCGGGCCATGGACCTGATCGTTGAGCGCGGGCTGCCCACGCGCAGCAATCCCAGTCCCACGCCGTAGTTGTGTGGAGATGTGGAGGTGTGGAGGTGCTGGGCGATCCGAAAACACCTCCACACCCCTCACTCCTCCGTCACTCGTAGCGCACGACTTCCCCCTCAACGCGCCGCACGATCCCCGCGTCCACCAGATACTCCAGATGGGCGATAGTCTCGGCCACGGCAAAGCGCATCTCGTGGGTGGTGTACTGGTCGAAGAGAAACACCCGTCGCGCCACCTCATAGGCCGTAGCGCCCCCGTCCAGCGCCGCGTGCACTGCCGCCAGCCGGTCGGCGTGGTGGCGCTGCAACTCCTCGACACGCTCGCGCCAGGTATGGATGAGTGACTTGTGCCCCGGCAGGGCCAGCCGGACCGGCAACCCGGCCAGTTCTGCCAGGGAGGAGAGGTAGCGCCCCAGGGGGTTCGGCTCGCTCCCCGGCCAGACCCCGATGTGGGGCGTGATGGTGTTGAGCAGGTGATCGCCACAGAGCAGCAGGCCATCGGCTTCGTCGAAGAAGATCAGTTGCCCATCGCTGTGGCCCGGCGCGTGCAGGGCCACAAAGCGACGCCCGGCCATAGTGAGCGCGGCGCCCGGGCTTAGCGGAGTGGGCGCCGGATGGGGCAGTGTAGCCCGACGCAACAGCGCTACGTCACGAGTGATCGTTGCCACCAGATCCTCGGGCGTACCGTGGCGGCTAAAGAGACGCGCCATCGGCTCAGGCAGGTCGGGCGGCTTGCCCCAGATCCCGGCGGCCAGTTCGGCCTCGCGGGGCGCCATGAGCACCGGCGCTCCGCTGAGGGCCTGGAGCCACCCGGCCATCCCGTAGTGATCGGGGTGATGGTGGCTGACGATGATCTGCCGGATCGCTTCAGGTGTTACATCGAGGCTGGCCAGCGCGGCGCGCCAGGCCGCCTCGCCGGCATCGGTGTGCAAGCCGGCGTCGAATACCGTCCAGCCGTCGGCGTCGCGCAACAGGTAGCAATTGACACTGTTCAGGGCGAAGGGCAGGGGCAGGCGCACAAGAAACACATCACGAGCGACTTCGTTGATGGACATGGCTTCGCTCCGCGCTATTGAGGGCGATCAGTTGCTGTATCATAGCAAACTGCTATGAATATGGGGAAACCCGGTTTCCCCTCGCCTCTCCCTCAAGGGAGGCTAGGGTTTGGGGAAACCCGGTTTCCCCTCGCCCCTCCCTCAGGGGAGGCTAGGGTTTGGGGAAACCCGGTTTCCCCTCGCTCCTCCCTCAAGGGAGGCTAGGGTTTGGGGAAACCCGCTTTCCCCTCGCTCCTCCCTCAAGGGAGGCTAGGGTTTGGGGAAACCCGCTTTCCCCTCGCTCCTCCCTCAAGGGAGGCTAGGGTTTGGGGAAACCCGCTTTCCCCTCGC
>CAKZKA010000222.1 GCA_937120965.1 uncultured Chloroflexota bacterium
GGGCGGCAAGCCCTCCCCACCGGGAGGGTTTGGGAGGGCGCAGCCCTCCCAAGAACAATAATATTTTCATTCTGGCGGTGTGCGCCCCGCGAATGGCGCCTAACGTGAACATAGGGAACCAGGGGTTCCCTCCGCTCTTGTTCACCGGGATGCCAGGCGCCCCCAACGGCGGTTGGGGGGTGGGGAAACCAGGTTCCCCCACGCCCCTCCCCGGCGGGAGGGTTTGGGAGGGCGCAGCCCGGGTGGGGGATGGGGAAACCGGGTTTCCCCATCCCCCACCCTGAGGAGAAGGTTTGGAGCGTTCCGCCCAACCCCGAACATGGCGCTCCCCCGCGCCTCACTGCTCGCCAATCAACGACACCTCGGTGACCCGCGAGTCATAATCGTGCCCATTGGCATAGATCTCGATACTTCGCAACAGGCGATAGTCGGGGAGCCAGGCATCATCACGCAAATCGAAACTGATATTGGTCCAGACCGCCCGTTCAACGGGAATGTAGGTCACCCCCGGCTGAGTGACGCGGGGCGGCTGATCGTCATTATCGCTATAGACGCACACAACCCGCTCCTCCTCCGGATCGGCAGGAGAATTGCGCTTTGCCACCAGGCGGATCATCACCGGGCACTCCGTGCCGCGGTCGCCCACATCGTTGAGCGACTGGTAGAGAATGCGCGCCCAGAGGGAAAAGCGCAGAGAGCGGTACTCCGAAATATCCACCCCCTCGCCCCGCGGCCCCAGGTCCTGTTTAATACCAGTGGTAAAGCCGCTGACCTGGTTGCCGGGGCGATAGAACCAGGCGGCTACGCGCCGGTCATCAGAGCTGCAACTTCCTTCGGGGAGTTGCGGGCGACAGATCTGCGACAGGCGGAAGAACCCTTGCTGCTCGAGCGGGAGTTCCGGCCCCGAGTAGACCCGCCAGGTCGTGGCCCGGGGCAGCGTCGGGTCATCCTGGCGGGTGGTATTGTTGTACTCCGCTTCACTGAACTGGCTGAAGCCCCCATCGCGGATCAGCTCCCAACGCGCGGGCGCCACCAGACCGGGCACGCCGACGGGATCGATGACGAGACGTTCGCGGGGCCGCACCTCGATGCTGCGCCCATCGGCGCCGTGAACCAGCGCCGCGCCGCTGCGCACCGCAACATCGGCGGAGAGCGCATTGCCGCCATCAGGGCGGAGCACCGCGCGTTCCGGGGGAAGCAACTCAACACTGTAACTCCCCCCGGGGGCCAGGTCAATCAGCGCATCGGCCACGCGCACCGTGTAGCGAGCCTGCTCGTAGAGCTGGTTGGGCCGGATGTCGTAGCGCACATAACCGGCGCGCTGGCGAATGGCAATATCCAGAGTGCCGCTGTGCCAGCGACTGGTACGCAGCGTCTCGATTGCCACCTCGGCGCCGGCCCACAGATCAAGCTGGCTCTCCTCAAACAGTCGCACACTGGCCACCTGCCCATAGCCGGCGGAAGCGACAATGCGCACCGAATCACCCTCGGCCAGCGGCTGCTGGTCGCGCGAACCCTGATACACCGTGCGATGCGCCGGTCGCCAGGCGATCGACTCGGCGGGACCGCGCACGATCAGCACCGCCTCGCGCGGCTCGGTGGCGGTGCGATAGACCTCACGCGCGGTCCACAACCCCCAGGCGACCATCCCCGCAAAGAGGGAAAAAAAGAACAGCAGCGTGAGCCAGGCCAGCAGCAACGTGCGCTGGCGGGCGGCGCTTCGAACAACTGGCGAAGGTTCAGCGTAGCCCATAGACTCAGGACCGCTCACGGGCGGCCAGCACCAGTGCGGTTGCTCCGAGCAGGCCGGCATAATCGCCCAGAGTTGCCGCAATGATCGGCACCTCACGATAGAGGGCCACCTTGACATGGGCGTAGGCAATCGCCCGGGCCTGTTCGAGCAAGCCCGGATTGTTCAAGATCACCCCGCCACCGGCAATCAGGACTTCCGGGCTGAAGACGTGCAGGATGGAGGCAAACCCCAACCCGAGCAGGCGCGCCTCGCGGGCCATCAACTCGGCGGCAAGTGCGTCGCCCGCCACCGCCGCCGCGGCCACATCCGCGCCGGTGACCGTGGCCGGCGTGGCGCGCTGGTGCAGCAGACTCTCCGGGCGCGCGGGCATCGCCGCGGCAGCGGCGCGTCCCAGCGCCGTGCCCGAGGCCAGATCCTCCCACACCGCCCCCTGTTGGGCATCGAGGATCATAAACCCCAACTCGGCACCCGCGCCCATGCGCCCCAACAACAGGCGCCCATCGCTGATCACCCCGCCGCCAATGCCCGTGCTCACGGTGACGTAGACCACATGCTGGCAGCCCCGGCCACCCCCGAAGCGCCACTCGCCCAGCGCGGCGACATTCGCATCGTTGCCCAGTTCCACCGGCAACCCGGTCGCCTCGGCAACCATCGCGCGCAGGGGCACCGTATGCCATCCAGGCATATTCGGCGGCGAATAGACCAGCCCCGTGACCGGATCGAGCGGCCCGGGCGCGCCAATGCCTACCCCGAGCAGGGTCGCTCCCTCGGGCAGCCTGGCGCGCATCCGCTCGATTAACGCCACCACACGCCCGATCACCGCCGTGGGACCCGCTTCGACCTCGGTGGGGATACGCTCGTGGGCCAGTACCTGCCCCACCGCCGTCACCAGCGCCGCTCGCAGAAACGTGCCCCCCAGATCAACTGCAATCACATGCTCCATACCCGCGATTATAGCACGCCGCCAGAAACGACCGGGTGAGGTGTGGGGCGGCACTATACCAAGCATCAGCCCTGGACTATACCTGTTCACACTTCTCCCGGGAGCGCGGGCATCTTGCCTGCATCCAGGCCCTTGCGGTCGAGACACCCGCGCATCCGGAGTGACGCCTTACCCCAAATGTGAACACGTGCCTGCACCTCTTGACGCACAAGTGTTTTGTTTGCTATACTATCTGCTACAAAGGTTCTACTTCGGCACACCTGGTTGTGCCCGTTCCACATGCGCAGCGATGGACTATTCGTGTAGCGCGCATGGCGCACTGGAAGTTCGCCGTTGGCCCCATCCGGGCTACGGCCAGAGAAAGGATGGGGCATATGCGTAGAGGCAATGGGCTTTCCCTGCGTCAGAAAGAGATCCTGAGGTACATTCAGGAGTTTGTGCGCGAGAACGGCTACCCACCGTCGATTCGCGACATCCAGCATGATCTCAAGATCAGCTCGACTTCAGTGGTGGCCTACAACCTCAACGTCCTGAAGGAGAAAGGCCTGATCCACCGCGATGAGAAGGTATCGCGAGGGATCACGCTGGCATCCGACGAACAGGCGATGCTGTTCGGGCTGACCGGAAAAGGCGGAAAGGTGCCGCTGCTGGGGGTCATCACCGCTGGCTCGCCGCTCCCCGACCCGGAAGAGGTGGATACCGCGGCGGCTGAAAAGATCGACGTGCCCGCCGAAGTCGTCCCCCCCGAAAAGCTCAACGATGTGTTTGCCCTGCGGGTACGCGGCCAGTCAATGATCGATGCGCTGATCGACGACGGCGACATTGTGCTCCTGCGGCACCAGGAGAACGCCCAGAACGGCGAGATGGTCGCCGCGTGGATCGTTGATCAGAATGCCGTGACCCTCAAGAAGTTTTACCACGAGGGGGACCGGATCCGCCTCCAGCCGGCCAACAGCGCCATGCAACCGATTTACACCTCCCCCGAGAATGTGCGCATCCAGGGGCGTGTCGTCGGGGTACTGCGCAGCTTACTCTAGAAGGCTGCGGTCCTCCATGCGCGCCCGAGGCGCACACAGGGAGAACCGGGTTTCCCCGCCTTCCTGGCCGACGGGAGGATTCGGGGCCTTCCGCCCCTCTCCAAGCCCTCTCAGGTGCAGGGTTTCTGGGGGCGCAACCCCCGCGCGGCTCTGGTCGCCCCGCTCCAGCTTCGCTGGAGCGGGGCCGGAGTGAGGACCAACCAGCGCATCCCCACGCCATACCGCCCGTCGGCGCCCATACGTTCTGTCCGCCCCTGGCGGGAGGGTCTGGGAGGGCTGCGCCCTCCCAGACCCTCCCGCCAGGGAGGGGTGTGGGGAAACCCGGTTTCCCCATGTCCCAACCGCGGTTGGGAGCGGCTGGCCCCCCACCGGCAGGGAGATGGGGAAAC
>CAKZKA010000223.1 GCA_937120965.1 uncultured Chloroflexota bacterium
AAACGAATAAACGAATGCTCAAGGTGTGCCTGACTCTGAGGTGAACCTAGCCCGCCCGCAGGAGGGTTGGGGAGGGCTGCGCCCTGCAACGGGTTTCACCTGCTCTGGAATGGGCTTCCTGCGACGCAGAGGGGAAAATGGGCCAACGAATGGGAAACGAATAAACGAATGCTCAAGGTGTGCCTGACTCTGAGGTGAACCTAGCCCGCCCGCAGGAGGGTTGGGGAGGGCTGCGCCCTACCAGGAACAAGTATTTTCATTGTGGCGTTGTGCGCCCCGCGAATGGGCGTCTGAGGTGAAAATAGCCTGCCCGCGGGAGGGTTTGGGAGGGCTGCGCCCTCCCAAGAAAAACCCATTTTCATCTTGTCGTTGTGCGGCGCAGCCGCATGACCGTCTGAGGTGAACATACGGGGAAACCGGGTTTCCCCACCTGCGGTGAGCCTGTCGAACCGACCCCCTCCCTGCGGGGAGGCGCCCGGTTCCCTCCCCCAGCGGGGGAGGGCCAGGGAGGGGGCGGCCCTCCCGAAGACGCCCCATGGTCATCGCGGCGTTGTGCGGCGCAGCCGCATGGATGTCTAACGTGAAAATAGGTGGGGAAACCAGGTTTCCCCATCCCCCTGCCGGTGGGGCAGCAAGCCCTCCCCACCGGCAGGGTTGGGAAGGGCGAAGGCGTAACGCCACCAGCGCAGCTTGCAAGCTTAGAAAGGTAACCCCCGTGAGCGAAAGCGTCTACGATCTTGTCATCATCGGCTCGGGGCCGGGCGGCTATGTTGCGGCCGTGCGGGCCAGCCAGTTGGGTATGCGCGTGGCGCTGGTCGAGTCCGGGCCGCTCGGCGGTGTGTGTCTGAACGTGGGATGTATTCCCACCAAAGCTTTGCTCCACAGCGCCGACCTGCTCGACGAGGTGCGCGAAGGGAAACGCTTCGGCATCAGCGTCGAGGGCCTCAACTTCGACCTCGGCGGAGCTATGAAGCATAAGGATGCTGTGGTGAAGGCCAGCACCGACGGCGTGGGCTATCTGATGAAGAAGAACAAGGTCGAGGTGGTGACCGGATGGGGCCGTCTGGCGGGGCGCGGCCAGGTGCATGTGCGCCTGAACGAGGGCGGCGAGCGCACCCTGAGCGGCAAGCAGATCATCGTGGCGACAGGGGCGCGCCCGCGGCCCTTTCCAGGTGTGGAGTTCGACGGGCAGCGGGTACTCTCCTCTACTGATGCGCTGCGGCTCACCACGGTGCCCAGCAGCCTGCTGGCAATCGGCGCGGGAGCGATCGGGGTCGAGTTTGCCTCGATGTACCGCGCCTTCGGCGCCGAGGTGACCCTGGTCGAGGCGCTGCCGCGGATTGTGCCCAACGAAGATGAAGAGGTCTCCGCCGAACTGGCAAAGGCGTTCCAGCGCCGGGGGATCAAGACGCTGGCCGGCGCCCGCGTCGAGGGCATTGACGCCGGCGGCGAGCAAGTGGTAGTGTCGCTGACCGATGCCAGCGGCAAGGCCCAGCAGATCGCCGTGGAGAAGCTCCTGGTAGCCATCGGCATCGCGCCCAACACCGAGAACATCGGGTTGGAGGAGGCCGGCGTGAAGCGCAACGCCCGCGGTTTCATCGAAACCGACGGGTTCATGCGCGCCGCCGATGGGATCTACGCCATCGGCGACTGTGTGGCCGCCACGCCCTGGCTGGCGCATAAGGCCAGCGCCGAGGGCGTGCTGGCCGTCGAGCACATCGCCGGGCTGCACGTGACGCCGCTGGATTACCGCAAGATCCCCGCCTGCACCTACTGCAACCCCGAAATCGCCAGCGTTGGCCTGACCGAGGCCCAGGCGAAGGAGCAGGGCTACCAGGTGAAGGTGGGCAAGTTCCCCTTCTCGGCCAACGGCAAGGCGCGGGTGCTGGGCCAGAGCCGCTTCGGGTTCGCCAAACTCATCGCCGACCGGCAGTACGGCGAGATCCTGGGGATGCACCTGATCGGCCCCCACGTCACCGAAATCATCGGCGAAGGCGGTCTGGCCCTGACCCACGAGGCCACCGGCGAGAGCCTGGTGCAGACCATTCACGCCCATCCCACCCTGCACGAAGCCATCGGCGAGGCGGCCCACGCCCTGGAGCACGGCGCGGCGCTGAATCTCTAGGGGGAAGGTGGAGGGTCTCCCAGAGTTTCTGGGCCACGCCCGCTGCACCTCACCCCCTCGCTCCCTGTTCAGGAGCGGACAGAACGTATGAGCGCCGACGGGCGTGATGGCGTGGGGATGCGCTGGTTGGTCCTCACCCCCCCATCCCCCCTCTCCACCTACGGTGGAGAGGGGGGGCGGGAGCAGTGTCGTGTCCGCCGGTTTCATACCCCCTGCGGCACAAAGCAGAAAATGGCGATTTGCCTCACTGCAATGCGATAAATCGCCTATGTAGCCGAAACCACCGTTTTTTCGGTTTTCGCGCATCTCAATGCCTAGTGTCACCTTATATGCTAAGGGGTATACAATCGGCGGACACGACAGGTTGCGCTCCCAAAAGCTCTGCGCTTGAGAGGAGGGGGCTAAAGGATCATGGCTGCCATCCCGTCCCGAGGCGCTCCGCAAAACACTCTGCCTCTGAGAGGGAGGGCCAGGCCCTCCCCAACTCTACAACGCCACCCCGGTAACGCCTTCGGCTTCCTGACGCATCAAGGCCCACAGGGCAGCAACATCGGCATAGGTGGTCGGCTCGGCGCCGATGCTCACCCGACACATCCAGCGCCCGTCGAGCACCGCCGGGGTCAGGAAGGCGGCCCCGGAGGCGTTGATCCGCCCGACCCAGTCGAGGGTGTGTCGGTCGAGGGCCTCACCCTCCAGGCCGGCAGGCTCGTGGCGCACACAGACCGTTTGCAGGTGAACCGCATTGAGGAGCCGCCAGTCAGGCGTGGCGCGGACCTGCGCGGCGAGCCAGCGGGCTGCGGCCAGATCGCGGCGTAGCCGGGCGCGCAGGGCCTCTGCCCCCTCCAGGCGCAGCAGGAACCAGAGCTTGAGGGCGCGAAAGCGCCGCCCCAGCGGAATGCCCCAGTCGCGGAAGTTGGTCACCGCGCCGTCGGATGCGGTCTGCAAATAGCTCGGGTTGGTGGACATCACCCGGATCAGGTGCTGCGGGTCGCGCACGTAGAACAGCGAGCAATCGAAGGCCGCGCCGAGCCACTTGTGGGGGTTGAGCACCAGACTGTCGGCGCCCTCGATGCCCTGCCACATCCAGCGGCATTCGGGCAGGATCAGCGCCGACCCGGCCATAGCCGCGTCCACGTGCAACCAGAGACCCCGCTCGCGGCAGATGGCAGCAATCGGCTCGAGCGGGTCGAGACCGGTGGTGGCGGTCGTGCCCGTGGTGGCCACGACGGCGCAGGGCCGGCGGCCATAGGTCAGGTCGGCAACAATCTCGTCGGCCAGCAGATCCACACGCATCGCATGGCGCTCGTCGGTGGGGATGAACCGCAGGTTGGAACGTCCGAAGCCGGCCAGCAGCACGGCCTTCTCCACCGAACTGTGGCTCTCGGCCGAGACATAGACTGTCAGCGGCAACTCCTCGGCCTGAAGCCCGCCACGGGTCTGGCTGTAACTGGTGCTGCGCTCACGGGCGCACAGAAGCGCCACCAGGGTTGCGGTGCTGGCCGTGTCGTGGATCACCCCGCGCCACGCCTCGGAGAGACCGAGGAGCTGACGCATCCAGTCGGCCATGTGCTCTTCCAGCTCGGTGAGGGCCGGGCTGGCTTCCCAGTTCAGGCCGAGCTGGCCTAACCCGGTGCTCAGCAGGTCGCCCAGGACCGAGGCCAGGGCGGCGTTGGCGGGGAAGTAGCCGAAGAAGCGCGGGTGCTGCCAGTGGGAGAGGCCAGGCAGGATGATGCGATCCAGGTCCTCCATGAGCGCGGCAAAGGGCTCAGGGGCCTCAGGAGGGGCGACGGGAAGCTGGGCGCGGATCGCGCCAGGGTTGACGCGCGACCAGACCGGCAGCTCGGGGAGGCGCTCGCGGTAGGCGGCGATCCAGTCAATCAAGGCATG
Organism: uncultured Chloroflexota bacterium; assembly: GCA_937120965.1. Lineage (GTDB taxonomy): Bacteria > Chloroflexota > Chloroflexia > Chloroflexales > Chloroflexaceae > JACAEO01. The sequence goes on from CAKZKA010000223.1 coordinate 4,013, forward strand.
GCCCGCTTCTCGAAACTCATCGGGTTGCATAAGCGGATCCTTTCTTCCAGGATTAGCCTCCATGATAGCTTATGCCGCAACACCGGCGCCAGTACGTGTTCACATTTGGGGTAAGGCGTCACCCCGGGTGCGCGGGCGTCCCGCCCGCAACGGCCTGGATGCGGGCAAGATGCCCGCGCACCCAGGAGGAGTGTGAACGCGTACCCAACGAATGGGAAGCGAAATGGGTCAACATGGGCCAACGAATGAGAAGCGAAATGGGTCAACATGGGCCAACGAATGAGAAGCGAAATGGGTCAACATGGGCCAACGAATGGGAAGCGAATAAACGAATGCGAACGGTGTGTCTGACTCTTCCAGGGAGGCGCGCCAACCCAGCAGCCGCGCGAGCACGGGCGCTGTGATCCTTGCATGCTCTGAACGCGACGGTCTCGTGATACCCTCTGAGGTGAACATACGGGGAAACCGGGTTTCCCCATACCCCTGCCTGTGGGGGGTGCCAGCCGCTCCCAACAGCGGTTGGGACATGGGGAAACCAGGTTTCCCCAACCCCCTCCCTGAGGGGAGGGTTTGGGAGGGCTCCGCCCTCCCAAGAACAAATATTTTCATTCTGGTGTTGTGCGGCGCAGCCGCATGGACGACTGAAGGGCTTGCCGCCCTCACAGGCAGGGGCCTGGGGCAACCCGCTTGCCCCTCCCCCAACCGGTGGCGGGGCCGCCCGGCGCCCCCACAGGCAGGGGCCTGGGGCAACCCGGTTGCCCCTCCTCCAACCGATGGCGAGGGCGCCGGGCGCCCCCACAGGCAGGGGCCTGGGGCAACCCGGTTGCCCCTCCCCCAACCGGTGATGGGGCCGCCCGGCGCCCTCACAGGCAGGGGCCTGGGGCAACCCGGTTGCCCCATGTTCACTGCAATGCAACCCTTGACATTCGACACGGGGCCAATTATCATATAGTGTTAAGTATACACTAAAGTAATCGTGAGAAGGGAAACCCGGAGTTCCCCGATGCCCTGCCCGGCGAGGGTTCCGGAGGGCCAGGCCCTCGCGGGAAGGCCGCTTGTTGATTGTGGCGTTGCGCGGCGGAGCCGCGTGGCAATGCGTAGTGCTTCCGGCACGTTTTCCCAGGGAGGATACGATGCGACCAGAGCAGCAGCGCACGGCTGAGGGCATCCTCTTCACCGACCAGTACCAGTTGACGATGGCCCAGCTCTACTTCCGGGCCGGGCTGCACGAGCAGCCGGCCCAGTTCGACCACTACTTCCGGAGCTACCCCGACTATGGGATGCACGCCGCCGGTTACTGCGTGGTCGCCGGGCTAGAGTGGCTGCTGAACTGGATGCGCGCGGCGCGTTTCCGCGAGGAGGACCTGGCCTACATGCGGGCCCAGCGCACCCGCGCCGGGGCGCAGCTCTTCGGCGACGATTTCCTTGACTATCTGCGCCATCACGGCCATTTCGAGGCTATCAGCCTCAGCGCCATCCCTGAGGGGCGGGTGGTGCATCCCGGGGTCCCTCTGAGCGTTGTGCGCGGCCCCCTGGCCATGGCCCAGATCCTGGAGACAGCGCTGCTCAACCAGCTCAACTACCAGACCCTCATTGCCACCAAGGCCGCGCGCATCCGCGAGGTGAGCCGGGCGAGCATGGTGCTGGAGTTTGGTCTACGGCGGGGCCAGGACCGCGGCGCCAATGCCGGCACCCGCGCCGCGTTGATCGGCGGGGCCGATTTTACCTCCAACGTGGGCCTGTCCAGCACCCTGGGCCTCCCGCCTAAAGGCACCCACGCCCACGCGCTGGTGCAGGCGTACATGGCCCTGGGCCAGAGCGAACTTGACGCCTTCCGCGCCTTTGCCGAGGTCTACCCCGACGACTGCATTCTGCTGGTTGATACGGTGGACACTCTGGAGAGCGGTGTACCCAACGCCATCCGGGTGTTTGAGGAGCTGCGGGCGAAGGGTCACAAACCGGTGGGCATTCGTCTCGACTCGGGCGATCTGGCCTACCTGGCCATTCAGGCGGCGCTGATGCTCGACCGGGCCGGGTTCAGCGACACGATCATCGTGCTCTCCAGCGACCTGGACGAGCTGGTGATCTGGCAGATCCAGACCCAGATCGCTGCCGAGGCCAGGCGCTACGGCGCCGACGCCGACGCGATCATCCGCCGGCTGGTCTACGGCGTCGGCACGCGCCTGGTCACTTCGCACGGCGAAGGCGCTCTGGGGGGCGTGTACAAGCTGGTGGCAATCTACGACGGGACGAGCTGGCGCCCGGCGATCAAGATCGCCGACTCGCCGGCGAAGATGACCACACCCGGCCTCAAGCAGACCTGGCGGCTCTACGATCAGCGCGGGTTGGCGACCGCCGACATGGTGTGCCTGGACGAAGAGGACCCGGCGCAGATGGACCAGATTGTGTTGCGCCACCCCAGCGAGCCTTCGATGTTCCGCGTGCTGGAGCGTTCGGCGCTCTCGGGGATGGAACCGCTGCTGGTCGAGGTGCTGCGTGAAGGCCGGCTGGTCTACGATCTGCCTTCGCTGGAGGCCATGCGCGAGCGACGCCGCGCCGATGTCGAGCGGCTCGATGCCGGTGTGCGCCGCATCGTCAACCCGCACATCTACCACGTCTCGCTCTCGCAGCGGCTGTGGGATTTGAAGCAGGAGTTGCGGCAACGTCTGGGACACGGCGATTAGAGGGACGGGGAAACCCGCTTTCCCCATCCCCCTGCGCCGGAGATGGGGGAGGGCTGTGCCCCAACCCTCTCCTCAGGGAGGGGCGTGGGGAAACCCGGTTTCCCCACACTCGTCCGGGGAGGGCGCAGCCCTCCCCAACCCTCCCCACAGGCAGGGGAATGGGGAAACCCGGTTTCCCCA
>CAKZKA010000224.1 GCA_937120965.1 uncultured Chloroflexota bacterium
GCCTGTGCCACCTCGCGCATCGTCTTGCGACTGTTCATCGCCAGTTGCTGGATCTTGCGGAAGGCCTCCGCCTCACTCAGGCCCTGGTGGTCCATCAGGTAGCCCTTGGCCCGATCCACCAGTTTGCGCGTCTCCAGGCGTTCCTGGAGCTGCGCCAGTTCCTTGCGCCGATGGACGCGCTCAGTCCAGCGCGCCACGGTCACTTCGATCAACGGCATCAACTCAGCGTCGCGCACCGGTTTAAGCAAGTATCCCAGCACCCCGGCAGCCCGCGCCTGATCAACCAGCTCGCGCGAACTGTAGGCAGTGAGCAGCAGCACCGGCGCCAGGTGTTCATCGCAGATCATCTTCGCCGCGGTTATGCCGTCCATGTGTGGCATTTTCACATCGAGCAACACCAGCTCGGGGCGCAACTGCCGGGTGAGGTTGACCGCGCTCAGCCCGTCGCCGGTTTCACCTACGACAAGATAGCCCTGCTCTTGCAGCATCTCCCGCAGGTTCATGCGAATAAGTGGATCGTCATCGGCAATTAACAGTCGCGTCGTCATACGGTGCTCTCGCCAAAGACAACAAGCCCCTCTCTACGCCGGCCCCGGCGCGAGGGAGCTGCAATGCGATCAGATCTGGTATTCCCCTCAGTATAGGGGGCGCGAACAGACACGGCTACGGTCAGAAAGTACAAGCTGATCATCGTGATCCTGGATGGAACGTCTACAGACAGCGTTGCTCGCCAGACAGGGCCACAGACTGGCGGCGCCGCGGGTGTTCAGATCTCTTGCAGAGCATGCAGAGGATGGGCTGGTTGAAACCCTCCTGCGCCACACCCGGCTGGTAAACCGACGGCCTGGCGGATGCGAAGCCTGCACCCTATCGCGGCTCCACCCCGTGCCCGGCAGTGATGTGGTCGAGGCCAAGCCGGGCGCCCTGCTGCCGAAAGCCGCCGTGAAAGGGGTTTTCGGCCAGGAACATCGGCGTATCGAGATCCACGAAGGTGAAGCCGCCCAGGCCAGCGGCGAAGTGGGCCGACATGGTCATCGCGAGCACGGATTCGACCATCCCGCCGATCATCAGGCCCAACCCGGCGGCACGGGCGATCGCCACAATGTCAAGCGCCTCGACGACCCCGCACTTCATGAGCTTGATGTTAATCACGTCGGCGGCTCGCTCGGCAACCAGACGTAGCACGCTGGAGGCGCTGGCGGCGCTTTCATCGGCGGCTACCGGCACACCCGACCAGCGCGTGATCTGCTGCAGGCCCTCCCAGTCCTCGGCGGGTACTGGCTGCTCCAGAAGCGCCGGACGAAGCCCCTGCACCTGCAACGCGCCCAGCAACGCCAGGGTCGTATCGGCGCTCATACCGCCGTTGCCATCGAGGAGCAGCGGCGCGTCGGGGGCCACGGCGTGAATGGCGCCGATCCGCGCCAGGTCGAGGGCCAGGTCACTCGCGCCGATCTTGACTTTAATTACTCGGATTCCGCGCCCGACTATCTCCTGCGCTGCGGTCGCCGCCTCTTCCACCGTGCCGGTGGTGATGGTCATATCTGTCTCCAGCCAGGCGCTCGCGCCGCCGAAGAAGACGTAGAGGGGCATACCGGCGCGGCGAGTGAGCGCATCAAGAACGGCGGTTTCGATGGCGCAACGGGCGCTGCCCGCGTGGGCGATTGTTTCGCGCAGCAGCGCCGCAATCGCCCGCCATTCGCGCACGTCGGCCCCTTCGATGCGCGAACGCAGCGCTTCGATGGCCGCCAGGGCGTCGGCCTGCGTCTCGCCGTTGAAGGCCGGGAAGGGCGCGGCTTCACCGTAGCCGCGCGTGCCGTCGGCCAGTTCCAGCGTCACCAGCAAGTTGCGCGCCAGTTCCTGCGCCCCGCCGGCGATGCCGAACGGCGCGCGCAAGGGTATGTCCAGACGTTCCACGGCGAGAGCGCGGATGGTGGTTGGTGTTGTCATTGCAATCACGACTCATGCCCGGCAGCGCCCTGCCGCTGCCGGGAAAGGTAGACGGTGATGGTGAGCAGCACGATCCCCGCTCCCAGGGCCTGCCAGAGCGAGGTCAGGCGCTCGCCGAGGAGCAGCGCGGCCAGCGCCAGGGTCGCGATCAGCCGCCAGGCCATCGTGCTGCTGACCCGCGGCGCGCCCAGATGCCGCAAAGCGGCAATCTGCCCCACGTTCGCCCCGAGCAATACAAAGCCGACGAATGCGCCGAACACGGCCCAGTCGCCCGGGCCGGCGGCCGCGAAGCGCCCCCGATCCTCGCCCAGCAGCACGCTGATCGCCCCGGTGGTCAGGGTCAGGGCGATCAACTGCACCAGCAGCACCGCTTCCCCCGAAACGGCCTGCTTCACCGTGCGCGGCACCAGGAGCATGTAGAGAGCCAGACACAGGGCCGAGGCAAACGCCAGGGCCAGACCGACCAGATCGCCCGCGCCGAGGCGGAGCAGCGGGCCATCGCCGCCGAGATCGCCGCTCATCATCAGCAGCGAGCCGGCGAACGAGAAGCCAATCGCCGGCCAGGTGAAGGGCGGCAGGGCTTCACGGAACAACCCCGCGCTGAGCAAGGCCACCAGCAGAGGGGTCATCAGGGTGATCAACTGGACGTAGATCGCCAGGGTGAAGCGGGCGGCCAGGAGGTTGGTGATCGCTCGCAGCACCACAACCAGCGCAAAGGCCCAGATCACCCGCGAGCGCAGCGCCCGCCCGTCAACCTGCCGCAGGGCAAACGGCGCGTACACCAGCAGGGCGATCAGATTGCCCAGGGACAGCAAGGCCATACTGGGCAGGGCGCTGACTGTCTGGAGATAGCGCGCCAGCACCGGATAGGCGCCCCAGCCCGTGTGGGCCAGCAGCGCCACCCCCATCCACACCCAGGTGGCTCGATCGGCGCGCCGCGCGGCGGCGGTGGTAACTTTATGCATCAGACTCCCATCCGGCTGCGCCGCACAACGCCAGAATGCACCGTACTTGTTCCTGGGAGGGCTGTGCTCTCCCAAACCCTCCCGCCAGGTGGGGGGTATGGGAAAACCAGGTTGCCGCACCCCCTTGCCCACCCGAACGAAGTTGGGAGAGCGCGGTAGCGGTGCGGCGGCGCTGCGCCCCTCCGTGGTTCATCCAGGCATTGCGCGGCGTAGCGGCATGGCCTTCGTAACATTATAATACGAGCGAACATCTGGCCTCTCCAGGCGTACATATGATTGCGCTTGATGATCTGCTCGCGGCGGGCGGGCGCCTCCACGGCGCGCCCCATGCGACCACCTTCGCCGACTGGAGCTACGACTCGCGCCTCACCACCCCCGGGGCATGTTTCATCGCCCTGCGCACGGCGCGCGCCGACGGACACGACTACGTTCCCGCGGCGCTGGCTGCCGGCGCCACCGGCGTGCTCTGCCGCTGGCCTCCTGCCGACCCCGGCGCCGCCACGGTGGTGCTCAGCGCCGATCCCCAGGCCCTGCTGCAACGCTGGGCAGCCGCCCGCCTGGCTGCCGTCGCTCCACAGGTCATTGGCGTGACCGGCAGCGTCGGCAAGACCACCACCCGCCGCGCTATCACGGCGGTTCTGGCGACACTGGCCCCCACCTTTCAGAGCCGGCGGAGCTTCAACTCGCTGCTGGGCCTGCCCATCGCCCTGGCACGCCTGGAGACCGGCCACCGCTTCGCCGTGCTGGAGTACGGCAGCGACCGCCCGGGCGAGATCGCCCGCCTGGCGGCCCTCTTTCCACCTCGCATCGCTGTGGTCACCAGCGTGGGCGAGACCCATCTGCGCGGCCTGGGGGATCTGAACGGCGTGGCTGCCGAGAAGGGCGCCCTGGTCGCCGCCTTGCCCTCCGACGGCGTGGCCGTGCTCAATGGCGACGATCCCCGCGTGCGCGCCCTGGGCCAGGGCGCGCCGCAGACGTTCCTCTACGGTCTCACTCCCGGCCTGGATCTGTGGGCCGAGGCGCCGCAGTACGCGCTCGATGGAACGCGCCTGCGCCTGCACCGGGGCGCCGAGGCGGTTGAGGCGTGGCTGCCGCTCCTGGGCGAGCCGGCGGTGTACGCCGCGCTGGCCGCCACCGCTGCCGGTCTGGTCTGTGGTCTGGATCTGGCTACCTGCGCGGCGGCCCTGGCGCAGATCGATCCGCCGGCCGGGCGGCTGCGGCCCCTGCCGGCCAGCGGCGGCGCCGTGGTGCTCGACGATACCTTCAGCGCCACGGCCCCATCGGTGCGCGCCGCCCTGCGGACCCTCGGCGCGCTCCCCGCCCGTCGCCGCATTGCCGTTCTGGGCGCCCTCTCCGACCTGCCGCCGGAGGCCAGTCTCGCCGTGGCCCGCGAGGTGGGCGCCCTGGCTGCCCGCTACGTTGACGGGCTGATCTGCAAGGGCGACTGGGGCGTTGTTGCTGCCCGGGCTGCGCGGGCCGCGCGCCCCTGCCTGCCTGTGAGCGTGGTTGACACGAGCGCAGCCGCCATCAACGCCCTGCCGGATGACCTCGGGCCGGGTGACCTGATCCTGGTCAAGGGCAGCGCCGAGGCGCGTATGGAGCGCATCGTCGCCCGGCTGGTCGCGACCGGCGCCGGCGCGCCACTGCCCCTGGTGCGCCAGGAGCCGGTCTGGCACAGTGTGCGCGTCGGCGCTCCTGACCGGCCGACCTGGCTCCGCATTGACCTCGATGCCATTGCGGGCAACGTGCGGCGGCTCTGCGCCCTTGCCGGCGTGCCGCTGATGGCGGTGCTCAAAGGCGACGGCTACGGTCACGGCGCCGTGCGCGCGGCACGGGCGGCCCTGGGGGCAGGGGCGGCGGCTCTGGCCGTCGCCACACTGGGGGAGGGACGGGCACTGCGGCAGGCGGGCATCGGCGCGCCCATTCTGGTGCTGGGCTACCTGCCGCCCTGGCAGGCCGAAGAGGCCGTGGCCCTCGGTCTCGAATGCGCGCTCTTCGACGCCGACGCCGCCGAGGCCCTCCACGCGGCGGCTCTGGCCCGGGGCCGCCCCGCGCGGGTCCACGTCAAGGTTGATACGGGGATGGCCCGCCTGGGCCTGCCGCCGGCGGAAACCGGCCCCTTCCTGGCCCGCCTGCGCGCGCTGGCGGGCCTGGAGGTGATCGGCATCTACACCCACTTTGCCAGCGCCGAGGCCCCCGACCTGCAACCGACCGAGGCGCAACTGGCCGCCTTCACCGCCCTGCTACGCGAATTGGCTGCGGCCGGCCTGCGCCCACCCACGGCCCACGCCGCCAACAGCGCTGCGCTGCTGCGCCTGCCGGCGGCGCGTCTTGACATGGTGCGCCCCGGCATTGCCTGCTACGGCCTGGCCCCCGGTCCCGCTGCTCCCCTCCCGGAAGGCTTCTGCCCCGCCCTGAGCTTCCACAGCGAAGTGGCCCAGGTGCGCGACCACCCTCCCGGGACGCCCATTTCCTACGGCGGCGCATTCGTCACCGACCGGCCCTGCCGCATCGCCACCATCCCCGTGGGCTACGCCGATGGGCTGCGCCGCGCCCCGCCCTGGCGCGACGTGCTCATCCGTGGACGGCGCGCGCCGATTGTCGGGCGCATCTGTATGGATTATGCCATGGTGGACGTGACCGACATCCCCGGGGTGCGGCGGGGCGACGCGGTGGTCCTCATCGGCACGCAGGGTTCTGAGACGATCAGCGCCGAAGAAGTGGCAGCCTGGCTGGGCACGATCAACTACGACGTCGTTACCGGAATCTTGCCCAGGGTTCCCCGGGAAGTCGGGGAGTGATGACGAGACGCCGCGGGGTCTCAAACCCTCCCCGCAGGGAGGGGGACGGGGAAACCCGGTTTCCCCATGTCCCAACCGCTGTTGGGAGCGGCTGGCGCCCCCACAGGCAGGGGGATGGGGAAACCCGGTTTCCCC
>CAKZKA010000225.1 GCA_937120965.1 uncultured Chloroflexota bacterium
GCCCTCCCAAACCCTCCCCGCTGGCGGGTTGTTTCCTGGGAGGGCGTAGAGGCGCGGCGCCGCCGCGCCTCTACGCCTAAACCCTGTCCAGGGAGGGGCGTGGGGAAACCCGGTTTCCCCACCCTCCGACCGGCGTCGGGTCGCCTGATATCCGGGTGGACACGCTGGAGTCCAACCTTGCACTGGCCCCGCCTCCCTGCAACGTCGGCGCAGCGACAGACGCAAGCGATGGTATAATAAGACGAGTGTGCCACGCCCGGTGTAATGGCCTTTTTGCCTGCTTGTGGTGACGATACGCGTTCATGGAGCTTAACGATCTACAGGCCCAACGTGCCGCCAAGCTGGAACGGCTGCGCGCCGCAGGCGTCGATCCCTTCCCCACCCGCGCTGCGCCTACCCATCAGGTGGCCGAAGTGCTCGCCCGCTTCGACGACCTTGCCGCCGCTGCCGCGCCGATCACCATCGCCGGGCGGATTATTGGCGCGCGTCGCATTATGGGTAAAATCGCCTTCGCGCACCTCGAAGATGGCACCGGCACCCTCCAGCTCTGGATCAGTCGCGCTGACCTGGGCGAGGTCTGGTTTGAGCGCTTTCGTGACGAGCTTGACACCTTCGATATCGTGCAGGCCAGGGGTATCCTGCGTCGCACTAAAAGCGGCGAAGCCTCGCTCTTCGTAACCGAACTGGCCCTCCTCGCCAAGGCGATCAACCCGCCACCCGAAAAATGGGCCGGCCTGCAGGACGTTGAGGAGCGCCACCGCCAGCGCTACCTCGACCTGATCGTCAACCACGACGTCCGCGAGACCTTCCGCGCCCGCGCGCGGGCCATTACCGCGATGCGGCGCGTCCTTGACGCGCGGGGTTTTCTCGAAGTGGAAACGCCGGTGCTCCAGCCGATCTACGGTGGCGCTGCGGCGCGACCGTTCACCACGTTTCATAACGCTCTCGGCCAGGGGTTGTACCTGCGCATCGCCACCGAACTCTACCTCAAGCGCCTGATCGTGGGGGGCTACCCGGGCGTCTACGAGATCGGCAAGAACTTCCGCAATGAGGGCGTTGACCGGAGCCACAATCCCGAGTTCACCATGATGGAGTGCTACCAGGCCTACGCCGATTATACCCATATGATGCTGCTGGTCGAGGAGCTGATGCGCGAGATGGCCCTTGCCGCCACCGGCTCGCCCCGCGTGCGCTACCAGGGCCAGGAGCTTGACTTTGACCGGCCGTGGGCGCGTATGACCATGGCCGAGGCCATTCTCCAGCGCACCGGCATCGATATCCGCGAGGCGAGCACCCTTGGCGCCCTGCGTGAAGCCGTCGCCGCAGCTCAACTGAAGCTCGAGCCCAGGCCGACCTGGGGCAAGCAGGTTGATGAGTTGTTTAGCGAGTATGTACAGCCCTATCTGGTGCAGCCTACCTTTATTCTCGACTACCCGGTGGAACTGTCGCCGCTGGCGAAGCGCAAACCCGACGACCCCGCCTTCACCGAACGCTTCGAGGCTTTCGTCGCCGGGATGGAAGTGGGTAACGCCTTCACCGAGCTGAATGACCCGTTTGACCAGGAACAGCGCTTTCTGGAACAGGGCCGCGATTTCGCCGCTGGCGATGAAGAGGCTCACCAGATGGACGTGGATTTTCTGAACGCGTTGCTGTATGGTATGCCGCCAACCGGTGGCCTGGGGATGGGCATCGATCGGATCATGATGGTCCTGGCCGACCGGCCGAACATCCGTGAGGTGATCCTGTTTCCCCATATGCGGAAACGTGAAGACTAAGCGGCCCATCCGGCCCGTTTCCGGAGGAGACGTGAGGGCGAATCCGTCGGGCCGGGGTAAGGAGAATGCTCATGCCGCGATCGTTCACGATCGAGCGGGAGAATCTGCCCCCCGTGGTGCAGGGCTGGTTGCGCGCCGTGGGTCTGGGAGAAGAGGAAATCGTCGAAATCGTCTTCACCGAGCAGGAGGTGCTCCTGCGCCGGCCGATGAGCCCGCAACTCCGCGCCTGGGCCAGAGAGGTGAGCGACAAGTACGACAAGGCCTTCCGCCAGATTGCCGGGCTGTGAGGGAATGGGCTGCCGTGGCGGCGCTGCCCCGGCAGATGATTGGCGCTATGAATTACCTGACCAGAGAAGAACTCCTGGACCTGCACGCCTACGCTGTGGAACGCTACGGCGGCTTACTCGGTATCAAAAGCCAGGATCGCTTGCTGACCGTGGTGAACGCACCGCGCCAGGAGATGTTCGGCGCCGAGTTGTATCCCGATGTGTGCGCCAAGGCAGCGATCCTGGTCTACCTCATGGTGAAGAGCCACCCCTTCGTGGGCGCGAATGAGGCGACGGCGTTGCTGGCCCTGCTGCGCTTTCTTGAGTTGAACGGGGTTGCGCTGAAACCCGAGATCAGTTCCAGCGAACTCGCCTATGTCTTCCGGGCGCTGAGCAACTCCGATATGGATAAAGAGGGTCTCGAGCGGTGGCTGCGCGACAGTGTTGCGTAGGAGCAAGGCCATGACCCGGGTTTTTATCAACGGGATTGATGGGTTGCTCGGCGCGCGCGTGGCGGAGGTGATCAGTCGTGATCGCGAGGCGCGCATCATCGGCCTGGGGCGCGCCCGCCCTCCTGCCCCCGTCGGACGCGCCGAATGGTTTGCCGCCAGGCTTTCGGGGAAGCAGTTCGTGGAGTTGTTGCGCGCCGAGGCGATCGAGGTGGTGGTGCACCTGGATTTCGCCGGCGCAGAACGACCTGCCGAGGACCGCGAGCAGGCCGTGCAGCAGAATGTGATCGGCTCGATGGAGCTGTTCGGCGCCTGCGCCGCCGCAGGCGTTCGGCGCATTGTGCTGCTCAGCCACGTCGGCGTCTACGGCGCCAGCGCGCTCAACCCCGCCATGATCACCGAGGATCGCCCGATCGCCCTCGCCACTCTCAGTGGCTTGCTGCGCGATTTTGCCGAGGTTGAGCAGTTCGCCATAGATTTCGTTGCCCGGCGCCCCTTGCTGCAGGTCGTGCCCCTGCGCCTGGCTTCGCTCATCGGCGGCTGGTCGCCGATGGTTGAGTATCTGACCAGCCCCGGTCCGCGGATGCTGGTGGGCTTCGATCCGCGCATTCAGTTGCTCGGGCTCGATGATGCCGCCGAGGGCTTCGCGCGGGCGGCCCTCTCGACGGTGGCTGGCCCCTTTAACCTGGCATCCGATGATGTGCTGCGCCTCTCGCAGGCCATCCGCCTGGCTGGCCAGCAGCCCGTGACCGTGCTCGAACCGGTGGTGGAACTGGCGCTCTCGCTGGGCAATCACGCCATTCTTGGCCACTGGCCGTTTGGTCCGAGCTTTTTGCGCTATAGCTGTGTGGTGGATACGCAGCGCGCGAAGTGTGAGCTTGGCTGGGCGCCGACTCGCAGCGCCGCCGAACTGATCCAGATGTTGCGCGCCAATGGGCGCCTGGTTGAGGATCGGGCGCAGTCCGAAGCGGCGCTTCGCGAGTTCCTCGCCCGAAGGAGCTAGCCTGTGAGTGATGATACCAGCCCCAATGGACGCCCCACCGGGGTGCCTCCCAGCGATGCAGCCGAGGGCATGCCCGATCTGGTCGCCTCTGCTTCCGACCAGCTCGCCGCTCCGGATGCCGTCGCCGACTCCGACGAGCGCGCCCCGGCGGCAGACTCGGTACAGGACGTCGTCGCCAGCCTCGACGAGCGCGCCCCCACGGCAGACCCCGCGCAGAACTCCGTCGCCAGCCTCGACGAGCGCGCCCCCACGGCCGACGCCGCGCCTGCGGAAGCGGCCAGCAAGGCCGGCAAGGGCGCACGACGCAGCGCATCCGCGGCGGCTGCGGGCGGCAAGACCAGCCGCGCCAGCAGCCGCAAGAAGACTACGGCATCGCCGAAAAGCGCCTCCGGACCCGGTCAGGTGAAGACCGGACGGGCAAAGGGTGCTCCCTCCGTTACGATGGAGGCGGGCTCCGGCGCGACAGCAGGCCCGCCGCCAGCCCCTGCCGAAGCGGGCTTTGAGCCGCCTATCGCAGAGAAGACGGAAGCCCCCTCGAGCGCGAGCTGGTTCGACGTGCCCGTCGGCGGCGCTGCGGAAGGCGCCGCCGGCCCGGCCCCGGCCCCTGTCTCCTCCAGGTCGTTCTGGACCGAACGCCCGATCGAACTCGCGACACCACCTTCTGCCGGGAGTCTCTACGAGGCGGCCAACGCCGAGCGCGCCGCCGGGCCGGCCGATGCGCTCTTCGAGTTCGAGGTCGAGGTGCGCAACAACGTCGCTGAGACCGTCAGCAGTGAAGTGAGTGAGATGCAGACCATGGCCGCTGGCCTGCTGCGCCTGGTTGGTGAGAACATGCGCCGCATGACCGATCAGCAGGTTGAGCGCGTCAATGAGATTCTGCGTAATATCGATCTCAGAGATTACCTTGACCCCGATTTCTGGAAGGGGATCGGGATGGTGCTGCGCTACCAGATAGATGAACAGGTCGGCTTCATTAAGCGCCGGCTCAATGGCGAGTACAGTACCGACCCCTTCGGCATGGACCGTGAGGTCATTGCGGTCGTGCGCCCGTTCCTGCGCTTCATGTACCGCACCTGGTGGCGCGTCAAGGCTGAGGGGTTGGAGCACGTGCCCTCTGAAGGCCGCGCGCTGCTCGTTGCCAACCACAGCGGCGTGCTGCCCTGGGACGGGGCGATGATCGCGGCGGCAGTGGCCGAGGATCACCCCTCGCAGAACGACCGCATCGTGCGGAGCCTGCACCTGCACTGGTTCACCACGCTGCCGTTTGTAGCGCCGACCCTGGCGGCGATGGGGCAGGTGCCGGGGTTGCCGGAAAATGCTATCCGCTTGCTGCAAAACGACGAGCTGGTCTGCGTCTTCCCGGAGGGTCTCAAAGGGGTAGGCAAGCTCTACAAAGATCGCTACAAACTCGCCCGCTTCGGTCGCGGCGGGTTTGTCCAGGCGGCGCTGCGCGCCCGGGCGCCCATCGTGCCTGTGGCGGTCGTGGGCGCCGAAGAGATCTATCCGATGCTCGGCAATGCCCAGCCGATTGCCAAGCTCCTGGGGATGCCCTACTTTCCGATTACGCCCTTCTTCCCCTGGCTGGGGATCTTCGGGGCTATTCCTCTGCCCACGCGCTGGTTCATTACGTTCTGCGAGCCGTTGCCTACCGATACCTACGACCCGTCCGAGGCCGACGATCCTCTGACGGTTCTTGGCCTGACGGAGCTGGTCCGTGAGCGCATCCAGGCGACGATTGACGCGAAACTGGCTGAGCGGAAGATGATTTTTTAGATTTCAGCTATCCAGCAGCGTAGCCCTTTTCCCCATGTCCCTGCTCCGGGGGAAGGGGCGAGAAGGCTGCGCCTCCCCCGCCCCCACGCCGGTGGAAGGGTGGGGAAGGCGCAGCTCTCCCGGAAAAACTCCCACCCTCGTTTCCCCATACCTCGCCCCCAGGGCTGTGGTATCCTGAATCCAGTCGTCTATGCGGCTGCGCCGCGCGCTGCCGGGGAGGGGCATGGGGCAACCCGGTTGCCCCGAACCCCAACCGCAGGCGGGGCCGCCTGAGGCTCCGATGGGCCGGGGGATGGGGCAACCCGGTTGCCCCATATATCACATCAACTCCACTGAAAGGATACCTCACCGTTATGCCTGGACGGCTTGTTGTTGCGTTGCTGATCGTGGTCCTGCTGGCCGGCTGCGGGGTGGCGTCCAGCGCTGCGCCGGTTTCCACGCCCACGCCGCCACCGGCGCGCCCCCCGGCGACGGCTGTGGCAACTGCGCCGCTGCCCGCGTCCTCCGCGCTCACCGGCGATCTCGAACAGCTCTCGTTCCGCCTCGTGCCAGTCGTGCAGGGGTTGCGCCGGCCCACCCACGTGACCAGCGCGGGCGACGGCAGCGGGCGGCTCTTTGTGGTCGAACAGGCCGGACAGGTGCGCATTGTGCGCAATGGACGGTTGTTGCCCCAACCCTTTCTCGACATTGCAGCCCTGGTTGGCTCGCGCGGCAATGAGCAGGGCTTGCTCAGTATCGCCTTCCATCCCCGTTTCGCCGACAACGGGATGTTTTTTGTGAATTACACCAACCGCGACGGCGCCACTGTCGTGGCCCGCTACCGGGTCGCCGCCACCAACCCCGACCAGGCCGATCCGCGCAGCGCCGCCGTGCTGCTGACGATTGAGCAGCCTGCAGCCAACCATAACGGTGGCCTGCTGAAGTTTGGTCCCGATGGCTACCTGTACATCGGCACCGGCGACGGCGGCGCCGCGGGCGACCCCTGGAACAACGGGCAGCGCCTCGACACGCTGCTCGGCAAATTGCTGCGCATTGATGTGGATGGCGCCGCACCCTATGCCATTCCTCCCGACAACCCGATGCTGAAACGCGCTGGCGCTCGTCCGGAGATCTGGGCCTACGGGCTGCGTAACCCCTGGCGCTTCTCCTTCGATCGCGCTACGGGCGACCTGTTCATCGCCGATGTGGGTCAGAATGCCTGGGAAGAGGTTCACTTTCAGCCCGGCGGCAGTTCGGGCGGCGCGAATTATGGCTGGAAGATTATGGAGGGCCAGGAATGCTTTCGCGCCAGCACGTGCGACCAGAGCGGCCTCGAGTTGCCCATTGCGGTCTACGGCCATGCTTCGCCCGCCGGGGGCTGTTCGATCACCGGCGGCTATGTCTACCGCGGGGCGGCCTTCCCCCGCCTTGTGGGGGTGTACCTGTACGCAGACTATTGCAGTGGCAATCTGTGGGGGCTGCGCGCTCACGCTACGGGCTGGACCAGCGCGCTGCTGGACGTTTTGAAGATTCGCCCCAGTTCCTTCGGTGAGGACGAAGCCGGTGAACTCTACCTGACCGACCACGGCGGCGGGCTGTACCGCCTCGTTGTGGAGCAGGGCGCCTGAGGTGAACATATGGGGAAACCGGGTTTCCCCACGCCCCTCCCCTCGGGGATGGTCTGGGAGGGCGTAGCCCTCCCAGGAACAAAGCTGCGCCAGGGCAACCCCGGTGGGCGCACTCATGGCGCCGCCGGGGTTCCCCGCTCGATCACCGACGCGGCGCGGAGCAGCGTAGCCTCCTGCCAGGGTCGGGCAACGAGTTGCAGCGAGAGGGGCAACCCGTCGCCGCCGCGCCCGGCGGGCATGGTCAGGGCCGGCCATCCCAGGCAGTTGAAGGGGATAGCCAGGCCGTTATTCGCCGGCACGCCGCGGGCCGGTATGGGCCCCGGATGGATCGGCAGCACCAGCAGGTCCAACCCGGCCAGCCGTTCGCTTATCGCCCGGCGCAAGGCGGCCCGGCCCTGCTGCGCGCGGATGAAGGCGCCTGACTCGTAGGCGAAATTGGCGAGCAGCCGCTGGCGCGGAAACT
Source organism: uncultured Chloroflexota bacterium (assembly GCA_937120965.1). Classification (GTDB taxonomy): domain Bacteria; phylum Chloroflexota; class Chloroflexia; order Chloroflexales; family Chloroflexaceae; genus JACAEO01. Next base: position 7,337 of record CAKZKA010000225.1, read on the forward strand.
CGCCGTAGGCGTCAAGGCGCGTTTGCAGCCAGGGCAGATGAAAGGCGGACGCCTCCATCCCCAGGAGGGCCGTGCCGATTACGCGCAGACGGTCAAGTTCGGGCACGTCGAGTTCGACTACCTCGGCCCCCGCTGCGGCCAGAGCTGTGGCGCCGCGTCGGGCTGCCGCCTGCTGTTCTTCCTCCGCCAGCGGCCTTCCCGAGCCGTCTTCTCTTACCAGCCCCACCCGCAGCCCGCGCACGTCCGCTTCCAGTCCCTCAGCGACGAAAGGCGGAACCGGGCGCAGAGTGCGTCCGTCGCGGGGATCGGGGCCGGCCAGGAGCGCCAGGAGCGTGGCCGCGTCCGCAACGGTGCGCGTCAGCGGGCCGAGATGGTCAAGCGACCAGGAAAGCGGGACGGCGCCGGCCAGGCTGGTGCGGCCCCAGGTGGGCTTCAGGCCCACCAGCCCGCAGAAGGCTGCGGGGATGCGGATCGAGCAGCCCGTGTCGGTGCCCAGCGCGGCAAGGGCCATGCCGGTGGCCACCGCCACCGCCGAGCCACTACTGGAGCCGCCAGAGTCGCGGGTGGGATCGAAGGGGTTGGCCGTGGCGCCGTAGTGGGCGTTGTTTGAGCCGGGAGAGTAGGCGAACTCGGAGAGGCGCGTTTTGCCGACGATGATTGCGCCGGCAGCGCGGAGGCGGGCAACGGCCGTGGCGTCAGCGGCAGCAGTGGTGTGAGCCAGGATCAACGAGCCAGCGGTGGTGGGCAGCCCACCCATATCCAGCAGGTCCTTGACCGCCACTGGAAGGCCGTGGAGCGGTCCGCGATCCTGTCCGGCGGCCAGTTCAGCCTCGGCGCGACGGGCATCGGCCAGGGCCTGCTCGGCCAGGACGAGTTGGAAGGCGTTCAAGGAGCCGTCGAGGGCCGCGATGCGGGCCAGGGCCGCCTCGACCAGCGCCGTGGGAGTGGTGGCGCCTGTACGGATGGCTGCCGCGGCGCCGAGCAGCGTGTCGGCAGGCGGTGGCGGGGCCGCGGCAGGCGGCGAGGGGGCCGGAGCCTCCACCGGAGCCGGCAGGCTGCCAGCGTCCAGGAAGTCGGGCAGGGTCTCGGCGGGAATACCGGCGACGATGCGCTCGAAGTCCTCCAGGCGACTCAGGAAGCCCCTGGTCTGAATACCGGCCAGATCGTCGTCGGTAGCGGGAATGGCCGCGGCGCGCAACCGGGCCCGCAGCCGGTCAATGGGGTCACTCATTGTCATGCCCTTTACGTTGTGGTACTGAGCTGCCGGTTACATCTCGCCTCAGGTACGCTCTGAGGTGAACATAGCCCGCGCGCGGGAGGGTTTGGGAGGGCGCAGCCCTCCCAGGAACACATATTTTCATTCTGGCGTTGTACGGCGCAGCCGCATAGACGGCTGATGTGAACATACGGGGAAACCGGGTTTCCCCTATACTCGCTTTAGCGCCGTCCGGCACGATCCGGGGTGGCGCCTGGCGCTGCACGGTCGCTGGTTGCCGGATGCGCGTGGCCCTGCTGGAGCACGATCACCAGAGCTGGAAGGTAGATCAGCCAGACGAACCACGGGAATCCGGGAATGGGCGCCAGGAACCAGCCCAGGTAGCAGAGCCAGCTTGTCAGGATCAGCGCCAGCAACTCGCGTGGGGTGCGGACCACTCCAAAAACAAGCAACTGGTCGTAGAACGCCCGTTGTGGCGCCAGCGCCAGGGTGAACAGGAGACGGGCTTCACGAGCGCGCCAGCGCAAGAGGGCCAGCAACAGCAGCACACCGGGAACGCCGAACACTGGCGGACGGTAATCACCCGGCGCACCCACGCCTCCGAGCATAGCTAGCGGCCAGGCGGGCATCCAGAGGAGGCTGAGCAAGCCAACCAGGAGCGCGACCACGACCGGCCAGCGTTGCCAGGAAGTGTTCAGCGCCACTGCTGCTCCGACGTGTGGTTTCGCCAGCGTAAGGGCCAGCAGCGCAGGCCAGAAATAGACCGCCAGCAGGAGCGGCGACCACTGCACCGTCTGAAGCGCGGCCCAGAAGGGAAAGGCCAGAAAGGTCAACAACCGCCAGGGTTCCCCGCTGCGGGTGAGCGCCCAGGCCAGAATGGCTGCCGACAGACCTAGAAACACACCTGCCGCGGCAGCGCGAGGTAGCGCCAACAGGGGCAGCGTGATGATCGCTGTCGTGACCGGGTTGAGCGTATTCGGCGTAACGCCGTCACTTTGAAAACCGCGGCAGACTACGTAAGGGTTCCTTTCCCTGCAACAACGCTTCGCCCATACACAGCGGCATTGTCACATCACCTGCGCCGCCGCCGGCAAAGGTCAGTTGGTACCAACTGCATACAAGCCCGGCGATAAGGCCGATAATACAACTGATGATCAGGCGTTGCTGGACTGACATAGGCTTCGTTCAGGCGCCAGACTCCCGTGGGGCTGCGCCGCGCTCTGTCAGGATGAAAAAGTGGAGGGCTGCCCCCTCCCTGATCCTCCCCCGTCGGGGGCAGGAACCGGGCGCCTCTCCCCCGATTTTTACCTCAGGGCGCCAGATAGCACCTCAGCAAGCCGGGTCCTCCAACGCCTCGCTATACACGTCCTCGATCCGGTCAAGCATGCGCTCCAGGCTGAACTCGCGGGCGGCGCGGGCGCGGCCCGCAGCGCCGAGGGCCTGCGCCAGGTCGGGGTTGGCGATGAGCACGCGCAGGGCGCGGGCCAGGGCAGGCACATCGTCGGGCGGCACGACGAAGCCGGTGCGCCCGTGGAGCGTTACGTAGCTGGTGCCGGTGCCCACCTCGGTGGTTACGACCGGCAGCCCGGCGGCCTGGGCCTCGACCTGGACGATACCGAAGGCTTCGCTCCGTTCTACTGCGGGCAGAGCAAAGACATCCGCGGCGTGGTACCAGGCGCGCAGGCTGTCCTCAGGTTGCTCCCCGACAAAGTGTACGCGCTCCTCGATCCCCAGGCGCGTCGCGAGGGCCTCCAGATCGGCGCTGCGCACCGAGGCGTCGCCGCCGACAAAAACGGCCCGCCCGGGCACATGAGCCATGGCCCGCACCAGTCGGTCGGCGCCCTTGTAGTAGCGCAGCCGCCCGACAAAGAGCACCAGCGGCCCCGGAAGGCGTGTCCGCAGCGCCGCCACCTGCTGCGGGTCGGCTGTGCCGAATCGCTCCAGCGGCACCCCGAAGGGCACAACCCGGCAGCGGGAGGCCAGGGGCGCCAGCAGCGGCGATGAGCGGATGTAGGCCGGGCTGCTCGCGATGATGCGCGCCGCATGCCGCAGCGTGCGCCGGAACAGGGGCGCCAGGGCGCGCGCCAGGCGGCGCTGGCGCACAATGTCACTGTGATAGGTTACCACCAGCGGCGCCCGTCGCGCGGCAAGCAGTAGCGCCAGATCACCCGGCGGAAAGGGGTGGTGCAGATGGATGATGTCGGGCTGCGTGTGCGTCAGTAGCCGTGGCAAGGCCGGACTGAGGGGTGTAGAGGCCAGGGTTGCCAGACGACCGGCCCGGATGACGCGCACGCCACCCTCCTCCGCCACGTCGGTACGGCGCGCTACCCCGCTCACCAGGACCGTCACGGCATGCCCCCGGGCCGCCAATCCCTCGGCCAGGAGGCGCAGGTGGTTCTCGATGCCACCCATCACGGGCGGGTAGTCTTTGTAGAGCAAGAGCAGGCGCATGTGTCGCATTATACCCGCCATGGCATGCTACAATGAGCCTCAATGCAGCGTTACTCTCAGGCAAGGTTCGTGGCAGATTCACCGTTCGCAGCGTTGCGCTCCCTTCCCAGCCTCCTCCCGTTGGGGGGAGGAAACCCGGTTTCTCCAGACGCGTAGCAGAGGCGCACAACCTTATGGACGCAGTACTCGTACTCGAAGATGGCCGCGTCTTTCCCGGGCGCTCGTTCGGGGCCCCGGGCCAGTGCATTGGTGAAGTGGTCTTCCACACCGGCATGACAGGGTACCAGGAGATCCTGACCGATCCCTCGTACTGCGGCCAGTTGGTCACGATGACCGCCCCGCACATCGGCAATACCGGAGTCAACGATTTCGATCCCGAGTCGCTCCGCCCCCAGGTGGCCGGCTTCATCGTGCGCGCCTACAGCGAGAACTTCAGTTCATGGCGCGCCCGGGGTAGTCTGGCCCAGTTGTTGCGTGAGCACCGCATTGTTGCCATCAGTGAGGTGGACACACGGGCGCTCACCCGGCATATTCGCACTGCCGGGGCCATGCGCGGCATTATCTCTACCACCGGCGAGCCGGTTGAGACGCTGCTGGCAAAGGCTCGCCAGGCCCCGCCAATGGAGGGCCTCGACCTGACGCGGGCGGTTACCTGCGAAGAGCCATACCACTGGGCCGAAGGCTCGGCGCCGTTCGGTCCTGTGTACCCCGATGGCACGCCGCCGCTGACGTACCACGTTGTCGCCTATGACTTCGGCCTGAAGCGCACCATCCTGCGCCGCCTGGTAGACCACGGCTGCCGCGTAACAGTGGTGCCGGCCACCACGCCAGCAAGCGAGGCTCTGGCCCTGCGGCCCGACGGCGTCTTCTACTCCAACGGGCCGGGCGATCCCGCTGCGGCAACCTACGCCTTCGAGACCCTGCGTGACCTGCTGGGGCGCGTGCCAGTGTTCGGCATCTGCCTGGGTCACCAGTTGATGGGCCTGGCCCTCGGGGCGCGCACCTACAAGCTGCCCTTCGGCCACCACGGCGCCAATCACCCGGTACGCCACCTCCCGACGGGCCGGGTGGAGATTACCTCGCAGAACCACGGCTTCGCTGTGGACCCCGATACCCTCCCCCCCGAGGTCGAAGTGACCCACATCAATCTGAACGACCAGACGGTGGAGGGCTTGCGTCACCCGGGGCTGGGCTGCTTCAGCGTGCAGTACCATCCCGAAGCTGGCCCGGGTCCCCACGATGCGACCTACCTGTTCCGCGAGTTCACGGCGCTCATAGCGGCCTGGCGCTGAGCAGGGCCTGACGACCCGACAGGTATGGACGACCCGGCCGACATCTCCGGCGTAGACCCACGCAACCGCCTGAATGACCTGAGCGGGCGCGAGTGGACGTATGCGCTGCGTTCGGTGATCAGCACGCGCTATCCAACAAAAGGTCCCGAGAGCTACGCCCACGAGCTGCGGCGCGCGCATCCCTCGCCGAAACCCCCGCAACTGCTGGCCGAGCTGGTGCGCTTCTTCACCCGCCGCGGCGGCCACGTGCTCGACCCCTTCGCTGGCGTCGGCGGTACGTTGATCGCCTGTTCGCTGGAAGAACGCACAGCGGTGGGAGTGGACCTTTCGCCGGCCTATGCGGAGATCTACCGGGCTGTCTGTGCCCGGCTCGGGATCGCGCCCCAACCCTACCTGGTGGCCGATGCGCGCGACCTGGCTCGCCTCGAGGCGGTTCGTGAGCGCCCCTTCGACCTGATCCTCACTGACCCGCCCTATGCGGCCATGCAGTCCCGCGAGAAGACCGGCGAGCGCAAGAAGCGTGGCGCGAGCGCGCCAACCCCTTTCACCGCCTCCCCCGCCGATCTGGGGAATCTGGGCTACTGGGAGTTCCTGTGTGAGTTGCGCCGGGTGCTGGAGGGCGCGCTTGCTGCGCTAAAGCCTGGAGGCCATCTGGTGCTCTTCACCAAGGACTTGCAACCGACCGCCGAGCATCACAATATGCTTCATGCCGATATTGTGACCACTCTGGGCCAGGTGCCGGGATTGGAGTTCCGCGGTTATCGCATCTGGCATGACCAGAGCCTCAACCTGTACCCCTTTGGCTACCCTTTCGCCTTTGTGGCCAATCAGGTGCATCAGTTTATTCTGATCTTCAGGTACGTGCTGGGGAAGTCGTAGTTTCACAGTACTGATGTGAACATATGGGGAAACCGGGTTTCCCCACCTGCGGTGAGCCTGTCGAACCGCACCCCTGCCTGTGGGGGGCGCCAGCCGCTCCCACCAG
>CAKZKA010000226.1 GCA_937120965.1 uncultured Chloroflexota bacterium
CCTCCCCGCGGGCGGGTTGGTTCCTGGGAGGGGGCAGGGGCGCGGCGCCGCCGCGCCCCTACGCCCAAACCCTCCCGTGGGCGGGCTATGTTCACCTCAGATACAGATATTTGCTATGATACCATTGCAGGAAGATTGGAGAGGGCGCAGCCCTCTTGACGCATTCCCCATGCAGCGAGGACAGAAAAACCCGGTTTCGCCACTCTGTCGTCGGCGCCGGGGTATCAGGCGACTCGTGCGCCGGTAGACAGGGAAACGGGAAAACCTGGTCTCCCCCAGTGTCTTCCTCGCAGGAGTTTTCGGAACCGGCATGTCACCTTCGAACGCCGCTCTCGAATTAGAGGCCCTGCGTCAGCGGTTGGCCGAGCTTGAAGCCGAGAATCAACGCCTCGGCGCCATTGTCATGGCTACCCCCGAACAGGTCCGGGCACGGCTGCATCTCTTCGAGACGATGCCCTGGTATGCTCAGGCCGCAATCGTCGTCCTCGAAGCAGCGCCCCTCGACCTGCCCGGCCCCCGGGTGATCTACGCCAATCCTTCCTTCGAGAGGCTGAGCCAGACCCCGGCTGAGCAAGCCATCGGCCAGCCGTTTGCCCCTCTGGTTGGCGCTGAGATCGCGTCGGTGGTGCTGCTCCACATGCGACAGATTGACGCCCATCACACCTCCCTGCGCACCAGTTTTACCACCCGGGCAGGCAAGGGTGAACCGCAAACCTTCGAACTTGAGATCGTATCGGTGCCTGATCTGTACGGAGAAGCCCGGCACATCATTCTGTACCTCCGCGACTTTAGCGCCCGGTGGCGCGCCGAGCGTGAACGTGAGGCGCTGCTGGCCCAGCTCGCGGCCACCAACCGCCAACTCCTTGCCGAACTGGACGCGCGGCGCCGCGCCGAGCACAAGCTGGAGCGCCTGAATCAGCACCTGGAGCAACAGATCGAGGCTCGCACGGCTCAGCTTCGCGCCATTATCACGGAGTTGCAAGACGAGGTCCGCGAACGCCGACGCATCTCTTCTGAGTTGCAACAGCACCAGGCCTTCCTGTACGGTTTCCTCGATCACGTGCCGGCGGTGATCACTGTGCAGGATCTGGAGGGGCGTTTCATTCTGGTGAACCAGAACCTTTTGCGCTCACTCGGCCTGACGACGGCGGAGCAGATCCTGGGCCAGACCGCCGATCGGTTCTATCCGCGCGAAGTCGTGCAAATTGCGCGCGCCGACCGGCTGCACATCCAGCAAACCGGCGAGCACGTCATTCGCGAATACGGCGATCTGGAGCTGACCGGCAGCGTGTGGCTGACGCACAGCTTTCCCATCCGCGCCGCCGACGGGGTCATCATCGCTACCGGGCGTATTGCCATGGATATTACCGAGCGCAAGCGCCACGAAGAGGAACGCCTGGCCTTTGAGCGCCAGCTCCAGGAAGCTCAGCGCCGCGAGAGTATCGGCATCCTGGCCAGCGGCCTGGCCCACGACTTCAATAACCTCCTCGCGGCCATCAACGGCCATGCCGAGCTGGCTCTGCTCGACCTGCCCCCCGACGCGCCCCCCCGCGAGAGCGTCGAAGCCATCGTGCAGGGCGTCCGGCGCGCTACCGATCTGACCACCCAGATGCTGGCCTATGCCGGCAAGGGCCGCTTCCTTACCCAGCCGGTGCAACTCAACCAACTGATCCACGAGATGGCCGATCTGTTGCGCTCGACGCTCAGCCGCCACGCTACCGTCCGTCAGCGCCTCGCCGCGAGCCTTCCATTGATCGAGGCCGATGCCTCCCAGATCTGCCAGGTGATCCTGAACCTCCTCGTTAACGCCAGCGAGGCCCTCGGCGACCAGCCGGGCCTGATCACGCTGGAGACAGCGGTTGAGGACCTGGATCAGTCGCGGCTCGAGCAGTTGATCGGCGGCGCCGATCTCGCGCCGGGCCAGTATGTGCGGATGAGCGTCACCGATACTGGCTGCGGCATGGACGAAGCCACCCGCGCGCGTATGTTCGAGCCATTCTTCAGCACCAAGTTTACCGGGCGCGGCCTGGGCCTGGCCGCGTTGCAGGGGATCGTTCATAGCCACTACGGCGCCATTGAGGTCCTCAGCGCACTCGGTCAGGGCACAACGGTGCATATCTACCTGCCGGCTACCCCGGCGGCGCCAGCGTCATGCGTCGCCGACCCCGCGTCGCTTCCCGCATCCTCTGCGTTATAACGGCGCATCCAGCAGATCCATGCAAACCCCTCCCCGGTACGCTATAATGAAAGCGGTTTCGCGGCAACCGCATCTCTAGCAGGTTTGCGCTATAGATGCCCTTGCGGCTGCGCCGTACACCACAGGGGCGAGAAGCCGATTCTTCTGGGAGGGCTTCGCCCTCCCAAACCCTCCCGGCGCCGCGTGGGCGCGCCACCCTGGCGGGCAGGGGGGTATCGAGCAACCGTCGCGTCGTAACGCCCGAGACGCCTGGCCCTGGATATCGTTATGTCTTTCCGTGTTGAAGCGCCCTACGCCCCCACTGGCGATCAGCCTCAGGCCATCGAGAAACTCGTTCAGGGCCTGCGCAACGGCTATCGCCATCAGACCTTGCTCGGCGCCACCGGTACCGGGAAGACCTTTGTCATGGCCAACATTTTTGCCCAGATCCAGCGCCCAACCCTCGTGCTCGCCCACAATAAGACCCTCGTCTCCCAGCTCTGGGCCGAGTTTCGCGACTTCCTGCCCGATGCCGCCGTGGAGATGTTTATCTCCTACTACGACGAGTACACCCCCGAAGCCTATGTCCCCTCCAAGGATCTGTACATCGAAAAAGAGGCCCAGATCAACGAGGAGATTGACCGCCTGCGCCACGCCGCCACCCAGGCCCTCTTCACCCGTCGCGATGTGCTCATCGTCGCGTCGGTTTCGGCCATCTACGGCCTTGGTTCGCCCCACGACTACGGCCAGGTGGTCATCTCCGTGCGCCAGGGCGAGATCCGCAACCGTGACAAGCTGCTGCGTCAGTTGATCGACCTCCAGTTCGAGCGCAACGATGTTGACTTTCATCGCGGCGCCTTCCGGGTGCGCGGCGATACCCTCGATATCCTGCCCGCCAACAGCGAGACGGCCGTGCGCATTGAGTTCTGGGGCGATGAGGTCGAACGGATCAGCGAGTTCGACCCCCTCACCGGCGAGGTGCTCCTCACCCGCACCGCCGTGGATATCTACCCGGCCAAGCATTTTGTCACTACTAAAGAACAACTCGCCATCGCAATGCGCAGCATCCAGGACGAGCTTGGTGAGCGCCTGCGCGAACTCGAAAGCGCCGGCAAGCTCCTCGAAGCCGCCCGACTCAAGCAGCGCACTATGTACGACCTCGAAATGCTCAGCGAGGTCGGCTATTGCTCGGGCATCGAGAATTATTCCCGTCACATGGACGGACGCGCCCCCGGCCAGACGCCCTGGACGCTGCTCGACTATTTCCCCGACGATTTTCTGGTCTTCGTTGATGAGAGCCACATCACTCTGCCCCAGGTGCGCGGCATGTACCTGGGCGACCGCCAGCGCAAGCAAACGCTGGTAGACTATGGGTTCCGCCTGCCCTCGGCTCTCGATAATCGCCCGCTGCGCTTCGAGGAGTTCGAACAGCACGTCTACCAGGCCATCTACGTCTCGGCCACGCCCGGCCCCTACGAGCGCGAGCACAGCGAGCAGATCGTCGAACAGATCATCCGCCCCACCGGCCTGCTCGACCCGGTCGTCCACGTGCGTCCCACCAGAGGTCAGGTTGACGACCTGATCGCCGAGGTGCGCCAGCGGGTCGCGCGCAAGCAGCGCGTGCTCGTCACCACCCTCACCAAACGCATGGCCGAAGATCTGGCCGATTACCTGCGCGAGGTCGGGATTCGCACTATGTACCTCCACGCCGACATTGACACCCTCGAGCGGGTGGAGATCCTTCGCGACCTGCGCCTGGGGGTGTACGATGTTGTCGTGGGTATCAACCTGCTCCGCGAGGGCCTCGATCTGCCCGAGGTCAGCCTGGTCTGCATCCTTGATGCCGATAAAGAGGGCTACCTGCGCTCCGAAACGTCCCTGATCCAGACCATTGGCCGCGCCGCCCGCCATATTGACGGCCAGGTGATTATGTACGCCGATACGATCACCCCCTCGATGGAGGCCGCCATTCGCGAGACGCAGCGCCGCCGCGATATTCAGATGGCCTACAACCTGCGCCACAACATCACTCCGGTGGGCATCTCCAAGAACGTGCGCGATCTTACCGACCGCATCAAGCGGATGGCCGAAGAGCGCGCCGCCTACAGCGTCGGCCCCGCCGATGAGGCCCCCCGCCCGGTGTTGACCGAAATCCCCCGCGACGAGGTGCATAAGCTGATCAAGGATCTCGAGAAACAAATGACGCAGGCCGCGCGTGACCTCCAGTTTGAGAAGGCCGCCAGCCTGCGTGACCAGATCGTCGAACTCAGGAAAACGCTCGCCCTCGATGGGTAATATGCAGGGGAAGACGGGTTTCCCCATCCCCCCTCCCTGAGAGAGGGTTTGGAAGAGTTATACCAATTACCGTTGATGATGCCGCATTGCCTGAAGCGATTTCAGGCGTTGTGCTGCCCAGCGTGGCAATCCACAATCCAAAATCTAAAATCCAAAATGGTATTACCCCCCTGAGCAACCCTCGCGCTCTATTGGTAAGACCATGGCAGTTCAGGTCTGGATCGGCGAAAAACCAGAACATCCCAACGAGCGCCGCGCGATCATGGCCCTGGCCCAGGGCCTGGATCGCCTCGAGGGCCTGTACCTCATTCTGGCCAACTTTAGCGTCGGCGGGCGCACGGTTGACCTGGTGATCATCAAGCACGATGCGGTCTTCATTATCGAGCTGAAGCAGTGCGACGGGCGGGTGATCGGCAGCGTCAACGGCCCCTGGTTTGTCGAGGGACGCAACGGTGAACGCAAGCGCCTCAATCCGGGCCGCAAGAACCCCTACAACCAGGTTATCTCGTACTTCCACGCCCTCACCAACTATCTCAACGAGCACCGCAGCGAATTCCTCTCCGCCCAGAAGATCAACGACGTTGATTTTCGCACCTGCAAGCGGGTCGTGGTGATCGCGCCGTCCATCCAGGAAGGCTCGGAGATCGAACTTGACTGGAAGGTCGAATTGAAGGGCATGGACGAACTGCCAGCCTACCTGATCACCGAGCGTTCCTCAGAGATCGAGTTGACCGACGAAGAGATGCTGGCCATCCCCCGCATGCTCCGCTGCACACCCTGGCAGGAGATCAACACCGTGCTCCGCGGGGTGATCAGCGACCCGGATCTGGCCGCCGACCCGGTGGCGATTGCAGCGGTGCAGGAAAGTGCCGTTGTGGCAGTCGAGGCTGCGCCCCGGGGCAGCCCTACCACGGCCCCCGGCGCAGAGAGCGCCCCCGCGCCACCCGCAAGCGCGCCCAACACGGCTGAGGCCGCGCCGCCACGCGACCCCTGGCAACGCCTCCTGGCCTCCACGCGCACCACCACCGGGCGCCTGGCCCTGGCCATGGCGGCCCTGGCCGCCGTGCTGGCCCTGGCCCTGCTGCTGCGCCCTACCCGCCTCATCCCCACTGCCGACGCCCCGCCAGCGCCGCTGATCGAGGTCACCGCCATGCCCGCCGGCAGCGCCGCGTTCCCCGTTGGCGCCTCCGACCAGAGCTGCCTGTGGGTTGGCTACCAGGTCGTGGCCAAGCGCTTCGACACGGCCAGCGGGAGCTGGCGTAGCATCGCCGAAGGCGGCAGCGCCACCGCCACGCTGCCGGAGGTGGTCGTGGCTCTCGAACGCATCTCCACCTGCGACGGCGCCGTGCACCTCACCTGGAGCGTGCAGAACAACTCCGACCGCCCGGTCGAGTTCCCGCTCGACCGTGACAACATCCACATCAGCGACGGGCTTGGCAACGAGTACCTCATTGATGACGCCGCCTCCGCCCCCCCGGCCATCCGCGTAGCGCCGGGCGCGCAAGAACGCGGCACCGCCGTCGTCAACCAGCCCCTCAATAGCAGCGCTACTACCCTGCACGTGCGCCTGAAGGACCAGCCGTTCGGCGAGGCCAGTTTCGTTGTTGCCTTGCAACGCTGAACCTGTGGGAAACCGGGCGCCTCCAACCCTCTGCCTTGTCGAAGGGCTGCGCCCGCGCGAGAATAAACCGCCACTCACACCCCGTTGCCCATCTCACCCTCGTGTGACGGGTCGCGCCCCGCCTGACGCTGCGCCACCGCCGCGCGCAGCCCCTCCGGCACAGGCACGGCGCGCTCCGTCGCGTAGTCGTAGGCCACCTGCACGCTCTGGCCGGTGGCGATCAGCGCCCCATCGCCCGCCCGCGCCACGACGTACTCCATCGTGAAACTCTTCGTGCCAAACATCGTTACGCGCACCCCGATCCCCAGCCGTTCCCCGAAGTAGGCCGGTCGCCGGTAACTGATGGTCTGCTCGGCCAGAATAATGCCCATCTCCATCAGCGCAGCCCCGGTCAGTTCGAGCAAATACGCGATACGCGCAGCCTCCAGATAGGTAGCGTACACCGCGTTGTTGACGTGACCAAAGGCGTCGAGATCGCGAAACCGCACCGTCTCCCAGTGAACGAACGGATACTCGGCCAGAACCTGTGGCAGGTCACTCATAGGACTCCTGATTGCAACGAGGAAAACCGGGGCGGCTCGCCAACCGGAGAGTACAGGACCACGGACGGGTGCAGGAAGACGAGGTCCTTCCTGGCCCACCTCGTCCTGGCGCCCAGGGGAACGCCATTGCGGCAATCTGCCTTGGGAAATCCGTCATCTGACATTGTTCCTGAGCAGGTCGGAACCCTCCTTTAAGAGCGGACAGAACATCCGAGCCAGCGTGGCATGTCCCGCATTGGAACGCCCGCGCGCGGCTCTGGTCTCCCCGCTTCGACAGGCTCAGCGCAGGCTCTCCAGCTTCGCTGGAGCGGCCCGCCCCTTCGGGCTGAGCCTCAGGGCGAAGCCTGAGCCTGTCGAAGGGGGCCGGGGGTGAGAACCAACCAGCGCATCCCGACGCCATCATGCCTGTCGGCGCCCATACGTTCTGTCCATCCGTAAATCGAACCCTCTCCGGGGAACCCGGCGGTTCCTCGCTGCCAAGAAACATACAACGGATAAAAATACGGGGAGGAATCCCTGTTATAATGGCAAACAATTCTCGTGAGAATCGGTACGTTCTAGCATCGCCACAACTGGCAGTGCGGGAGGAGGCCATGACCGAGACGAAGGGCACCATTTTCATCATGGACGACGACCTGGCGCTGCAGGCCGTGTTAGAGTGCGCCCTGCGCAACGCCGGCTATGACGTGGTGCTGGCGCCTGATGGTCTGGAGGGCTTGCAACTCCTCGAAACCCTCAAACCCAGCCTGGTGTTGAGCGATGTGATGATGCCGAACATGGACGGCGTCGAGGTGTTCCAGCGGATCAAGGAGCGCCTCCAGGATGATGGTATTCCGATTATTTTCATGACGGCTCTGAGCCGCAAGCCCTGGTTTGCCGACCTGGAGGCCGAAGGCGCGGTGATTATCCAGAAGCCCTTCGACATCGATCAACTGCTGGAGATGATCAACATCACCCTCCTGTAATACCATTTTGGATTGCCACGCCGGGCAACACAACGCCTGAAACCGCTTCAAGCAATATGGCATCATCAACGGTAATTGGTATAACACTGCCGCCGGGCCAGGTTCAGTAGGCAGCTCGGCGATGTTACCCTCGCTCTACAGCGGCACCCCTCCACATAACCAGCTTGTAGCTGAACGTCAGGCCCCATGCGCGGGGCGCACAACGCCGCGATGAAAATAGGGTATCTTTGGGAGGGCTGCGCCCTCCCAAACCCTCCCCGCAGGGAGGGGGTTGGGGAAACCCGGTTTCCCCGTATGTTCACCTCAGATCGTCAGGCGGGGAACCTGCAGGGCCGCACAGCAACCGGGCCTAGTCTTCGGCGCCGGAGCAACACACCGATCCGCGCGATGGCGCTCCATCGTCCTGACACAGCAGGGCGCGGAGTTCATCGAACCGCGGACGCAACCGCTGGTAGGTACCGCTCAGGTCTTCGGGGATCAGACGGGTGCCACCCACGATGGGCATGAAGTTCGCGTCCCCGTTCCAGCGCGGCACAATGTGCACGTGCAGATGCTCGGCGATACCCGCGCCTGCCGTCCGTCCCAGGTTGATCCCCAGATTGAAGCCATGCGGCCCGTACTCCGCTTCCAGCAATCCCACACTGCGCCGGGTCAGGGTAAACAGCTCTTCCGCCGTGGCTGCATCGAGACCGGCGAGATCGGCGGTGTGGGCATTCGTCACCACCATCAGGTGCCCGGGGTTGTAGGGGTAGAGGTTCATCACCACGAAGCACCGTTCGCCCCGATACAACACCAGGTGCTCGGCGTCAGTCTGGGGCGACGCTGCCGCCATCGCGCAGAAGATACACCCCCCATCCGCTTTGCCGTCGCTTTGTTTGATATATTTCATGCGCCAGGGTGTGAATTTGATTTCCATGCCTTGCTCCTCGTTGAGCGCGTTCAGATCGCCTGTGCGGCTGCGCCGCGCACCGACAGGATGAAAACAGGTTTTTCCTGGGAGGGCTGGGCCCTCCCAAACCCTCCCCGCTGGCGGGTTGTTTCCTGGGAGAGCGGCGCCCTCCCAAACCCTCCCGCGCGCGGGCGATGTTCATCTCAGTCATCCATGCGGCTGCGCCGCGCACCGACAAGATAAAAACAGGTTTTATTTTTGGCAGGGCTACGCCCTCCCACACCCTCCCGCACACGGGCTATGTTCACTCAGCCCCGCCTGGCCGCACCTGCGCGCCACACGAGCAGCAGCGCCACCACTCCCACTGCCAGCACAGCAGCGCCACAGAACAGCACTCCGACCACCAGGGCGGGCGCGGCAACTCCGGCGAACGGCGATCCGCCGGATGGGGCTTCAGCCGCGTCTGGAAGACCAATCGGCGGTTCGGCGAAGCGGTCGGCAGGGGCAGTTTGTGGAACCGGCGTAGGCGCGACGGTCCGTTCCTGCGGCGGCAGGGTCACGCGCCACTCGGCGTCCAGTTCGTCCACGCTGCGCCCGAGCACCGTTTGGAGGGCCTGGTCCGGCGGGGTTGCCGCGGCGAAGGCCAGGGCCAGGGCGCGCAGCTTTTCGGCCCCGTAGGTGGCAATGATATACTCCACCACAGCCTGGCTCTGCGCGTAGGAGAGCAGGGCCTGATCGGTATCGGCGGGGAAGCTCGCCGCAAGCGCCTCCAGCGGGATCAGCCGCCCCTCTCGCGCGGCCTCGTCCAGTTGCTCTTCGACCCAGGGATCGGGCCGGGTCTGGGCGTACATCGCCAGGCCCTCATCGAACCACGGCGGCGGTTCCCCGTAGGGGTTATCCGCCAACTGTGCCAGCACCTGGTGAGCCAGTTCATGGGGGATCAGCCGCCCGACCTCGGCGACATCGCCGGGAGCGATGGCCCCGACAATAATGCCCAGATCGGTGAAGGCCTGGCCGCCGACCCAGTCTACCGAGTTGGCCTGCAGGGCCGTGCGCAGATCGGCGCTGGAGGCGTAGACGTAGATCCGCACCGGCTGCTCCAGCTCCGCGCCCAGGGCTGCCGCCATCCGGTCGAGTGCGGCAGTCGCGGCGCCGATCAGCGTCTCGCCGAAGGCCGCGCCACCCTCGTACCAGAGCACGGTCACGTTGCGTTCGGTGCGTTCGGCCCAGGGAAAGCGCTCATCGTGGTGGATCACCTCGGCCCGCGGCGTGGTCACCTCGGCGCCACTGGCATCGCGGAGCACCCAGCGGTAGGACATAGCCGTCCCCGGCGGGTAGTAGTACACCTGGGTATCGAGCACGTGGCGCGCCTCGATACGCCGGCCCGGCGTGAGCGGCACATCAACGACGCTGAGCACGTTCTGGCGCGTCGCGCCGTAGAGCAACTGCGCCGCCACGATCTCGGAGGCCTGCGCCTCGGCGGTGAGGGTAAAGGTGATGCGGGCGGGAAACTCGGAACGCGCAGTCGCCGTGAGGATCTGGATGCGCTCGGCGGCGCCGACAGGGACCCATGGCGTCAGCAAGCCGATGGTCAGCAGCGTAAGGATCAGCAGGTAGCGGGCAAGCTTCGGTATCACGGTATTTGCCTGTGCGGCCTCGCCGCGTGCCACTGACGCGAACAACAGGGGCAACCGGGCTTCTCCCCTTTCCCCTGCCTACGGAGAGAAGCTGGGAGGGCGTGGCCCTCCCGAGCAAACCTCGTATCGTCCTGAAGAGAGGAGTGCGCCCGGGTCTGCGGTTACGTACCGAAACCCTCACTGCGCCGCAACGTTCCAGCGCAGATACGCCTCGATAAACTCGTCAATCTGCCCATCGAGCACCGCCTGCACATTGCTCGTTTCGTAGTTGGTGCGATGATCCTTTACCAGCGTCGAAGGGTGCAGATAGTAGGTGCGCATCTGGCTGCCAAAGGCAGCATCGCGATACTCGCCGCGCAGGCGCGCGCGTTCCTCGGCCTGCCGCTGCAACTCGCGCTCGAGCAGCCGGCCACGCAGCACCCGCAACGCCGTCTCGCGGTTCTGGATCTGCGAACGCTCGTTCTGGCAAGTTACCACGATACCGGTGGGCAGATGGGTCAGGCGTACCGCCGAGTCGGTCGTATTCACACCCTGGCCGCCGTGGCCGCCGGAGCGAAACACATCAATACGCAGATCTTCGGGCCTGATCACCACCTCGGGCGCATCGTCCACCTCGGGCATCACCTCAACACGGGCGAAGGAGGTCTGCCGGGTATGCGCGGCGTTAAAGGGTGACAGGCGGATCAGGCGATGCACACCGGCTTCAGCTCGCGCGTACCCGTACGCGTAGGGGCCACGCACCTCCAGGGTGGCGCTCTTGATCCCCGCCTCGTCGCCCTCACTCTGGTCTACCACGTGCACCTCGTAGCCCCGCGACTCGGCCCAGCGGATGTACATACGCAGCAGCATTTCGGCCCAATCCTGGGCATCGGTGCCGCCCATGCCGGCCTGTATGGAGATGAACGCATCGCGGTCATCGTAGGGGCCGCTGAGCAAGAGCGCCAGTTCAAACTGCTGCAACTCATGCGCCGCACCGCGGAGATCGCTGGCGATCTCGTCGCGGAGCGAGTCGTCGCCCTCGGCCTCGGCCAGTTCGAGCAATTCGCCCAGGCTGCGCAGCCGCTCCTCCAGGGACGTCCAGCGACCGACTTCTTCTTTAAGGCGTGTCAGGCGTTGCATCACCGCCTGCGCGGCGCGAGGATCATTCCAGATGGTCGGGTCAGCCGCCTGTTCTTCGAGCGCCGCGATCTGCGCCTCTTTGCCGGCCAGGTCAAAGATGCCCCCGGATCAGGGCCAGCCGTTCGCGCAATTCGTCGAGTTCGGTATCCAATTCTTGCATGGGTCAGGTTCCTTCTCTGGTAATCTGTGAATGTTGCCGCCACCCCGTCGCCACCGCGACGGCCCCCCGGGCCATCGCGCTGCCGTAGAGACGGCCCGCCGGGCCGTCTCTACCCGTCACACGGGGCATATCCCCGTCCACCATTGCGCCGGCCGCCCCCACAGCACGCATACGGTATGGTCACCCGTACATGGTACCACATATCGCCGGGCGCCGGGAGCGGGACGCCGACACGATATCCTTAAACTGTCAAGAGCCTCAATAATACGCAGACCATAGTAAAGGCATGATCTCCCCAAATACCCTTGACAACTGATCACACGGCGCTATAATGCGAGCAGAGCACCTCCCCCCTCGTGGCGCGCCAGACGAGAGATCGAGGCATCGCGGGCGTGATGGTTCGACCTGACAGCCGGCGCCCGATGCAGGTTGTTGTCCGCTCGTGAACGCTCCAGGAGTCGATCATGCGCTTGCGGCTCACTCGACGCTTTCTTTCGGCGTGCGTAGGCAGTCTGTTGCTGGGGATTATCGTCGGGGCGTGGGTGGCGCCGCGCCAGAGCGTGGCGATGGACAACGCGCTCTTTTTCGCCGCCACGGGCCAGCGCCTGAGCAATGAGTACGGCTTTCTCGGCTACTGGCGCGACAGTAACGGCCCGCTGACCCTCGGCCCGCCGATCACCCCACATCTGGTCGAGAACGGGCTGACGGTGCAGTACTTCGAGCGCGGGCGTCTGGAGGTGCATCCCGAGTACGGGGGAGCCATCTTGCGTGGGCGGCTGGGAGCCGAATACAGTGAGGCGCTCTGGCGGCGCTTCGAGCCTCCCGCCCCGCCGGATGCCGACCTGCCCCCCGACACGCGCCTGTTTCCCGAGACGGGGTACAGCGTCGGTCCCCCCTTCCTGGGCTACTGGGAAGCCAACGGCGGCCTGGAGGTTTTCGGGTTTCCAATTAGCGCGCCGGCCTGGGAGTACGTTGGCCTGCGACTGGCGCTGGTCCAGTACTTCGAGCGGGTGCGTCTCGAGCACTACCCCGATGCGCCGCCGGCCGAGGCGATGCAGATCGGCAGCCTGGGGCGCGATCTGGCCCTGCTCCGCGGGTTATCCACCTTGCCAGCCGCGCCGGACGGGGCGCTCGTGGTTGACAACGGCGGGCAACCGCTCCCCGAGCCGGCTGCGCCTGCCCAACCACTCGTTGCTGCCCCTGCTGCGCCGCCGGCCACCGAGGCGCCCGCCGCGCCCGCGCCGGCCCCCACCGCACCCGCGCCCGCGCCGGCTCGCTCCGCACCCGCCCCTTCCTCCGGCGGCAAGAGTATCATCGTGGACCTGAGCGACCAGTGGCTCTACGCCTACGAGGGCGAGCGCATGGTCTTCGACGCGCCGGTTTCTACCGGGCGCGACGGCTTCAACACCCCCGTGGGGCGCTTCGCGATCTACCACAAGGTGCGTTCGCAGACCATGCGTGGCTGCGCTGGCGGCGAGTGCTGGAACGTGCCCGACGTGCCTCACGCCATGTACATCGTCGGCGGCGTGGCCCTCCACGGCACTTACTGGCACAACCAGTTCGGCACGGGTGTGCGCCGCAGTCACGGGTGCATCAACCTGCCCCTCGCGTCGGCGGCCTGGCTCTACGGCTGGGCGCCCCTGGGCACCCCCGTCAACGTGCGATGGTAAGAATGCTCCTGCCTGGAGCGGTTAGAGGGCGGAGAGGCCGGGTTTCCCTGGCCCTCTGCCCGGCGGGAAACTGTGGGCAGAAGCCTGCGAACGCTCAAGCGCCTGCGAACCCTGTCTGAAACGGGTACAAATCATGCACACCAGTTTTGCCACCACCACCCGCGGCCTGCGCCGCGACAGCCCACCGATGCGCCTCTTTGAAAAAGCCAAGCGCCTCGGCATCTGGAACCCCAGCGCGATCGATCTCAGCCGCGATGCGGCCGACTGGCGTCGCCTGAGCGAGCCTGAGCGCGATCTGCTACTGCGTCTCACCGCCCTTTTCCAGGCCGGCGAAGAGGCCGTAACCCTCGACCTGCTGCCACTGGTGCAGGTAGTGGCGCGGGAGGGCCGGGTTGAAGAGGAACTGTTCCTGACGACCTTCCTCTTCGAGGAGGCCAAGCATACCGACTTTTTCGCCCGCTTCCTCGACGAGGTTGCCGCAACCGATCACGACCTGAGCCGCTACCACACGCCCAGCTTTCGCGCGCTGATCTACGAGGCCCTGCCTGCGGCGATGGGTCGCCTGGCTGAGGATGCCTCGCCCCTGGCCCAGGCCGAAGCTGCCCTCACCTACAACATGATCGTCGAAGGGGTGCTCGCCGAGACCGGCTACCACGCTTACTTTACCATGCTCGAGGCCAACGACCTGCTGCCCGGAACCCGCGCGGGCATCCGGCTGCTCAAGCAGGACGAGTCGCGCCACATCGCCTATGGCGTCTACCTGCTCTCGCGGCTCATCGCCGCCGATGATGGCCTCTGGGCGCCGATCGAGGCGCGGATGAGCGACTTGCTGCTCCACGCTATGGGCGTGATCGACGAGGCCTTTCAGTGCTACGAGGTGATGCCCTTCAACCTGCAGATGGAGACCTTTTCGACCTACGCCCTGGCGCAGTTCCAGAAGCGCCTGGAACGCCTGGAGAGCGCCCGCGGCAAAAGCCTCGCCGAGATCGAGCGCGTGACGGCCCGTGTGATCGCCGAGGACGATGGGTAATACCATTTTTGGTTTTAGATTTTGGATTGTGGATTGCCACACTGGGCAGCACAACGCCTGAAACCGCTTTAAGCAATGCGGCATCATCAACGATAATTGGTATAATGCCGCCGGGTTCGCTTATACCCGCGTGCCGGGGGGCAGGCTTTCAACATGCACACAGATTTGCCTGGGAGGGCTGTGCCCTCCCAGACAAACCCGCTGGGGAGTGACCCGCGGAAACCAGGTTTCCCCACATCCCAACCGCCCTATTCTTCGGAAGTATCCCGGGGCGGGGTTGCCAGCATTCGGCGCAGCAGGCGCTGGTCGGCCTCCTGGCGCCGGGCGGCGCGGCGGCGCGGACGCACCTGGAGCAACGCGCCGAGGCCCAGCAGCAGCGCGCCTGCCAGCAACAGCGAGCCAGGAACGCGCGCGCCGGTCGCTGCGGTCACGGGCAGAGAAACCGGCGCCACTGCCGTCACATCACCGGGAGTGGGCGTCGGCAGCGCGGGGGGCGCTACGGTCGGCGTAGGCTCAGGGGCGGCGGTAGGCTGAGAGGGAGCAGGGTCTGCGCTGGTAAAGAACAGGTGGACCACCACCGTGTCACCGTTGCCCACGGCGATCTGCTGGGGCGGCTGGGCTACCTGCCCCTCTCCATCGCGCAGGCGCAGGTTCAGATTGTAAAAGCCGCTCACCACCCAGCGGTCATAGTTCCCGTTCGCATCACTGATCACCGTCGAGTCGCCGATCACCACCAGCTTGCCCGGCGCCGGAGCGCCCGTGCGAAGATCGATGATTGTCCCGGTGACCCGCCCGTAGGGGATCGGCGTGGGCGCGGGCAGGCCCCCCTCCGGAGGGGCGGTTGGCTCCAGCGGCGGGCGCGGCGACGGTTGCAGCGCCGGCCCCGCCACCACTGGCGCCGGCGCAGGAACTACAACCATTCCCAACACCAGCATGATCGCGCCACAGAGCATCAGCGTCACACTCACCACTTGACGTCGCATACATGGCCTCCAGACTAACGTGAACCTATGGGGAAACCGGGTTTCCCCATACCCCTGCCTGTGGGGGCGTCAGCCGCTCCCACCAGCGGTTGGGAAATGGGGAAACCGGGTTTCCCCAACCCCCTCCCTGCGGGGAGGGTTTGGGAGGGCGCAGCCCTCCCAGGAATAACCACGTTCATTTGAGGAAACCGGGTTTCCTCATACCCCTGCCTGTGGGGGCGCCAGCCGCTCCCACCAGCGGTTGGGAACTGGGGAAACCGGGTTTCCCCAACCCCCTCTCTGTGGGGAGGGTTTGGGAGGGCGCAGCCCTCCCAGGAATAACCACCATTTGAGGAAACCGGGTTTCCTCATACCCCTGCCTGTGGGGGCGCCAGCCGCTCCCACCAGCGCTTGGGAACCGGAGAAACCGGGTTTCCCCAACCCCCTCCCCGTGGGGGCGTCAGCCACTCCCACCAGCGCTTGGGAACCGGGGAAACCGGGTTTCCCCAACCCCCTCCCTGTGGGGGCGCCAGCCGCTCCCACCAGCGCTTGGGAACCGGGGAAACCGGGTTTCCTCAACCCCCTCCCTGTGGGGGCGCCAGCCGCTCCCACCAGCGCTTGGGAAGTGGGGAAACCGGGTTTCCCCAGCCCCCTCTCTGTGGGCGTCTGATATGCCTCTGGGGCAACCGGGTTGCCCCGCCCCCTCCCTGTAGGTGTCTGATATGCCTCCGGAGCAACCGGGTTGTCCCGCCCCCCTGCCCCTCCGGGGGCCTGGCGACCCCAACTGCGGTTGGGGTGTGGGAGGGTAAAGCCCTTGCGCTCCACCCTCCCCGGACATCCTACGGGCTAACTTCGACAGTTATCTGCCGCTCGGCCAGGTTGTTGTCCTCGTTCTCCTCAGCGACGGCGCCGCGGGGATTGCGAGCGGCGCCGCTACCGTCGCGATTCCAGCTATCCACATAGGCGTAGAGGCTATACGAACCGTTCTCGAAGAACCCATCCCAGATCGTGTAGCGGGGCTGGTAGCCGGTGGGGTTGCTCGCACTCTGCGGCGTGCTGGTGAAGGTCACGCTCTCGCCAGGGCGGAGCGTGCCCTCGTAGAACCACGCAATACCCCGGCAGTTCCGGTCGCGACAGAGTTCGTTCCACGGTTCGTTCACCTCCGGCGCTTGTCGCGGGTTGATGTAGAAGTCCACCCAGAAATTCGAGGCCGGCCCGCGCCCGCGGTTGGTAACCGTTACCCGGACCGTCGCGGGAGAGAAGGCGCGTGGCTGGTTGGGGTCCAGTTCGAAGCGCACCACCAGATCAGGTTCCACGGGGCGGTCGTTCACCAGAGGCATGAAGATCCGCGCCCGGTCAACGTTCAGGTTGACGGTCGCCGTGGCTGTACCGCCGCGCCCATCGCTCACAGTGTACGTGAAGCTGTCTGCGCCTCGGTGGCCGGGATTCGGCGTGTAACGCACGGCCTGACCGCTCTCGATGATCGTCGCCGTGCCGTTGCCCGGCGCGCTTACGGCGGTGATCGTCAGGGGATCGCCGTCCGGATCGCTGTCATTGGCGCGGAGATTCAGGCGTATAGACGTGTTCATAATGACCTGCGCCGTATCGTTGACCGCCACGGGCAGCAGGTTGATGTCAATGACCTTCGTTACCGGAACGCTGTTGCCGCCCGCGCCATCGCTAACGATGAAGGTCGCAGTGCGCGGGCCACCGGTTGTCGCCGTGGCTGTGTTGGCGAAGGTGATCGCCCGGGCCAGGGACTGCACGGCGGTAGGGGTGGCATTGGCATTAAACAGCACCACCAGGGGTCCGCCACTGCTGACGCTCAACGAGCCGATCGGCACGCCACCGTAGCGCACAATGCCCCCGCTGCTGCCGATCTGGCCGGGGCCATCGCCCTGGTTCAGGACACCGAGCTGATCCTGGGGCGCGCCGCCGGTCAGCGCCACGCTGAGGCTGCCGCCGCCGAAGTTCGGGCTATCCGCATCGCTGACCGTCACCGCGGGGTCGATCACCACCGGCGGCTGGCCCTGGACGTAGAACGTGGCCCCCGCACTGGTGGTGACGACCGGATTATCATTCTCGGGAGTGATGGTGATGGTGAACGTCGCTGCGGGCAGCGTGGTCGTGCCATCGGTCAGCGTGAAAGTGAAGCTATCGCTGGTCGTTTCCGAGCCGTCGTGAGTGTAGACCAGTTGCCCGGCGTTAATATGGGCCTGGGTGAAGCTACCGCCCGCCATCACTACCCCGCCCAGCCGCAACGTACCGCGAGTCGGCAGGCTCGTCAGGGTGAAGACCAGGTTCCCCGGCGCAGTATCCGGATCGTTGGCCTGCAACGCCGCCGCAGAGATCGACGCGCTCTGGCCCTCGCCGACGATCAGGCCGTTATTCGTCAGCGTGGGCGCATCATCCACCGGCGTGATGGTGAGCGTAATCGTCGCTGCCGCGCTGGTCTGGGATGGCGTGCCGGCATCGGCGGCGGTGACGGTGATCGTCCGGCTCGACGGCGGATTGTCGTCGGTGCTCGCGTAGCTCAGGGTTTGCAGCACGGCGCTCATCGCCGCCGGGCTGGCCGGCCCGGTCAGCGTCAGCGTACAGGTGGCCGCATTGTAGGCCACGCTCACCCCGCCGCCCGCCGTGGCGCTGAGGGTCTCCGCGGGCGTACACGCGTTCATCGTGGCCGTCAGCGTGGTGATGTTGTCATTCTCCGGGTCGGTCACCGCGGCGTTCGAGTCCACAATGACCGTTGCCGGAGCATTCTCGGTGTAGGCGGCGGCATAATCCACCCCCGCCGCCGCGCCGTTCAGGTCCACCACCGGCGCATCATTCACCGGCGTGACGGTGATAGTGAACGTTGCTGCGGCCAGGGTAGTCGTGCCATCGGTTAGCGTGAAGGTGAAGCTATCGCTGGTGGTCTCCGAGCCATCGTGGGTGTAGGTCAGGTTGTTGGCATTGATATTGGCCTGGGTGAAGGTGCCACCGCTCGTCAGCGGGGCGCCGCTCAGGAACAGCGTGCCGTTGGCCGGCGCGGTCCCGAGGGTAAAGACCAGGCTCGCTGGCGGCGTATCCGGGTCGCTTGCCGCCAACTGGGCCGCGCCAATCGTCCCGCTCCCGCCTTCGGCCACCGTCAGGCCGGTATTCGTCAGCGTGGGCGCATCATCCACCGGCGTGATGGTGAGCGTAATGGTCGCTGCCGCGCTGGTCTGGGATGGCGTGCCGGCATCGGCGGCGGTGACGGTGATCGTCCGGCT
>CAKZKA010000227.1 GCA_937120965.1 uncultured Chloroflexota bacterium
GAGATTCAGACCTCCCACGAGGCGGTTCGGCGCTTCGCGGTGTACCATCCCAATATCCAGTTCCTGTCGGATCTCTCCATCAAACTGGCTCGCGATAAAGCTGTCCGGGCAGAGCAAGCCAGCCTCGAAGTTGAACGGTCGGCAGTTGTGGTCAGAACTGCCTTCGAGCTGATCGGCGTCGTCGCAGTGCTCCTGGCCCTGCTCTGGAGTCTGCTGTTGCCTTCTGGTCTGATCCGCCCGATCACGCATCTGAACCGGGCGGTCGAATCTCTGGCAGACGGCGACCTGTCGGCCCGCACCGGCCTTGCCGGCGCCGATGAGCTTGGTCGGCTGGGGCAGGCTTTCGATCACATGGCGACAATTATCGATCAGCGTACCGCCGAGTTGCGCACCCAGTTTGCCATCGCGGAGGAAGCCCGCCGCGAGGCCGAGGAGTCTCGTGCCCAGGTGATCAGGCAACTCGAGACGATCGCGGCTCAACGGGAACTGATCCGCGAGATGAGCGTCCCCGTGCTCCCCGTCAGTGATCGCGTGCTCGTCATGCCGCTTGTCGGCGCCCTGGACAGCGAACGCCTCGCGCAGGTCCAGGAACGTGCCCTCCAGACCCTCGAACACAAACACGCCAGTCATCTCATCCTTGATGTGACCGGCGTGCCAGTGGTTGATACCCGGGTGGCCAGTGGCCTTATTCAGATTGCCCGTGCTGCCAGTCTCCTCGGCACGCAGACCATCCTCGTTGGCATCCGGCCCGATGTCGCGCAGGCAATGGTCGGCCTGGGCATTGACCTCAGTAGCATCACCACCTACGCTACCCTCCAGAGCGGTATTCAGGCTACCCTGACCTCAGTTGCGACGGCACCCCCGAAGGGCAGACCCGCTCCAGCCAGATGATGCCGGCCACTCCTGTCACAGCCAGGGCGCCGGCCACCACATACGCTTCCAGCGGACGGGCCTGGGTGAGATACACCCCCACCAGCCCGCAGGCCCCCGCCAGCAGGTAGCAGGTCAGCACGGCCTCGCGCCTGGTAAGCCCCAGGGCGTGTAACCGGTGCGAGAGATGGTCCTTCCCCGCCGTGGTGAACGGATTCACGCCACGCCGCAGCCGCGACACCAGCACCAGCGCCGTATCAAAGATCGGCAGCGCCAGCACGCACACCGGCACCATCCACGTGACCAGGGGGGTGTTGCTCAGAAAGCGCAGCTTGATCGCGAGCGCCGCCAGCACAAAACCGATGAACAGGCTGCCCGTGTCGCCCATAAAGATCGTCGCCGGGTTCAGGTTGTAGCGGAGAAAGCCCACACAGGCGCCGATCAGCGCCGCGGCCATGGCGCCAACCAGCACCTGGCGGGGCGTGTTCATCGCCGCGAGCAGCAAAAAAAAGGCCGCCGCGATTGTCGCGACGCCGCCCGAGAGTCCATCCATATTGTCGAGAAAGTTGAGCGCGTTGGTAATGCCCACCACCCACACGATGGTCAGCGCCCAGTTGATCCAGGGCTGCGGGAAGAGCTGCACCTGTGTCCCGCCCAGCACCAGCACTGCCCCCGCCAGCGTCTGGCCCCCCAGCTTGGCCAGCGCCCCCAGACCCCAGCGGTCATCGGCAAAGCCGAACAGCGAGATCAGTGTGGCGCCAAGCAGGATGCCCACCAGTTCCCGGATGTAGGCCCGGTCACCGAAGAGCAGCAAGGCCGCCACGAAGGCCGCGTAGATCGCCGCCCCGCCCAGCAGCGGCACCGGCGCAAGGTGAATGTCCCGCGTCCGGGGCACCGACACCACCCCGGCGCGCAGCGCCACCCGGCGCATCAACGGCGTGGCGACCATCGAAAATGTGAGCGCGACCAGCGCAATCAGCGCGATCTGGATCATGGTCGAGACACCACAGGCCGCCTATCCTCCCGACCGCGCCTGCTCAATCATCTGGATCAGGCGCCGGGTTACGGCAACTTCCTCTTCTGCTCCGGGTTGCCCGCGCAGCGCCTCCAGCGCCCGCTGCGCTTCGGCCAGCGCTTCGTCGTAGCGCAGAGTATCGCTCAACACAATCGCGTAGTTGCGACGGTAGTTCGTCTGGCCCGGTTGCAACTCGGCAGCGCGCCGGTACGGCTCCACCGAGCCGCGCATGTCTCCTGCCCGTACCGCAAGCAGGCCGGTGGCGCTGTGCAGCAGGGCCACCCGCCGCCGCAACTCCTCGACATCCGCCCCCGGCGACCGCCCGGCTTCCGCGGCGCTCAGACGCTCCTCCTGCTGCGCCGCCTGGCGCGCATAGGCATCGCGGAGCTGGATCAGCAGATCCGGGCGATCGGCCAGACCATCGGCGATGCGCTCGATAGAACTGGCGACCAGTATCCCCGACAACTCGATGGCTTTGACGTAAGCCGCTGCCGCCGCCTCGGGGTCGTTGTACTGGAGGCGCGCCAGATCGCCCTGTCGCAGGTACGTATCGGCATAGCGCGGATCAAGTTGCTCGGAGTAGCGCAACAACTCGGTGGCCTGCTCGTAGAACTGGCGCGCCTGTTCCCGGTTGCCGTTGGCAGCGTAGTAATCGCCCACCGAGATGGTCACACCGGCCCGTTCGTTGAGCAACGTAACATCGCGGGGCGCGATCGGCGTGACCCGCTCGTACCATTCCAGCGCGGCGCTCAAACGGCGCGGATCGTAACTCCAACTGTACCAGTAGCTGTTGAGGCGCCCGAGATTGGCGAAATGGTCCTTGTTCAACGGGTTAAGGTCGTGGGCGCGGAGCAGCGTTGCTTCGGCATAGCCCATCATCGCTGCGGGGCTGGTCCGCTGCACAAATTCAACAATCGCCGCCTGACCCTCAAGGCCGAGCAGATCGTTCAGGTCAACCCTGGCCGGGGCCTCGCCCGGCGGCACGCCGGCGACGCGCAGCGCATCGGCGGCGCCCATCAGCGTTCGCCCCAGGTGCAGATAGTAGAAATCTTCGCCCGGATTGCGGCGCACGGTCTGGAGGTATTCGTCCAGCGCCTGCACCACCCGGTCCAGGTCGAGATTGCCTTCGCTCAGCCCCTGGCCCTGTTGGAAGTGCATATCGGCGATGATGGGCGCGGCGCTGAAGCGCCAGACTGCGCCAGAGGTCACCACGGCAATCAACCCCAGCGCCAGCCACGCTCCCGGATTCACTCGAGCGGCGCGCGCCAGTGGTTGCGGCGCAGCGGCCTGCCCGGCGCCCTTGCCTGCCGGCGCAGCCCGGCGCCGCCTGGCGCTCGGGGTATCGCGGGCGTCCTGCGCGGCTGCCGTCTCCCCTGCCACCGGCTCGGCCACCGGCGCCAGCGACAGGGAGTACTGGCCGCTCAAGGCCCCGCCGGTCACCACCAGAGCCAGCGTCACCCAGAACATCATCAGGGTCGAAACGATCGGAATGCCGGTCAACCCTTCGACAAAATGGGCCACAATGACGCTCAGACAGGCGATAAAGAACACCTGCCAGCGCCACTGGTCGCTCGCGCGCATCAGGCGCCAGGCCAGCACCACTGCGCTGAAGACCAGGAACAGATAACTTACCAGCCCGAGCACCCCTCTGGTCACCAGTTCGTCGAGCAGGGCCTGGTGCGAGCGGTCCGGCGAAGCCCCGCGCGCCTCAACATTCGCCAGCGAGGGCGGATAGAAGCGATTGAAGGCCACAAACATGCTCTCCGGCCCCCAGCCGACAAGCATACGCAGCCCGTCGCTGGTGACCAGCGCCGTCGCGCCTCCGACGTGCTGGTCGCCAAACCAGATCAAGCGACGCACCAGGCCAGTGTCGCGGTTGACCTCCAGCAGCCGGCCCATGCGCCCGAGGTAGGGCACCTCGCGCAGGCGCTGGAAGAACGGCGCCTGGGAGAGATTGAACACCAGCAAAAAGATCGCCCCGACCGTCGCCACCGCGATCCAGCCGAGCAGCAGCGCGCGCAAGCGGCGCAACCGGGCAATGTTTTCGGAGGCGCGGGCCAGGCGCATGGCCTGCCACAGCAGCAGCGAACCGAAGACAAACAGCCCGGCCCCCAGCCCCAGCCAGGGACCGCGGCTCTGGGTGAAGAAGATCGCTGCCAGGAGCGCCAGCGCGGCAACCCCGCCCTCGGCAGCCAGCAACTGGCGCCACAAGCGCGAGGGCTGCTCCGGCAGGCCTGGCAGCGCATAGGCCAGTGTGTAGGCGCCCGCCGCCATCAGCGCCGCCAGGGCAAGCCAGAGCCACCAGTCAAGCGCGCGCGCCCCCGCGCTTCCCCCCACAAAGATCTGCGCTCCGGCGCTGGCCGTGGCCACGAACTGCACGCCAAAGGCCAGCAGGTAGCCGAGCAGCAGCAACCCCGGCCACCAGCGCAACCGTCTGCCCGCCCGTTCGTAGCCCGTCGTCAACAACCACCACAGCGCCGTCGCGCAAACCACCGCGCCCGGCAGCGCCCACCAGTAGCGAAAATCAATCGTGCGTACCGCGGCCCCGAACTTGATCAGGGCCAGCAACAGCGTCAACCCGGCGCCAAGCAGCAGCACCCGTGTGAGCGCCCAGAGCCACTCGGTGCGCGCCCGGGCCGGCGCAGGCGCCGTGTGCGCGGCGCTCCGTTCCGCCACGAGCCGGTAGAGCGCCAGGGGCACAACCATGATCATGTAGGCCGCGACGAAGATCGAATTGCCCATGGTCGAAGCCACGCGCGTGATCACGTCGCCACGCCAGGGCAATGGATCAAGCCCCAGGTGTTGCAAGATCCCGTACCCTGCCACGGCCACCCCCGCCGCCAGGCTCATCGTGACAACCCGCTCGACCTGTTCCGGGCGACGCAGGGTGGCGATCATGGCCACAAAGAGGGCGATGTAGGACAGGTGGGTCAGAGTGCCCTGCATGCGCTGGTAGGACCCCCAGAAACTGATGCCTGGCACAACCGAGGTCGCCGTCGCCAGGAGGTAGACCAGGGCATACAGCAGCACCGGCACGACCAGGGGCAGAGCTGCAATGCGCCGCCACAGCGGAGGGGCGTTTGCTGGCGGCACTATGTTGGCGGGACGCGGTTCCCGGGTGAGCAGGGCATCGAGCCAGCGCGCCAGCAGCGCAGCGACGGCGATCAGCGCCAGCGCACGGAGCAGCGCCGCTTTATCTGGCTCGAAGTGGCGCGCCGAGTAAAGGTTGAACACAATCGGCACCATGGTCAGCGCGAGCAACCAGCAGGCTTCGGTTACCCACGCGCACCATTGGCCGATTATTGTCTGGCGAGGCATCATAACGGGGAGGGCGCCAGAGGGTCACGGTCAGCGACCATACCGGGCCATGGCACAGGCTTCTACACAGGAGCGATACTGCCACGCTGGCTGGTCCTCGACCGGGGCACACCCTGGCGCTGGTGTTTCCAGTGTCGCGCGCGAGCAAGGATCTCGCGCGCATTGGCCCGGCTGTGTTCATTCGGGGTGCCGTCAAGCATGGCGGCGATCTCATCAACGCGCTGGCCCTCGTCCAGGTGCATAACGCTGGTGCGGGTGCGTTCGTCGATGAATTCCTTGCGGATGTGAAAGTGTGCATCGGCAAATGCGGCCACCTGCGGCAGATGGGTGATGCAGATGACCTGATGGTTCTCGGCAATCGCCCAGAGCCGCTGGCCCACCACGTTCCCGGCGCGACCACCCACCCCGACGTCAATCTCATCAAAAATCAACGTGGCGACCTCGTCCACCCGCGACAGGATCGACTTGAGCGCCAGCAGCAGGCGCGCGCTCTCGCCACCCGAGGCGATCTTCGCCAGTGGCTTGAGCGGCTCACCGGGGTTGGGGGCAATCAAAAACTCAACCCGGTCGATCCCGGTCCGGTCACACGCCAGGCGCCGGCCGGCCAGGGGCACACCTTCAGGATCATCAACCTGCTCCACCTGGACCGCAAAGCGCACATTGGGCATAGCCAGATCGGTCATCGCCTGCTCGATCTGGCGGGCGAGGTCGTCGCCGACGTGGCGCCGCCGCCGCGACAGTTCACCGGCAAGCCCGGCCAGTTCAGCCAGAGCCGCTTCCTCTTGCTGGAGCAGTGTCGCGATATGTTCTTCACTATGGGTCAATTTTTCAATCTCCGCCTCGGCGCTGGCAGCCCGGGCGATCACCTGAGCCAGGTCGCCGCCATACTTGCGTTGCAGATCGCGCAGCACGGTGAGGCGGTCCTCAATCGCGTCGAGGCGGCCCGGTTCAAAATCCAGACCCAGACGGTAGCTGCGCACCGCCGCGGCCAGATCTTCCAGTTGATAGTGCAGGTCGCTGGCAGTGCTGGCCATAGCCGCCACCGCAGGGTCAAGGCGGGCCAGTTCCTCAAGATTGCCGGTGATGCGGGCCATCGCCTCGACCACCGAAGGGGCGGCGGAGCGCCCGCTCTCACGCCCCTCGTAGAGCATCGCATAGACGTCGTTGGCCAATCCCGTAATCCGGGCGGCATTCTGCAACACGGCCCGTTCGCGCAGCAGTTCGCCCTCTTCCTCAGCCCGGGGTCGGACCGCGTGCACGTCTTCCAGCAGGTAGCGCAGTTCCTCGATCCGCTGCTGGCGGCGGGCCTCGCCACGTCGCATATTGGCCAGTTCCTCACGCAGCGCGCGCAGGCGGGTCACTTTCGTGGCCACCTGTTCGCGCAGCTCGAGCAGATCGCCGAAGCGGTCAAGCAATTCGAGGTGGGTGCGCGTATTGAACAACGACAGCCCTTCGTGCTGCCCGTGGATATCGAGAAGGCGGCCGCCAATCTCGCGGAGCACGCTGAGGCTCACCGCCTGCCGGTTCACCCGGGCCACGCTCCGGCCCGTCTCGGCGCTGATCTCGCGGGTAAGGATCACCTGCTCATCGTTATCGTCGAGCAGACCGTATTCCTGGAGCAGAGGCGCCACCCGCGCGCAATCGTCGAGGCCAAAAATCCCTTCGATCCGCGCGCGCGGACAACCGACGCGCACGAAGGAAGGGTCGGCCTTCTCTCCACGCAGCGTCCCCAGGGCATCGATAATGATCGACTTGCCAGCGCCGGTCTCGCCGGTGAGAACGTTGAATCCGCTATCGAAGCGCAGGTGTAGCCGATCGATGATCGCAAAGTCGCTGATCTGCAACTCAAGCAGCATAGGCCAGAAGGACGCGAACATCTGAGCGTGATTTTTGCCACGCTCTGCATTGTACCACAGCCGCTCCTGATGTGAAAATACGGGGAAACCGGGTTTCCCCATCCCTCTGCCTGTGGGGGGTGCCAGCCGCTCCCACCAGCGGTTGGGACATGGGGCAACCGGGTTTCCCCAACCCCCTCCCTGAGGGGAGGGTTTGGGAGGGCTGCGCCCTCCCAGGAAATAACCCGCCAGCGGGGAGGGTTTGGGAGGGCTGCGCCCTCCCAGGAAATAACCCGCCAGCGGGGAGGGTTTGGGAGGGCTGCGCCCTCCCAAGAACAATAATATTTTCATTCTGGCGTTGTGCGGCGCAGCCGCATGGATGACTGAGGTGAAAATAGGGAACCCGGGGTTCCCTCCGCTCCTGTTCACCGGGATGCCAGGCGCCCCCACCGGCGGTTGGGGGGTGGGGAAACCGGGTTTCCCCCCTCCCTGGTAGGAGAATTTGGCCGTAGCGGCGCGGCGGCGCCGCGCCGCTACGCCCTCCCAAGAAAAACCCATGTTCATCGTGTCGTTGTGCGGCGCAGCCGCGTGGAGGGCTGAGGTAAACATATGGAGAAACCAGCTTTCCCCATTCCCCGCCCACGGCGCGGATCTCTGGAGATATACCGCATCGGCAGCGCCCGGGTAACGTCCTCAGGCAATCGAGGAGGGTTTGAGAGCAGATTGGGAATGCGGTGCTGCAAAGCGAGCCAGCCCGGCCTGACAGCGTGACGCGGAGCGCGCGGCTCGTCACTGGCAGGAGAGGAGCTGGCTCCCCCGTGCCCGTCCCGCCTTCGTCACCTTCGCGCCGTCATGGCGCCCTCGGCTGTTCATCACCCCGGTAAATCCGACCAAAGTCGGATAGCGCAGTGCGTCAAAATCTGTTATACTATCTACATCGGTTCGGCGACGCTGCGACAGACGCGCCGGGCCACATTCCTCTTTATCCCCCCTGTCGCTCCCCCTCATTACCCCCAGCGGCTGCCTTGCGGCAGCCGCTCGCCACATGGTGGAGCCGGCGAAATGACGATGACGTTATCCACAACCCCCTAGCGCAACTGCGGCGAAGTCGTTATACTATAGCACGTGCTCCCACCGGGCGCGATTATACCGTTCGGGGGAGGCGCGGAGGAGACAACTCTCCGCGTTCCTTCCGTTTCACCCACGGCGGCAAGCCCGTCCCGGCTTCACCGGGGCGCGTGCTCGCCACGGGCGAACCAGGGAATGGGGGGTGGCGAAGCCTCTACGTGCCACTCCAAACGGTAAGCGGGGGTAAACCTGCAATCGAACGCCTTTGCAACGGTGGAGTAAGCAACTGGCGAGGAGGTAGGGTGTGTTAAAGCCGGAAGAACTTCCGCCGACTCTGGAAGGTTGTACCCAGCGTGAGTATGAGCAGCTTCGGCGCGAACTTGCCGAGGCTCACGCGCTGAACCGCGGATTGCGGCGGCAGCTTGAGAAAGCGCTCTCGGCTGCCAATGAGGCCCAGCGCGCCCACGCCAAAATGGTCGCCACCCTGACGGAGACGATGCGCGAAAATACCTCTCTCGCCCACGAACGCGACATCTGGCGCGCTCGGGCCCAGCGCCTCGAAGCCGGGATGGCAGCGGAGCCACCGGTTGCCCGGCAGGCCCTTGACATCAGCAGTCTCGCGGGGCAGCTCAGCGAGGAGGAGATCAACGCCATTCGCAAAGCCATGGCGCGCCTGCACCACCCCGATGTTGGGGGTGATCCCGAGCGTATGAAGGCCTGGAACGCCGCCCTTGACCGGATCTGCGGCTCGTAGTCTCTGGCAGAGCCTGAGGCCCGTTGGGCGCGCCCGGCTACCCCGGCGCATTGTTGGAGCGGCCCCGGCGGCCACTAGTTGCTGGCCTCAAGATCCTCACTCAGCCCGGCCCGCAGTTTCTCCAGCAGGATCCGCAGTTGTTGCTGCTCCGCCGGATCGAGCAGGCCCATACGCCGCTCCACCGCGGCGTCGTGCAGGCGTACCGCCTCATCGCGCAGCGCCAGGCCGCGTGGGGTCAGCAGCAGCCGCTGCGCGCGCCGGTCGTCGGGATCGGGGGTCCGTCGTACCAGCCCATGCGCCTCCAGGCGATCGACCAGGCGCGTGATCGTACTCTTCACACAGAGCAACTCCGCGCCGATGTCGGTCAAACGGCGGCCCTGAGCCGTGTCGAGACGCTGGAGCACCGAAAATTCCAGCGGCGAAAGGTTGACTTTCTGGAGCACACGCCGATCGCCATCATCGAGGAGAACATAGATGTCGTGAATGAGCCGGTGCTGCTCGTGGGCAATCGAGGGCGCTACGGGTGGGGACATAAGCTTAACCCTCGGTGACGCAATAGTTGCAGTTGCAAGCGATTATAGAGAGCCCGATCCGGCGCGTCAAGGCGTGGAACGGCAACCGACAGTTGACACCGCTCCTCGTGACAGGTAGAATGGAAAGGCGTTTTGCAACGAATTGTTCAGATTTGGATAGATTTGTTGGGGAGCTAGAAGGGTACGGGGATGGTGCAACTGGCCGGGTTCTGGATGGCCCTCGCTACATTTCTCGGGATCTGGTGGGGCCACGTTGGTGTGCGCTGGCTCGAGGCCCATAGCGTTCGGATCGGGCCACCGGCTGTGCTCCTGACGCTCGCCGGATTGGGGCTGAATGTCTACGCCCTCTTTGCCCCCAATCTCACCCTGGCAGGCGTCAGTAGCATTGTGGGCGTAACCCTGCTGTGGGATGCTTTCGAGTTGTTCCGGCAGGCCAGACGGGTGCGCAAAGGTCACGCCCCTGCCAATCCCGCCAATCCGCGCCACGCTGCATATCTGGCTGCCGGCGGTCCAGCCACAACCGCAAACTTGCTCAACCGCGAGCCGACTGGCCGCCCAGTTGTAGCCCATCGTTCCGCCTGGCACCCTTCGGAACCCCCGTCGGACGTGTATTGCCCATCCCCGGTCAGCACCGACTGAGGTGAAAATAGGCCGTGTGTGAGAGGGTTTGGGAGGGTGAAGCCCTTCAACGGGTTTCACCTGTTCTGGAATGGGCTTCCCGGGACACGGGGGGGAAATGGGCCAACGAATGGGAAACGAATAAACGAATGCGCAAGGTGTGCCTGACTCTGAGGTGAACATAGCCCGCCCGCAGGAGGGTTTGGGGGTAGGGGCGCGGCGGCGCCGCGCCCCTACCCCCTCCCAGGAAACAACCCGCCAGCATGGATGGTTTGGGAGGGCTTCGCCCTCCCAAACCATCCCAAGAATAGTTATTTTCATTCCGGCGTTGGGCGCCATGCGCATGACCTCTGAGGTGAACATAGCCCTCCGCGGGAGGGTTTGGGAGGGCTTCGCCCTCCCAAGAACAATAAATAAATAGTTCCATTCTGGCGTTGTGCGGCGCAGCCGCATGGATGACTGAGGTGAACATACGGGGAAACCGGGTTTCCCCATCCCCCTGCCTGTGGGGGTGCTAGCCGCTCCCAACAGCGGTTGGGGAATGGGGAAATCGGGTTTCCCCATTCCCCCTCCCTGAGGACTCTGTTGGTTAAGAGTTTCTTAACCACCGTGCCAGGCTGCTGCAGCGGTCTTCGTACCTGTTAGCCAGGGCCTTCATGCCCCCCGGCGGGCCCGCCCGGCGGCTGAAGCCACGGGCTGTCACCTGCGAAGCCCGCCTACGCGGGCTCC
>CAKZKA010000228.1 GCA_937120965.1 uncultured Chloroflexota bacterium
GGCGCGGTTCCCCCGGCACGCCGTCACCCCCGGCGGGTAACGCCCCCCGTGGCGGTCGGGCGGCGGCGGGGCGGGGTCGGCGACCAGCCGACGCGGGCGCGCGTGGGCCTGGCGTTGGACTGAGGCTGCCACGGCGTGGCAGGGGCGGTGAGGGAATTGTCAGCGTATTTCAATCGGTTCTATTTCCTAAAACCAATCTGATTCTGCTATAGTGTAAAGCAACACAAAAGCTACCCCTGAGCTGAACGCCAGGAGTGGGCTTTGTGATGGGTATTCGCCTGTACGCTGCTATCGTGGCGCTCTGCCCGGTGACGGGCAGCGCACCCGCTGTACCGCGAGGGCGTAACCGATGACGCACGCAGATTCCTCCGACTCCGCGCTGCCCGCTGAGCTTCAGGCCCGCCTTGACGCTGCCGGCGTCACCGATGAGGCGTCGTTCCGCCGGGCGCTCGGCAGCGACCCCGACCTGCGCCGCGATATAGAGGCGTGGATGCAGGCGCGGCCGGCACAGCGGAGATCATCGAGGTCAGTCCGGTCGCTGCCGGCGCCTCGGCGGATCGGATCGCCGCCAACGAGGTGGCCGTGGCCCTGCGCGGCGCGCGCATGGTGTTGCTGGCCGCCTGTCGGGGCGGGCAGAGTGCCGGCATCACCGGCGGCGCGGAGAGCCTGCTCACCGGCGTCGCGCTGGCGCTCAGCGCCCTGGGCGTGCCGATCGTCGTCGGTATGCAACTCGGCCTGCGCGTCGGGTCGGCGCTGCGCGCCAGCGAAGCGATCTACAGCGCCCTCGCCGCGGGTCTCAGCGCCCAGGCCGCCGTTGGCCGCGCCCGCGACGAACTCTATGTCACCGAGACGCGGGACGGGGCCTGGTACGTGCCGGCGCTGTATGTGGCGACACACGATGCCGGGCCAGTGTATGTGTGACGCGTGATGAGTGACAGATCCGGTATTTGCCCCGCCCTTACGCTTGTGCTATACTGTTCGACGGCGTTGAAACGCGCCAAATACACACACCTCCTCCATCCGATCGCTCCTGCCGGAACCCCCGGTTCGGTCGGTGTACGTGGGAGGTGGCGGCTGGATCTTCCAGAATGCTTAAGGAGCATCCGACACCTATGACCCAGGCGACATCACCACGCGTTGTTTCGATCAAGGCGCTGCTGGAAGCCGGCGCCCACTTCGGACACCAGACGAACCGCTGGAACCCGAAGATGCGCCCGTACATCTACACGGCGCGCAATGGCATCCACATCATTGACCTGCAGAAGACCGTGCTTGGCCTCACGGCAGCCTATCACTTCATCGCCGATGTGACGGCGCGCGGTGAAAAGGTGCTCTTCGTTGGCACCAAGAAGCAGGCCCAGGAAGCCGTGGCCGAAGAAGCGACCCGCGCCGAGCAGTACTACATTACCCAGCGCTGGCTCGGCGGCACGCTCACCAACTTCACCACGATCAAAGGGCGCCTGAAGCGTCTCGCCGACCTCGAGGCCCAGCGCGATCGGGGCGATTTTGCCCGGCTTACCAAGGCCGAGGGCTTGCAGCTCGAAAAGGAGATCGAAAAGCTCAACCGGGTCTTTGCCGGCATCAAGACGATGGACCGGCTGCCCGGCGCGCTCTTCGTTATTGATCCTCACAAAGAAGAACTTGCCGTCAAAGAGGCGCTGAAGGTCGGCGTGCCCGTGGTCGCGATGGTGGATACGAACTGCGATCCCGACCCGATTAGCTACGTCATTCCGTGCAACGATGACGCCATCCGTGGTATTCGCCTGATCACCGGCAAGATTGCCGACGCGGCCCTCGAAGGCGTCCATCGCCGCGAGGCGGCCCACGAGGGGTAACCCGCGCGCCGATCCGCTCCGGCAGTACGGAGAACCCGGCGACCTCTGTCGCCGGCAAACAGCAGCCAGCGGTTCTGGAGGGGCGCATGCCCCTCCATGTCACGAGAAGAGGAGCGAGCCTGTGGCAGTGTCGATTGAACTGGTCAAAGAACTGCGCGAGCGAACCGGCGCCGGGATCAAGGAGTGCAAAGATATCCTGGAGCAGACCGGCGGCGATCTCAATAAGGCGATCGAGATCCTGCGGGAACGGGGTATTGAGGCGGCTGCCAAAAAGGCCACCCGCCAGGCCCGGGAGGGCCTGATTGGCGTCTATGTCCACTACGGCGCCCGTGTGGCCGGCCTGGTCGAATTGAACTGCGAAACGGACTTTGTCGCCCGCACCGAAGACTTCGTCGCTCTGGCCAATAACCTCGCCCAGCACGTCGTCGCCCTGAACCCGCGCTATATCAGCGCCGATGAGGTGACCGACGAGGCCGTGGCCGAGAGCGGGCTGACCCGTGAGAAGTTCATCGAAGAGAATGTGCTCCTCCAGCAGCCCTTTGTCAAGGACTCGTCACGAACGATTGAAGAGCTGATCAAAGAAACGATCGCGAAACTGGGCGAAAATATCGTCGTTCGCCGTTTCGTGCGTTACGAGGTCGGCGCCTGACCCGCTACGGCGTGAGCAGTTGCCCGTCGGCAGGGAAACCCGCCGGCCGGCAACTGCTACCCGCTTCTGGTACCTCATATGCAAGAGCCTAAGTATCGGCGTATTCTGATCAAGTTGAGTGGTGAGCAGATCAAGGGCACCGATGAGGTGGTGAGCTACGATATGCTCGACTACCTGGCCCGCGAGATCTCCGCCGTGCATCGCCGCGGCGTGGATATCGCGGTGGTGATCGGCGGCGGTAATATCTGGCGCGGCAGTCAATCCATCGCCCGGGGTATGGATACAGCACAGTCGCACTACATGGGTATGCTGGGGACGATCATTAATTCCCTCGCCCTCCAGGATGTGCTCGAACAGCACGGGCTGCATACGCGCGCAATGACCGCTATCCAGATGAACGAGGTCGCCGAACCCTACATCCGTCGCCGCGCCATTCGCCATCTCGAGAAGGGACGGGTGATTATTCTCGCCGGGGGTACTGGCAATCCCTACTTTACCACCGACTCGGCAGCCGCCCTCCGCGCCGCCGAGATCCACGCTCAGGTGATCCTGATGGCCAAAAATGGCGTGGATGGGATCTACAGCGCTGACCCGCGTCGCG
Source organism: uncultured Chloroflexota bacterium (assembly GCA_937120965.1). Classification (GTDB taxonomy): domain Bacteria; phylum Chloroflexota; class Chloroflexia; order Chloroflexales; family Chloroflexaceae; genus JACAEO01. Next base: position 3,086 of record CAKZKA010000228.1, read on the forward strand.
ATCCCAGCGCGGTGAAGTTTGATCACCTGACCTATATGGAGGCGCTTAATCGCGGCCTCACGGTGATGGATAGCACCGCCCTGACGTTCTGTATGGATCACGATATTCCGCTGATTGTGTTCAATGCCCTGGAACCGGGCACCATCGAGCGGATCGTGCTCGGACAGCACGTGGGGACCCTGGTTAGCAAGAGCCTCCCGGAACGCATGCCCGTGCCGGAGGTGTAATACCATACGGAATTGAGTGGTCGAGACGCGCACCAGCCGGAGCGCAGCGAAACGCTACTCCGGCTCTCCGCAATCCAATATCTGCAATCTCAACCGGTGCCGCGCGCGTGCAGGCGAGCTATGCGAGGAGAGCGTGATGGTCAACGATGTCTTACGCGAATATGAGGCCAATCTGAAGAAGGCCACCGAGGCCCTGCGGCACCACCTGGCAACGATCCGCACCGGCCGCGCCTCCGCCGGGCTGGTCGAGCATCTGCACGTTGAAGCCTATGGCGCGCCGATGGCCCTCAACCAGCTCGCCAATATCTCGGTGCCCGAGGCCCGCCTGATCGTCATTCAACCCTACGATGCGGGGCTGATCAAGGCGATTGAGAAGGCGATTCAGCAGTCAGATATCGGGATCAATCCCAGTAACGATGGGCGGGTGATCCGCCTGGCCATCCCCCCGCTGACCGAGGAACGCCGCCGCGAATTGGTGAAGGTGGTACGCCACCGGGTTGAAGAGGTGAAGGTCTCGGTGCGTAATCAGCGCCGGGATGCGATGGACCAGCTCAAGGAGCTTGAGGCCGAGAAGTTGATCGGCGAGGACGAACTCAAGCGCGCCCAGGAACGGGTCCAGCAATTGACTGATAAATGTATCGCCGACCTCGACGCGATTGGCAAGGATAAAGAAGCCGAGGTCATGGCGGTCTGAGCCACGACGGGCGGAGAGCAGGCTATGAGCACGGCTGCTGATGGTGGACGCGAGAGCAAGACCCCTCAACACATCGCAGTGATTATGGATGGAAACGGGCGCTGGGCGCGCCAGCGAGGGCTCCCGCGACTCGCGGGCCATCGGGCCGGTACTGAGAATATCCGCGCTATCGTGAGCGAGGCCGATCGGCTCGGGGTGCGCTATCTGACCCTCTATGCCTTCTCTACCGAGAACTGGTCCCGACCATCGGTTGAGGTGCAGGGCCTGATGCAGATCCTGAGCGATTTCATTGACCGCGAGACGCGCGCCCTCCACGAGCAGAATGTCCATTTGCGACACCTCGGGCGGCTGGAGGGCCTCAGCGCGCGTCTGGCCGAAAAGGTGCGCTATGCTATCGATCTGACCCGCCATAACACCGGCCTGACCCTGGCAATCGCCTTTAACTACGGCGGACGCGCAGATATTGTTGATGCTGTGCGGAAGATTGTGGCCTCAGGGGTCAGCCCCGATGAGATCGATGAGCAGTTGATCAGCGCCAATCTGTATACCGCCGGGATGCCCGACCCTGATGTGATCATCCGCACCAGCGGCGAACGGCGGATTTCGAACTTTCTTATCTGGCAGGCAGCCTACAGTGAGTTCTGGTTTACCCCCGTCTTCTGGCCCGACTTCCGGCCAGAACACCTCCAGCAGGCCGTCAGCGAGTACGGGCGGCGCCAGCGCCGCTTCGGCGGACTCATCTCCGAGTAGCTCAAGCTCGCTCGTCCGGCGTCTGCTTAGTGTTGTGATCCTGATCCCGCTGATCGTCGCCGTGGCCTGGTGGCCCTGGGCAACGGCCGGCTTTGTGGCCCTCTGCGTTGTGCTGGCGATTGTTGAGCTGTTCGGCCTGCTGCGCCAGGGGGGCTTCGCGCCGCGCCGCGTTCCCGGGATTGCGCTGGGCGTGGCCTTCTGCGCCGCGGCGGCGCTGCAACCCTTCACCGACCTGAGCCTCGCCGGTCTGACCCTGGCCCTTGGCCTTATGGCGACCCTGGTGTATGAGTTCACCCAGTCCGATCGTAGTACCAGTTTGCAGAACTGGGCGCTCACCTTCACCGGCGCGGCTTATATCGGCTGGCTGTTGAGCGCGTTTATTCTGCTGCGCCAGCTCGATACGCCCCTGCACGCCGGTCTGCTGGCGCCGCTGAACATTCCTCCCGGCGCGGCCTGGGTCTTTCTGGTGCTGGCGATCACCTGGGTCCAGGATAGCGCGGCCTACTTTGTGGGTCGCTCAATCGGGCGCACCCGCATGGCCCCGATCCTCAGCCCTAAGAAGACCTGGGAAGGGTTTGCCGGAGGGCTGGTCGCCTCCATCCTCACCGCCGCGGCGGCTGCGCCGATCCTGGGCCTGCCGATCAGCCTCGTCAGCGCCGCGCTGATCGGCGCAGCCGCAGGGATCGCCGGGCCGCTCGGCGATCTCGGCGAGTCGCTCATCAAGCGCCAGGTGGGCGTGAAAGACTCCGGCACGCTCATCCCCGGTCACGGCGGTATTCTCGACCGCATGGACAGCCTGCTCTTCACTGCGCCGGTGATCTATTTCACGATTCTCTTGACTCTGGCGCGCTGATTCGCTACACTATACTGAGTGTTGGACACCCATCCCCCGCCGGGAGGGGCATGGGGAAACCGGGTTGCCCCACCTGCCAACCAGCGCCGGGGTCGCCTGACACCCCGCTGAGCGGGCAGGGGTACGGGCAAACCCGGTTTCCCTTCTTTTTATATCAGACGCCTGTATGGGAAGGTGGTTGGGGAAACCCGGTTTCCCCATATGTGCGCGTTAGGCCCCCTTCGCGGAGCCCACAACGCCAGAATGAAACCCTCCCCTCAGGGAGGGGCGTGGGGAAACCAGGTTTCCCCACAGGTTCAGGTCGCTGGCATATAGATCAATCAACGATGTGATCTGTATGCCCCCGTCGCTATTTCAGAAACGTTTCAACCGGGCCTGGCAGCCTCAATATCAGCTCCACACCTCCACAGAGCGATCGGGTGGGGCTGTTGAGCACCTGTCAGGTTAGAGTGCCCGGGTCCAGAACAATTCCTTCTCTGGAGATTCTATGCTCACTCTGGCGAGCATTGCAGCCGCTCCGGTCCAGCAGGCCGCCGAGCAGAGCGGAGGCAATCCGCTGGTAGCGATTGGCGCCTTCTTGCTGATGCTCGGCTTGCTTGTGGTTATTCACGAACTCGGGCACTTCCTCACTGCAATCTGGATGGGGATCAAGGTTGATGAGTTCGGGATCGGTTTTCCGCCGCGGATGCTGACGCTGTTCAAGCGAAACGGCGTGACCTATACCTTGAACTGGTTGCCCCTCGGCGGCTTTGTGCGCTTTGCGCAGACCAGTGAGGGGGCGAGTGACCCGCTCTACGGCGCTGGCGGCACGCTGGCGGCGGCCCCGCCATGGCGCCGGATTCTGGTGATGGTGGCCGGCCCGCTGATGAACCTGCTGCTGGCCATGCTGATCTTCGCCGTGCTCTTCAGCGCGCTCGGCGTTCCGACCCCCACCGGCGCCCAGGCGATCAGCCAGGTCTTCCCTGATACCCCGGCCGCCCAGGCCGGTTTCCGGCCCGGCGATGAACTGCGCGCCCTCGATGGCCGCTCTGTGGAGAACCCGGCAGTGATCGGAGAGGTGGCCCGCGCCAATCGTGGCACGCCGGTGACCGCAACGGTGCTGCGCGATGGGGCAGAAGTGACCCTGGTGGTGGTTCCCGGCCCCTGGACTTCGCCGGAAGGGAAGAGCTTTGACTCGGGCTTCGGCTTCAGCTATGGCCCCGTGGTCGAGCAGGTGCAGGTTGGGCCGCTCGCGGCCGCCTGGCGCGGCGTGACCTACAGCCTGGAGTTGACCGGCCGTATGGTGAAGGCCCTGGCGGGTCTGCCGGCTTCGATCCTCGGCCTGTTCTCCCCCGAGCCGTCGCCCGAAGGCGGGCCGATCGGGCCGGTGGGCATCGCCCGCGCCACCGGTGAGGTGATCCAGCAGCCCGGCGGGTTCGCGGCCTTCTGGAACCTGGCTGCGGTTCTGAGCCTCAACCTGTTCTTGTTGAACCTGCTCCCCATCCCTGCCCTCGATGGGAGCCATATCATTTTCGCGCTGGTTGAGTGGCTGCGGGGCGGCAAGAAGGTGCCCCCGGAAAAAGAGGCCCTGGTCCACGCCATTGGCTTTGCCGCGCTGATGGGCCTCATGGTGCTGATTACGGTCAACGATGTGCTCAACGCGATCCGCGGCCTGCCGGTGCTGGGTGGGGGTTGATGATCCGGGCCAGTGAAGTTGCCGAATATGTGTACTGCGCCCGCGCCTGGTGGCTGCGCCGGGTCGCCGGGCTGGCGCCGGAGGGGCAGGAGCGCCGCGCCCGCGGCGTGGCCCTGCACGTGGCCCACGGGCGCAGGGTGGCCCTGAGCGCGATTGCCCTGTGGACCGGGTTGGCCCTGCTGGCCGGCGGCGTGCTGTTGCTGGCGGTGGGACGTTGATCGGACCATGCTCGGGGCTATCGTTCTCAGCCTGGCCGCGCTCTTCCTGGCCCTGGCCCTCGTGCTGCGCCAGCGCGCCGGCCTGCCGTGGGGCCGGATCGCTGCTACTGATGTGGGTGTGGGCCGACCGCTGGAACGGCCCCTCGTGGCGGCACGCTACAGGCTGACCGGCAAGCCTGACTACCTGATCGAACGTGGCGGGGTTCTGATCCCGGTTGAGGTGAAACCGGGGCGGCAGGCGCTCCAGCCCTACGACGCCGACCTGATGCAACTGGCCGCCTACTGTCTGCTGGTGGAAGAGACCACGGGCCGCGCCCCGCCCTACGCTGTGCTACGCTACGCCAACGCCACCTTCCGCCTCGAGTATCGGCCCGACGTGCGCCGACGCCTCCTGGCGCTGATCGCCGATATGCACGCCCTCCTCGACGCCGACGATGTTGCCCGCAGTCACGACGATCCGCGCCGCTGCGCCGCCTGCGGCTTCCGGGGGGTGTGCGACGACGCGCTCGCCGATGGGTAAGTTGCCTTCGGATGAAACGTGTAGAGGCGCAGCGGCGCTGCGCCTCTACGCCCCAACCCTCCCCTCAGGGAGGGGAATGGGGAAACCGGGTTTCCCCGTGTCCCAACCACTCTTGGGAGCGGCTGGCGCCCCTACAGGCAGGGGCACGGTTCGACAAGCTCACCACAGGTGGGGAAACCCGGTTTCCCCGTATGTTCACCTCAGCCGTCCATGCGGCTACGCCGCACACCGACAAGATGAACATGAGTTTTTCTTGGGAGGGCTGCGCCCTCCCAAACCCTCCCCGCCGGCGGGTTGTTTCCTGGGAGGGCTGCGCCCTCCCAAACCCTCCCCGCCGGCGGGCTATGTTCACCTCAGTTCCAACTGGTATAATACTCCGCAGAGGGGATGGGGAAGCGGCGTTCTCCACTCCCGTGGGCCTGTTCGAACCCTGCCCCAGCCCGAGAGGGGAGACCAGAGCCGCGCGGGGGCGTTTCGATGCCGAGGTCGCGCGGCACCCGGCCGCCGGCGTCGGCCTGACCCTGCTGCGACGGCGGGGCATCCGGGGACGGGCCGGTGCTTGCAAGACGTTACGTCACACTCGCATACCCTTTCGCCCCGCCCTTCGACGGGATCTGTGCTATGATATTGGAGCGTAGCGCCCTGATCGCCAGGCTGCAAGAACGCCTCGCCGGTGAGATCGAAGCTGCCGAGCTGGCCCAATGGGCCTTCGACCGGTTCTACGAGCTGGATCAGGGCATGCTGGCAGTGCACGAAGCAGACATTGATGTGATTGCCGATGTGCTCGACAACCTGCTGTTTGCCGATGACACGCGCTTCGCGCTGGACGAAACCGACTTGCGTCGGCTGATCGCCCGGCTTCAAGAGCCATGAAGATCCGCCAACATCCACGGATGCGGGGAATCCTGGTCGGCGACGAAGTGTATTCCTATCCCCACAAGATTTTCGCCCGCGTCGCTGATGTCTTCCCTGCCGCCGTTTGTGTCAAGGTCGGCATCCTCTCCATTGATGAGCCAATGGAGATCACCCTGGCCCCACAACTCTGGCGCGCTGACGATATTGAAAACCTCTCGGTGTGCCGGTACTGCGGCTGCCGGGAGAACATTCGCACCATCAGCGGTACCGGCATTCCCTTTCGCGTCTGCGCTGCCTGTAGCGCTCCGAGCGACGACCCGACCGCTCCTTCCGTCGCCTGATATCAATGCCTACCGATCCGGCGTACTTGCGGCCGTACATGTCAAGCTGGTTGAGTACGCGGATCGGCAGTGCCGAGTTGCGGCCCGGCGCAGTGTTTTCCTGCCAGGCGACGGTGCTCTACGCCGACCTGCGGGGGTTCACCCGTCTGACGGCGCTGTTCACCACGCTGCCTGATGGCGCCAGGCACCTCCACACCGCGCTGAACCACTGCTACGCCGTGCTGGTCGAGACGGTGGCCAACCACGGCGGTGATGTGTCGGCCATCGCCGGGGATGCCCTCACCGCCTGGTGGCCCAACCGGTCCGATGTAAGCGTGGCGCGCCAGTGCGCTGCGGCCCTGCTCGCCGCCGTTGACGCCTTGCCGCCCCTCGATACGCCGGCCGGCCCCTTTCGCTTCTATCTGCGTATTGGTGTCGGGGTCGGAACGGTCCACGCCATCCTTGCCGGTTTGCCGGACTATGGCGTGCACCTGACCCTGCTGGGGCCGGCGCTGCTGGCGGCGGCAGCGGCCGAACGCGCCGCGGGGGTGGGCCAGGTCGTTGTGGCTGACGAGAGCGCCCCTGCGGCTGAGCAGACGCATTTCCAGGCAGGCGAGCCGGGCCCGCCTCTGCAGAACGATGACTTCCTCCCCCGGGCCCTCGCCGAGCGCCTGCGGCGCCAGGCGCCCATTGCCGAATACCGGACCTGCGTTCCCGTGTTTGCGGGGTTCACCCTGCCGGCGCAGCCGCGCGATCTGCACCTGCTGGTGAGCCAGGTGCAGGCGGCGGCGCAACGGTGGGGCGGCTGGCTCAACGAAATCGAGGTGGGCAACAAAGGGGCCGTGCTGGTGCTGCTCTTTGGCGGGCCGCTGGCGCGGGGCGCCGACGCCGTTCGGGCCGTGGGATGCTGTCTGGAGTTGCGCGAATCCGGGCTGATAACCCGCGCCGGGATCACCCAGGGCCTGCTCTACCTGGGCACGGTCGGCGGCGCGGAGCGGCGCGTGTATACGGCCCAGGGCGATGAGATGAACCTGGCGGCCCATTTGATGCAACGCGCCGCCGAGGGCGAGATCCTGGTCTCGGGGCGCGTGCGCCACGAGGTGCAGGGACACTACCGCACCAGCGAGCCGATCCTGCTGGCCACCAAAGGCCACTGCGAGGGTGTGCCGGTGGCGCGGGTGCTGGGGGCGGCTGCCTTCCCAACGCCCTGAGATGGGGAAAGCGGGTTTCCCCGCTCCCCTCCTGACCATCGCACATCTGCGATCTGCAATCGCGCTAGGGCATTGGCGCTACCACAGGCTCCGGTGGTGATGGCGCCTGGGCGGGCTCGGCGCTGCTGCCCTCGATCCACCGCTGGAAGAGCATCCGCTGGGGCGGCGTTGCCAGAATGGCAATCTGGTCGCCAGCTTCCAGCACCAGCTCCGGCTCAGGATTGGTGATCACCGTGTCGCCGCGCAGCACAGCAACAATTGACACGCCCGTGCGCTTGCGGATCGCGCTGGCGCCGATGCTCTTCCCAACCAGCGGCGAATCGGGCGCCAGCGAGTACCAGACGATCTCCAGGCTGCGCCGCACGCGCCGCAGGCGGCGTAGCGTTGCCACATCGGTGGTGAGGGCCTCCATAGGCCGGTAACACTCCGCCCGCACCGTATCGCTCAGACGCTCGATCTCGGCGGTAGGCACGTCGAAGTGCAGGAGCGCCTGGCGCACCATTTCCAGCCCCGCCTCAAACTCAGGCTGCACCACTTCGTGAATGCCCAACTGGCGGAGCACCTCGAGCTGGGCCAGGCGCGTTGCCCGCGCGACGATGTGCAGGCGCGGGTTGAGCGCGCGCGCCTGGCGCACAATCGTCTCAACGTCAATCGCCGCCGACACCGCCACCAGCAACAGGCGCGCCTCGTGAATGCCCGCCGCCTCCAGGACCGTCGGGCTGCTGGCATCGCCGTAGATCACCGGCACGCGGCTGGCCTTCAACGCGTCCATACGGTGCTGGTCACGCTCGATCACGACGAAGGGGTGACCCAGCCGGCGCATCAGATCGGCAGTGTAGCGCCCCACCCGGCCATAGCCGGCGATAATCGTGTGGCCGCGCAGGGGTTCCTCCACCAATGACCGCATCGGGCTGGGCGTCTTGCCGCGCCAGCGGCGCCACAGAGTATAGGTGGGCGTAGCCAGCCGGCTGACGAAGGGGGTCAGGATCATCGTCACCACCGTCGTGGCGAGGACCAGGTTCGACTGGGCGGTGGTCAGGGCGCCCGCGGCCAGACCCACCCGCGCCAGCACAAAGGCAAACTCGCCGATCTGGAACAGACCGAACCCCACCGTGAGCGGCACGTCGCCACGGTAGCCGAACATGCGTACTATTCCGGCAAAGATGGCGACCTTGCCACAGCTCACCACCAGGGTCAGAACCAGGATAGGCCACCAGTTGGCGAGCAAGAAGGCCGGATCGATCAGCATACCCACCGAGACGAAGAACAGCATGCCGAAGACATCGCGCAGGGGGATGATGTCGCTCAGCGCCTGGTGGCTGTAATCCGACTCGCTGAGCACCAGGCCGGCCACAAAAGCGCCGAAGGCGAACGACAGCCCGGCCAGATAGGTCGCATACCCGATCCCCAGGCCAAGGGCCATAATCGCCACCACGAACAACTCGCGGGAGTTCCAGGTCGCAATGCGCTTCAGCACGAAGGGGATTACCCGCGTGCCGACAAAGACCATCGCCGCCAGAATCAGCCCGGCGCGGAGCGCCGCCAGTCCCAGATTAACCAGACCATCGCTCAGGTTGGCCAGTTCGGGCAGCATAATCATCAGCGGCACCACGGCCAGATCCTGGACGATCAGCATGCCGAGCATCACCCGGCTGGCCAGGCTGCCGAGCTTACCCTGGCCCATGAGCGTCTTCAGAATGACCATGGTCGAGGAGAGCGAAACCAGCGCGCCCAACCACAGCGCGGGGTAGGGGTCCCAGCCCAGGAAGCGGCCAAGCAGGAAGCCCAGCGCCGTCGTAAGGCTCATCTGCAACACAGTGCCGCCAAAGGCCACCCACTTGAAACGGGCGAGTTTTTTCAGGTTAAACTCAACCCCCAGCGCAAAGAGCAGCAGGGCCACCCCGATCTCGGCGAGCAGCTCGATATCGTGGATGTTGCTCACCCGTGGACCGGCAGTGTACGGGCCAACGACAATGCCGGCGACGATGTAGCCCAGGATGAGCGGCTGGTTCAGACGCCGGGCGACGAAGCCGCCCAGCAGCGCCGCGACGAGGATAATCGTGATATCGGCCGCGATACCCATGGGGGGCGTCCTTGCTGCTGGAGGTGAGGATTTCAGGTGTCTCTATCAAAGATACGCCTCCGAACAACCTATGTCAACTGGAGCGTGTGCGGCAGGGCTGATGCAACGTCGTTGGGGCACGCTCCGCACCCCATCCCCAGCGGCAGACGTTGCGTGACCCTGCTGGCGAACGCGGGTACGCGGGCCTCCGGCCCGCAGGGGAGGGCTTGCCACCTCGTGGGCTGGGGAAAGGGGAACCCCGGGTTCCCCTTTCCCCAACCGCCATTGGCGACGCCTGGCGCCCCCTCAGGCAGGGGCGCGGTTCGACAGGCTCACCGCAGGTGGGGAACCCCGGGTTCCCCTTTCCCCAACCGCCGGTGGGGGCACCTGGCATCCCCTCAGGCAGGGGCGCGGTTCGACAGGCTCACCGCAGGTGGGGAACCCCGGTTTCCCCTTTCCCCAACCGCCGGTGGGAGCGGCTGGCACCCCCACAGGCAGGGGTATGGGGAACCCCGGGTTCCCCATTCCCTAACCGCCGTTGGGGGCGCCTGGCGCCCCCACAGGCAGGGGTGCAGTTCGACAGGCTCACCGCAGGTGGGGAACCCCGGGTTCCCCGTATGTTCACATCAGTGTATCGGTCCTGCCGAAGAAGGAACGGCGCTGCAGAAGGGATGCTACAATAGCAGCAAGCGCGTGGGCCTGCCGGAGGGGCGCCTGTTTACCCTTCTCCCGGGTGCGCGGGCAGCTTGCCCGCACGAACCCGGATGCGGGTGAGACGCCCGCACTCCCGGGGAGGTGCATGACCTCAGGGGTGAAGAGGCGCCCGAAAGGCCACGCTGCCGCCCACACGCCCCGATCCCGCCGGCAGGGCGCCGGAGCCATTGGAGGTGTCGAACGTGTACGTCCCTGAGTCGCCGTTTCTGCTTGCTCTCGAGAACCGCATCCTGCTTGAACGCATTCCCTTCAGCGACCGCGGCTCGCGTCTGCTGCTCTTCAAGGATCGACGGCAGCCCGCTACCATGTACCTCAAGCTCGCCGAACGACTGACGTCTCTCACCCCTGGCCTGTCGGCCTACCGCAACCGCCCGCCCTACATCCCCAGCCTGCGCCTGGTGGACGGCAATGGCCGCCCCGTGCCCTTCGAGGCGACCACCTATCCCCACGCGGTCATTTTGCAAACCCCCGTCGGCGAGTTTCGCTGCGTGTTTCAGGATGAGTGCACTCTGAGTTTCGGGTTACCCACCGGTGTCGCAAGCGGGATCAGCTTCACTGTGGTTCCCGATCTGGCGCGTCCTGATGCCCAGGGAGGTGAGTTCAAGACGGTGCGCAACTGCGCCTACTCGACCAATGGCGCCCTGATCCTCAACCAGGTTGAGCATAACGGCGTTGGCTACCACGTGACTCTGGTGGCCCAGGGAGACGCCGATACCGCCATCACCCTGCACATCCAGGCTGGTCTCGACCTTGATCGGCGGGTGCTGCCCTTTCGCGCAGCCCTGCGCGCCGCCGAAGAGCGCTGGCACAAATGGTTTGCCAGTGTGCCGGGCGTGCACGAACCCTATCGCCAGCAGTACTACTACGCCTGGTGGGTCCTGGGCAACAACATGCTCTCGCCCTACGGCTACTTCCGCCGCGAGAGCGTGGCCCCCAGCAAGGCTCATTACATCGGCGCCTGGCAATGGGACAACTACTTCCACGCCCTGGCCTTCCGCTACACCGACCCGAAACTGGCCAGCGACCAGATCCAGTTTATGCTCGACCACCAGTTGCCCGACGGGATGATCCCCGACGCCGTCTACGACGAGGGCACCATCACCCAGCTCGAGGTGCCGGTGGCCGCTGCCGTCACCAAGCCGCCGATTATCGGCTGGGTTGCAATGCACGTGTACAATCAGACGGGCGACTTCGCCATGCTCCGCGACATCTACGAGCCGCTGGTGCGCTGGAACTCGTGGTGGTTCGGATTGAACGACGATGACGCTGATGGGATCGTGCAGTACTCGCACCCCTTCTCATCGGGGTTGGACGATAGCCCCCTCTGGGATGAGGGCATGCCGGTCGAGGCGGTGGACCTGAATACCTACCTCTGCCTGCAAATGGAGGCGCTCTCGCATATGGCCCGCATCCTGGGGCGCATGCGCGAGGCGACGCTGTGGAAGAACCGCGCTGACGCCCTGGCGCGACGGATCGTCGAGCATTTTTACGACGAGCAGGCCGGGGTGTTCTGGTCGCAGCGCGAGCACCGCCCGATCAAGGTGCTCACCCCCTTCAGCCTCTACCCCTTATGGACGGGGCGCATGCCCCCCCGGATTACCGAGCGCCTGATCGCCCACCTGCGCGACCCGCGCAGCTTCTGGGCCACCTATCCGCTGCCTACGGTCGCCCTCTCCGATCCCCGCCACGACCCGCAGCAGATGTGGCGTGGGCCGGTGTGGATCAACATTAACTACATTTTTGTCGAAGCCCTGCAACGCACCGGGTTCCAGGCCCTGGCCGGCGAACTCGCCGAGCAGACGCTGCGCCTCGTGATGGGTCAGCGCGACATTTACGAGTACTACCACCCGCTGACGGGCGAAGCGCCACCGAAGGCCGCGCCGATGTTCGGCTGGTCGGCGGCGTGCTTTATCGATCTGGCCATCCGCATGAGCCGGGGAGAGATTGTATGAGCGCAGTTGCCATCCTGCACTACGCCGGGCCGCCCTACGTCGGCGGGGTCGAGATCACCATGGCCGCGCACGGGCGGGTGCTCACCGCCCTGGGCTGGTCGGTGCGCATGGTCGTCGGCAAAGGCGGCGACGCGGGGCCGGGGGTGGAGGTGCGCGTGCTGCCCGAATTGGGCTCCCGTGGCGACGTTGTTGAGCGCACCAGCCGCGAACTGGCCGCCAGGATCGTCAGCGCCGAGTTTCTGGCTCTGTGTGACCGTCTTGCCACGTGGCTCGATGATGCCCTCGCCGGCTGCGATGCACTGATGGTGCATAATGTGCTCAGCCTGCACAAGAACCTGGCCTTCACCGCTGCCCTGCGGCGCCTCCACGACGCGGGCCGCCTGCCGCCCATCCTGGCCTGGTGCCACGACTTCGCCTGGCACGACCCGCTGTACCTGCCTGAGTTGCACCCCGGCTACCCCTGGGATCTCCTGCGTGAAGCGTGGCCAGGCGTGCGCTATGTGGTCGTCTCGGAAGATCGGCGCGGCATCCTGGCCGGGTTGCTGGGACTGGCGCCGGAGCAGATCGCTGTGGTGACCCCCGGCGTTGATGTGCAGGGGTTGTTGAAGCTGGAGCCGGAGACCGCCGGGCTGGTCGAGCGACTGGGTTTGCTCGAGGCCGCTCCGCTCCTCCTGCTGCCGGCGCGGATTACCCGACGCAAAAACATCGAGCTGGCAGTGGCCATTGCGGGTGCCATGCGTCACCAGGGCGCCGAGCCGCGCCTGGTGGTCACGGGGCCGCCGGGGCCACATAATCCGACCAATGCGGCCTACCTGGAGGAGTTGCTGGCCCTGCGCCGCGACGCGGGCGCCGAGAAGTCCACGGTCTTCCTCTACGAGGTCTTCACCGACCCACGGGGCCAGCCGCTCCCTGTTTCCGATGCTATGGTCGCCGATTTCTTCCACCTGGCCGACGGCCTGCTCTTCCCCAGCCGCTACGAGGGTTTCGGCATCCCCGTGCTGGAGGCGGGGCTGAGCGGCATACCGATCTTTTGTAGTGACATCCCGCCCCTGCGGGCCTCAGCCGGTCCCGCGGCGCTCTACTTCGGGCTGGAGGAGCGGCCCGATCGCATCGCGGAACGGATCCTGACCGCGCTCGCCGCCGATCACCGCTACCTGCTGCGGCGACGCGTGCGCACGACATACACGTGGGAGGCGATTGTGCGCCGGCACATCGTCCCATTGCTCGCGGGCGCATAAGCCCGACCGCCCGCGGCGTCCCCTACCGGCGAGGAAGGAACTGTTACGATGACCTATGCCTACAGCGGCAACGACTCGGGAGAGTACATCGTGCTCCTGCCCGCGCGGAAGCCGGAGAAGATCCGCCTGCTGCTGCCCCTGGCGGCCGACATTGCCCGCCAGCACGGCGGCCAGGTGGTGATAGTGAGCGTGGTGGTGGTGCCCGAAGGACAGCCTCTGAGCGACGGTATGCTCGAGACGCGACGAGTGCGCGCCGCCCATGACGCCATCGCCGAACTTGGCACACTCCAGGTACCCGTACGCACGGTGATCACTGTGGCCCACGACCTGACCGATGGCATTCGCACGGCTGCCGAGGAACAGCGCGCCAGCCTGATCCTGCTGGGCTGGCAGGCCGAGCAGTCTTCTTCTGAACGGCTCTTCGGCCCGCCGATTGACAGCCTGCTGCGCCACCCGCCCTGTGATGTGGTGGTGGCGCGCCTGATGGGAGAGGGCCAGTGGCGACGCATTCTGCTGCCGGTGCGGGGCGGCCCCCACACCCCGCTGGCCTGCGAAGTGGCCCTGGCCCTGGCCGAACGCCACGGGGCCGGGATCAGCGTGCTCTACGCCGCCAACCCGCGCCTCCCCGACAACGGCACCGTGCGCGAGAGCCTGCAATCGCTGCGCACCATGCCCCGCGTTACGCGCTGGCTGGAACGCAGTATCCCCGTTGAACAGGCTATTCTGGCCGAGGCCGCCGATCATCAGGCAATCGTGCTGGGCGTCACCGGCCGCCAGGGCGACCCCGAGGCGCCCATCGGGCCCCTTGCCGACCGCATCCTGCGCAAGGCCGCCACGACGGTCATCCTCGTGCGCCATCGCATGGCCCAGGACGAAGAGCAGGCCCAGCAGATCTGGCAGCAGCACCGTGACCTCTCGGCGATCGTTGACCGCTGGTTCGCCGAAAACACTTTCAGCTCCACCGAATACGATGACCTGCAACGCCTGCTGGCGCTCAAACAACAGCAGGGTGTGCGGATTAGCCTCGGCCTGCCGACCCTCAACGAAGAGCAAACCATCGGCGATATTATCGGCCAGGTGCAGGAACATCTGGTGGCGAAGGTGTCGCTGCTCGACGAGGTGATACTGATTGATAGCGGATCGCAGGATCGCACCCGCGAGATCGCCGCCGCCCACGGGGTGCCGGTCTACCTTCACCAGGAGATCCTGCCACAGTACGGCGCCTTCTCCGGCAAGGGCGAGGCCCTGTGGAAGAGCCTCTATGTGCTCAGCGGAGATATTATCGTCTGGTGCGACACGGACATTAAGAACTTCCACCCGCGCTTCATCTATGGCGTGATCGGCCCGCTGCTGCGCGAGCGCCGGCTGGTGTACTGTAAGGGCTTTTATCGGCGGCCCATCCAGTTCGGCGAGCAGGTGCAGGCCAGCGGCGGCGGGCGTGTGACCGAGTTGACCGCCCGGCCCCTGCTCAACCTGTTCTACCCCGAGCTGTCGGGTATGTTGCAGCCGCTCTCCGGCGAATACGCCGGGCGACGCTTCGCCCTCGAGGCGGTGCCCTTCTTTACCGGCTACGGGGTGGAGACCGGCCTGCTGATCGATCTGCTGGAGCGCCACGGGCTGAGCGCCCTGGCCCAGGTCGATCTGCTCGAGCGCATCCACCGCAACCAGGAACTTGTTCCCCTCTCCAAGATGGCCTTCGCCATTACCCAGGTGGTTATCCAGCGGCTCGAGCAGCGTCAGCGGGCCAGCTTGCTCGAGCCGGTTAACCAGACCATGAAGCTGATCACCCAGCGCGAGGACGGCGGCTTCCACCTCGAACTACGCGAGATCCGCGACCACGAGCGGCCGCCGATGCTGCACATCCCCGAGTACCGACACCTGCGCGGCCTGCCCCTGGAGGTGACCGGGCAGCCCCTGGAGGAGGCGCCGCGATGAACGACGCCCGCGCGCGCATTCAGGCGCTGACCGGGGCGATCTACGGCCAGCCGGCTGGCGCGGCGGTTGCCGCGCGCCTGCTGGCCATGCTCGACGCTTTTGTGGCCAGCCATCCCCCGGCTCCGCCCCGCCCTCCCACCGAACGGCTCACCGAGAACGATGTGATCCTGATCACCTACGGCGACCAGGTGCGCGAGCCGGGTCGCCCGCCCCTCCAGACCCTCGGCGAGACGCTCGACACCACCTTCGCCGACATCGTCAGCGGGGTCCACATCCTGCCCTTCTTCCCCTATACCTCCGATGACGGCTTCTCGGTGGTGGATTATCGCGCCGTCGATCCCGCGCTGGGGACGTGGGACGACATCGAGCGCCTGGGCCAGCGCTACCGCCTGATGTTCGACGCCGTGGTGAACCACATCTCGGCCAGCAGCGCCTGGTTCCGCGACTTCCTGGCCGGCGCGCCCGGCGCTGAGGCCCGCTTCCACGTCGTGGACCCGGCTACCGACCTGCGCGGGGTGACGCGCCCGCGTACCACGCCCCTGCTCACCCCCTTCGAAACCCCCGCCGGCGTGCGCCACGTCTGGACCACCTTCAGCGCCGATCAGATCGACCTGAACTTCGCCAATCCCGAGGTGCTGCTGGAGATGACCGACGTGTTGCTCGCCTACGTGCGCCACGGGGCGAGCCTGATTCGTCTCGACGCGATCGGCTATCTGTGGAAAGAGCCGGGCACCGCGTGCATTCACCTGCCGAATACCCACCGGGTTGTGCAGCTCTGGCGGGCCGCCCTGGACCTGGCGGCGCCCGACGTGCTGCTGATCACCGAGACGAACGTGCCCCACGCCGACAACATCAGCTACTTCGGCGATGGGAGCAACGAGGCTCAACTGGTCTATCAGTTTCCACTGGCGCCGCTGGTGCTCCACGCCTTCGCTGGCGGCGATGCCACCCGGCTGAGTGGCTGGGCGCGCGGTGTTGCTCCGCCCGCGCCAACGACGGCCTTCTTCAACTTCCTGGCCTCGCACGACGGCATCGGTGTGGTGCCGGCAACCGGCATCCTCAGCCAGGCCGAAGTGCAGGACCTGTGCGTGCGCGTGGAGCGTCACGGCGGACGTGTCTCCTATAAAACCAACCCCGACGGCTCGCAGAGTCCCTACGAGCTGAACTGCACCTGGTTCGACGCTCTTTCTGACCCTGGTAGCGCCGAAGCGCCGGAACTGGCGATCGGGCGCTTCATCGCCTCGCAGGCGATCATGCTGGCGCTCCAGGGCGTACCGGGGGTCTATGTACACAGCCTGGTCGGCTCGCCCAACTACCAGCAGGGACTGGAAGCGACCGGCCGCTTTCGCAGCCTGAATCGGGAGAAGTGGGCGCGGGCGGAGCTGGAGGCGCGCCTGAGCGACCCGCAGCGCCGCGAGGGGGCGGTGTTGCGACGCATGGCCACGCTGATCCGCGCGCGGCGCAACGAGCGGGCCTTTCACCCCAACGGCCCCCAGCGGGTGCTCGAAGTCCACCCGGCGGTCTTTGCGCTGGAGCGCCACACACCCGAAGGCGACGCGGCGGTGCTCTGCCTGCACAATGTCTCTGCCGCGCGCCAGCGCGTAGCGGCGCCCGGCGCGGCCGGCGCGCGCGATCTGATCAGCGGGGCGCGCATCGCAGGTGACGCGGTTGAGCTGGAGCCGTACCAGGTAGCCTGGTTGCGCCGCGAGTAGCCGGACGTGGGGAACCCCGGGTTCCCCACGGGTTCAACCAAGACTCTCCTGGGAGGGCTTCGCCCTCCCACACCCTCCCCGTTTAGTAGTTCCAAACGTCACAACTAGACGCCACCGGCAAATCGTGTATCCTACATTCAGGCATTAGAACATCCTAACCCGACTCGAGCTAAAGGGTCAGGGCGGGCATTGTCCAGCCGCTCCTGACCGTGGGAGGTTCGAGCAGGCCGCGCCCGCCCGCGAAGCCGCTCTGTAGCACCCATGGCGCGCGGCGCAACCCCATGGGCGCCCGACGGTTATGAAGGTGCAAGCTGTTGCCAGTGCCTGTTAACACAAGGAATGGCCCCGTCAGCATACACTGAGCCTGCCCGCTGCTTCGCCCCGATACGTCCGAGCCCGTGGCCTGCGCAACGCGCATGGGCCAGCGTTGTAGGAGGGCGCCGCCGGAGCAGCAATACTGGATACTGTACCGAACTGTTGTGACTGGAGAACCGATGGACCCTCATCTTGCCACTGTTGCGATTGCCGCGCCCGGGCGTTTGATCGGCATTGCCCCCGATGGCGATCTGCGTCTGGTGTGGGACGCCGCAACCTTCCGCCTGCCGATCTACGACCTGCCGCACCTCGCTGCCGCGCTCGACGAATGGTGCGAAGAAGAGGAACTGCCGTTCCTGCGCCGGGGCTACTATCGCCTGACGCGGGGGACAGATGGCGCCATTCAGCTCTGGCTGCACAATGGGGGGATCTTGCTCAGTCGGGAGGAAGTGCGCGTGCTGGCGCGCCTGGTGGAGACCGCGGCTCAGGAGCTGTGCGCGCCCCTGTGTCGTCAGCAACGGCTACCCTTTGGCCTGGGCTACCGTCGCCTCACGGCGCCGCCGGCTGAGCGCCAGTGGAAGAATTGATTGAGAGCGTTTCGCAGGGGCATGGGGAAACCCGGTTTTCCGGTACCCTTGATCGGAGCGTTTCGCAGGGGCGTGGGGGAAGCCGGGTTTCCCCATATCCGTGATCGGAGCGTTCCGCGGGGGCGTGGGGAAACCGGGTTTCCCCATATCCGTGATCGGAGCGTTCCGCGGGGGCGTGGGGAAACCGGGTTTCCCCGTATCCGTGATCGGAGCGTTCCGCGGGGGCGTGGGGAAACCGGGTTTCCCCGTATCCGTGATCGGAGCGTTTCGCAGGGGGGTGGGGAAACCGGGTTTCCCCACCCCCCTTGAAGGTCTAACCCCGCTGCTCGATGTGAGCACGCAGCAGCCAGGCCATCTTCTCGTGCTTCTCCATCAATGCGGTCAGAAAATCGCTGGTGCCGATGTCGTCGTACTGCTCATCGGTCGCGCGCACATCGCGGCGCAGGTGGCGGATGATCGCCTCGTGATCGGCAACCAGATTAGCCACCATCGTGCGATCGTCGGGGTACTCGCCGGGGCGCTCGGACAGAGTGGTGAGTTGCAGGAACTCGGTCATGGTGCCCGGGGCCGGGGCGCCAAGTGAACGAATGCGCTCGGCAATCTCGTCAATTTCACCCTCCAGGGCCGTGTACTGCTCCTGGAACAGCGCGTGCAGCGGACCAAACGCCATTCCGACAACGTTCCAGTGGTAGTTGCGCAGCCGGGTATAGAGCACGTGCTCATCGGCAAGCAGGCGGCTCAGCAGCGCCACCACTCCTTGCACGTTCGCTGCGCTCAGGCCGATATCGGGCGTCGTGCCGGTCACACTGGGCTTTGAGGTCGTCATGGTCACGTCCCTTTCACCTTGTGTCGCTGGCAATCCGAGCGGCTTGCCAGACAACCAGTTCCGCTCCAGGCGATTTCAGTTTTGCCTATACTGCACTATAACAGAAATGGCAAGCGCTATCAACTTCTTGTGCGCCTGCTGTTGCAATGTCCTTCAGCACTGGGTGCGGATTTGAGGCTTGCCCTGAGGTGAACGCAGGCCGCCCGCGGGAGGGTTTGGGAAGGCGCAGCCCTTCAAAGGGTTTCACCTGCTCCGGGATAGGCTTCCTGGGACGCAGAGGGGAAATGGGCCAACGAATGGGAAACGAATAAACGA
>CAKZKA010000229.1 GCA_937120965.1 uncultured Chloroflexota bacterium
CCACACCCCTGGCGGGTTGCCTGGCGCCCCGCTGGGCAGGGGGATGGGGCAACCCGGTTTCCCCATGGCCCAACCGCGGTTGGGCGCGGCTGGCGCCCCGCTGGGCAGGGGGATGGGGCAACCCGGTTTCCCCACACCCCTGGAGGGTTGCCTGGCGCCCCGCTGGGCAGGAGGATGGGGCAACCCGGTTTCCCCATGGCCCAACCGCTGGTGGGCGCGGCTGGCGCCCCGCTGGGCAGGGGGATGGGGCAACCCGGTTTCCCCACACCCCTGGAGGGTTGCCTGGCGCCCCGCTGGGCAGGAGGATGGGGCAACCCGGTTTCCCCATGGCCCAACCGCTGGTGGGCGCGGCTGGCGCCCCGCTGGGCAGGGGGATGGGGCAACCCGGTTTCCCCATAGGTTCACGTTAGGCACCATGCGCATGGCGCACAACGCCAGAATGGAAAATAATATTGTTCTTGGGAGGGCTTCGCCCTCCCAAACCCTCCCGCGGGCGGGCTATTTTCACCTCAGCCCTGGCGTAGCCAGGGATGATTGAGTTTAGACAGTGCTGATGGTATAATCAGCCAGACTACCGCAACTGCTCGTATGACAGTCTACACATGAGTCTCGAACCTGCCCGGAGGAACGCGGCATGCACGCTGTGCCCGCTCCCAAACTCGTCATAAAACGCCAGGGTGGTCAGTTCCGCGAGCTTGAGTGGACCGCCGATATCATTACCATCGGGCGCGATGGCGCTAACGATGTTATTATCGATCACCCGCTGGCCTCGCGACGCCATGCCCGCCTTGAGCGTACCGACGAGGGCTTCGCTGTGCGCGATCTTGATAGCACCAATGGCACCTTCGTCAACCAGGAGCGGATCGCAGGGCTGTGTATGCTCCACAATCAGGACCAGATCATCATTGCCGATACGATCATCATTTTCCACGATCCCGAGGCGACGGTGAAAGGCGCCCTGCCGCCCGAGGTGTTGCGCGCCGTGCGCGAAGAGCTGCGTGTGGATAGCCGCGCCAAGGAAGTGTACATTAAAGGACAGTTGCTCCGCCCCCCGCTGACAGTCAAGGAGTTTCAACTGCTGGAGCTGCTCTACGAGCGCCGTGGTCAGGTGGTAAGCAAAGATGAGATCGCCCGCCAGGTGTGGGACTATGAAGTCTTTGACTATAACGCGATAGACGCGCTGGTCTACCGGCTGCGCCAGCGCATCGAGCCTGATCACAGCAATCCGCGCTACCTGATCACGCAGCGCGGCTTTGGGTACAAGCTGGTAACCACGCCGGAGAGCTAGGCGACGCAGGCCTGGCCTTCCAAGCTCCGTACCTGTTCACACGTCTCCCGGGTGCGCGGGCATCTTGCCCGCCTCCGGGCTAGTGCAGGCGGGACGCCCGCTCCCGGGTGCGCGGGCATCTTGCCCGCCTCCGGGCTAGTGCAGGCGGGACGCCCGCTCCCGGGTGCGCGGGCATCTTGCCCGCCTCCGGGCTATGCTCCCTCCCGCGGTGGCCCGGAGCCCTCGTTCTCGCAAGCCCGGTCTACAGGCGTCGAGTTATGTCCAGCATTTCCTTGACCGCGCCCCGGCGACTGCGCGGCACCGTCCACGTCCCGGGCGATAAGTCAATCTCTCACCGCGCGGTGATTCTGAACGCCGTCGCCGAGGGGCCGGCCCGCATTACCAATTTCCTCCCCGGCGCCGATTGTCTCTCCACCATTGCCTGCGTGCGCGCCCTCGGGGTTGCGGTGGAGCACGAGGGCGCCGAGGTGCAGGTGTCTGGCGTTGGCCTGCGCGGGCTGCGCGAGCCTGCCGATGTGCTCGACTGCGGCAACTCCGGCACCACCCTGCGCCTGCTGACCGGCCTGCTCGCCGGGGCGCCGCTCTTTGCGGTGCTGACCGGCGATGCCTCGCTGCGCTCCCGACCGCAGCGCCGCATCGTGGCCCCGCTGCGGGCTCTGGGGGCGTGGCTCGATGGCCGCGATCACGGCGATCGCGCTCCACTCGCCGTCCGCGGCGCTCGCCTCCAGGGTGGTAGCTATGCCCTGCCCGTCGCCTCGGCCCAGGTCAAATCGGCCCTGCTCCTCGCCGCGCTCGCTGGCGAGGGGCCGCTGACCCTCACCGGTCAGATCGCCAGCCGTGACCATACCGAGCGTATGCTGCGGGCCATGGGCATTGATCTGCACGTAAGCCCTGAGCAGATCGTCCTCTACCCGCCAACCCATCCGCTGTTGCCCTATCCGCTCTCCCTGCGCGTGCCGGGCGACCCCTCTTCGGCGGCGTTCTGGTGGGTTGCCGCTGCCATTCACCCCGATGCCGAGTTGACAACGGTCGGCGTCTGCCTGAATCCTACCCGCACCGGCGCCCTCGATGTGCTGCGGGCCATGGGCGCGACGGTGGAGATTAGCGATGAGCGGGTGGAGGGCAGCGAACCGGTGGGCAATGTGACTGTGCGTTCCTCGGCGCTCCGTGGCGTTACCATCGGCGGCGACCTCATCCCCCGCCTGATAGACGAGATCCCCGTCCTTGCCGTTGCCGCCGCCTGCGCCGAGGGCGATACGCTCATCAGCGACGCGCAGGAACTGCGCGCCAAGGAGACCGACCGCATCGCCACTGTTGCTGCCGGCCTCACCGCCCTGGGGGTGAGCGTCGAGCCGACCGCCGATGGTATGAGCATCGTGGGGCGGGGCGGCCCTGCCCTGGTCGGGGCCGAGCTGCACAGCCATGGCGACCATCGGCTCGCCATGGCCTGGGCCATCGCCGCCCTCGTCGCCTCCGGCGCCACGGTCATCCACGATCCTGAAGCAGTCGCCGTCAGCTATCCGGGTTTCTGGGAGACGCTCGCGGAGGTGCAATGAGCGAACAGTACACCTTTACCGTCGAAGTCTACACCGATGCCCTCGTGGTGACCGGGAGCTACGATCTGCCGCTCTACCGCCGGGTGAGTGACGCAATCAACAGCGGGTTGCACCGTTTCATCACCCTGCGCGACGCCAGCGTGGCCCCCCTGTGGAAGCCCCAGCAGGTCCAGCGCGTCCCGCAGATCCTGGTGGATTGGAGCGGTTCCCTGCTCGTCGCGACCATCGCCGAGCCGCCGCCGCCGCCCGGCTTCCATCCTCCCACCCCGCCGCGTGATACGCAGCCGATGATGTTCTTTACCTCGATGTTCGCGCTACGGGCGGATTTTTTCAAACGTACCGATATGGAATTGATCGTCATGCTCAGTGAAATGACCGATGATTTCGTGCCCCTCAGCGCTGTGACGATCTACCCCCTGCAAGGCGGCGCGCCGTTCCATCGCGAGTTCGTATGCCTCAACCGGCGCCATGTGCAGGCGCTCTACGCGATTGGCGCCGAGATTGCCCACGCTCCCCTGCCTGCGCCTAACCCTGAGGTCTTCGTGCCCCCCTCCGTTCCAACCGCGCCCCCTCCCGTCGAAGCCGCACCGCCCTCCGAGGCGGTCGAAACGGGCGCCCCCACACCCGATGCCGATTCCCCCTGATACGGCAGCGTAGCGCTCCCGGGAACAGCATGAACCCACCACGAAGGCGCGAAGACTGGCAGGGGCCGGGCGAGCCTGCCCCTGCCAGGAACTGTCCAGATAAGCGAATCTGGAACGCGCCCGGCGCGCCTGTTCAGCGAGCGTTCATCCGCGTCTGGTACAACTCTGCTGGTACACTGATGTGAACATAGCCCGCGCGCGGGAGGGTTTGGGCGTGGAGGCGCGGCGCCGCCGCGCCTCTACGCCCTCCCAGGAAACAACCCGCCCACGGGAGGGTCTGGGAGGGCGCAGCCCTCCCAGGAGAATCTCTTTTCATTCTTGGAGTGTGCGGCGCAGCCGCGAGGGCGTCTATGGTCGTCATCTGGTTCCAGGAGCGTTCCCAATGAAAATCCTCGTCACCGGCGGAGCCGGGTACATCGGCTCAATCACCACCGCCGAACTGATCGCCGCCGGCCATCAGGCTGTCGTTTTCGACAACTTCTACCAGGGCCACGCCGCTGCGGTTCCGCCCGAGGCCGCATTGATCCAGGGCGATCTGGCCGATATTGCCAGTGTGCGCGCCGCCTTTGCCGCCCATCCGGATATTGATGGGATCATGCACTTCGCGTCCTACACCCTCGTCGGCGAGAGTATGGAGAAACCGCTGCGTTACCTGCGCGATAATGTTGTCACCGCCGGCAACCTGCTTGAAGTGGCGATTGAAGCCGGGGTACGGCGCTTTATTCTCTCCTCCACCGCCAATCTCTTCGATGAGCCGGAGAAGATGCCGATCGAGGCCGATAACAAGATTGTTCCCGGTTCGCCCTACGGCGAATCGAAGTTTTTCGTTGAGCGTATGCTGTACTGGTTTGAGCGCATCTACGGCCTGAAGTATGCCTGTCTGCGCTATTTTAATGCCAGCGGCGATACGCCCCACCGCGGTGAGGACCACGATCCCGAGACCCACCTTATTCCCCTGGTGCTCCAGGTGGCCCTTGGCCAGCGCCCCCACATCACCGTCTTTGGCGATGATTATCCCACGCCCGATGGCACCTGCATTCGCGACTACATTCACGTAGTCGATCTCGCTCAGGCGCATATCCTGGCGATGGAAGCCCTTGATCGCCTCGGCTCGCGCAAGTATAACCTGGGCAATGGCAACGGCTTCAGTGTGCTCCAGGTGATCGAGGCCGCCCGCAAGGTGACCGGCCATCCCATCCCTCACGTCATCGGCCCGCGTCGCCCCGGCGACCCGGCAGTGCTGATCGCCTCCTCCGAGGCCATCCGCGCCGAACTGGGCTGGAAGCCACGCTTCACCGATATCGAAACCATCGTTGCCAGCGCCTGGGAGTGGCACCGTAACTACCCCCACGGCTATCCAGAGAAGGGCGCAGGGCGGATTCGCGAGGGTGTAGCCTGATCAGGCGAAGCGTAGCAGGCCGAGTACGTGTTCGCACTTCTCCCGGGTGCGCGGGCATCTTGTCCGCATCCAGGCCACTGCGGGCGGGACGCCCGCGCACCCGGGGTGACGCTTTACCCCACATGTGAATACGTACCAGGCCCGAATGACGTAGCGCATCCGTTCGCCTCGTGATATAATACACACCCGGCCAGGGCGCCGCTCCGCTCAATACTGAGGTGAAAATAGCCCGCGCGGGAGGGTTTGGGAGGGCGCAGCCCTCCCAAGAACAAATATTTTTCATTCTGGTGTTGTGCGGCGCAGCCGCATGGACGACTGTGGCCCTGACGTGAACATACGGGGAAACCGGGTTTCCCCACGCCCCTGCCCACGGGAAGGGTGTGGGAGGACGCTGCCCTCCCGAGAGAGTCGCTGCTCAATCCTGTGAGGCGCTGCGTAGCCGTACAGGCATCTGTGCCGGGTTGTGCCATGGACGTGCCACGCCGGATCGGTAACTACGCCCTGGAGCACATGCTCGGTCGCGGCGCGTCCAGTCAGGTCTGGCTGGCGCGCCATCAAGGGCTCCGCGACCACGTGGTGGCCGTCAAGGTGTTGATGGACCAGGCGCCCGAGGCGGTGCGCCGTTTTCAGCGCGAGGCGGCCATCGCTGCGCGCCTGCGCCATCCCCATATCGTTCAGATCTACGACTACGGGGCGATTCCCCCCCTCCACTATGCAATTCTGGAGTATGTTGACGGCGTTTCGCTGCGCGAGCGCCTGGCCCGCCAGGGCCGCCTGCCGCTGCCCGAGGCGCTAACGATCTTCCGACAGATTGCCCAGGCCCTTGACTATGCCCACGGCCTCAACATCGTCCACTGCGATGTTTCACCGGCGAACATCCTGATCGAACGCCAGCGCCATCGCGCTGCCCTCACCGATTTTGGCATCGCTCGCCATGGCGACGCGCCGGACGCCGGGCCCCGGGTGGTGATGGGCACGCCAGGCTACCTCTCGCCCGAACATGCCCGCCCATCTGCCAGCGTTACCCACCTTTCCGACATCTACTCGCTGGGGGTGGTGTTCTACCAGATGCTCGCCGGGGCCTTGCCCTGGGCCGAACCGCCCGGCCTGCCCGATGGTCCGCCCTTCGGCCCGCCCGCGCCACTCAGCGCCCACAGAGTGTCCGGTATTCCCCCTGCTCTTGATGGGGTGTTCGCCCGTCTGCTCGCCGTTGACCCGGCGCAGCGCTTCCCTTCCGCCGGGGCTGCGGTTGAGGCCCTCGATCTGCTCTTCCAGCGCCACGACCAGCCAACCCGTGTGCTTGTAGGTGGCCCCCCTACGCCTCCCCAGTCGGGCGAACTGGAAAGTGAGCCTGCCGACCCCACCCCCGTCGAGGTCGTCCTGGGACCTGAGCTGGACCCTGAGCCCATCCGGCGCGCCGAACGCCGCGCCGCCCGGTTGCGCGATCCGGCGATCCTCGGCGCCGTTCTTGATGCCTACGCTGCCGAGGGGCGCTTTGGCTTGCGTCAAAAGTGGCTCGGACGCCTGGCCCGCTTCCATAAGGCGACCAGCCGCAATCTGTTCTTTTACCGGCTCCGCGTGCTTTACGAGCGCCGTGGTCAGCCCGAAACCGAAGAGGAGCCTGACCGCAAGGCGGCTGATTATCCCCTCAAGCCGCCGCTGGATCGCTGGGAGGTGCCGCTGCCACTGGCGCGCGAGTTTGTCGATCAGCCCGGCGGGCGCGTGCTCATCCCCGGCTCCACCAGGGTAGTGGCATGCGATACCTGCGCCGGCGAGGGGGCGATTGTCTGCGCGCAGTGCCAGGGCCGACGGCGGGTGCTTGCCCCCGGCGCCGCCTCCGCCACGGTTCTCGTGCCCTGCCCGGCCTGCGACGGACGTGGCGGCCACGTATGCGAACGTTGCGCCGGCGCCGGGCGCCTGGTCCAGCGCCAGGCTTTCCACTGGAGCCGCCAGGCCCACGCCTTTGAGGGCCAGGATGACCATCCCGCCCTCGATAGCGGGTGGTTGCTGCGCGTCTGCCAGCCCGAAGTGGTCTACTGCCAGGCGCAGGCTGGCGGCCTGCGCCCCGAATGGTCGCTCGTGCCGCCCCTCGCCGCCCTCCTCGCTGAAGCGCGCTCCGCCGAGAATGATGAGACCCGCATCGCGCTCGCCGAGGTTACCGTGAGCTTTGTGCCCCTCACCGATGTGATCTTCGACCTTGGTCGGCCCGGTGACGCAGGGCTGTACCGGCTGACGATCTGGGGCTTCGAAAACCGCATCCCCCCCGACTGGCGCTTCTTTAACTGGGAGCGGGTGATGTTTGTCTGGATCATCGTGTTTCTGCTGGTTGTTATTGCTATTCTCGGTGTGTTTGCCTTTCTCTGAGGTGAACATAGCCCGCGCGCGGGAGGGTTTGGGCGTAGGGGCGCGGCGCCGCCGCGCCCCTACCCCCTCCCA
>CAKZKA010000230.1 GCA_937120965.1 uncultured Chloroflexota bacterium
CCTGAAGCGATTTCAGGCGTTGTGCTGCCCAGCGTGGCAATCCACAATCCAAAATCTAAAATCCAAAATGGTATAAACTCTTCCCGCCGGCAGGGACACGGGGAAACTCGCTTTCCCCTCCATCCACCCGCTGCCGCGGGCGCTTGCCACCCCATGGGCGTGGCCGATGGGGAAACCCGGGTTCTCCATTATATCAGCAGTGTGGTGCCTTCAACAGCATTTGGTATAATAGGCCACGCAGTGGTAAACTGCAACAACCGAAGTTTAACTTCTTGCCCCCGATGCGCCACCAGCATGCTGCGGTGCGGCAATCACGATCCGGCGTTTGACCGGCGAAGTAACGAAGGTGCGTGTGTATGAGCGAGCTAGGGGATCGGCTTCGGCAGGCGCGGGAGCGGCAGGGGCTCTCGCTGGCCCAGGCCTCGGTTGACACCCGTATCCTTCAGGCATCGCTCGCCGCCCTCGAAGAGGGCGCCTATCAGCGTCTCCCTGGCGATGTCGTTGTACGTGGCTTCATCCGTAACTACGCGCAGTATCTCGGGCTACCCCCCGATGAGATGATTGAACTCTACCGCCGTGAACGGGGCGGCACCGATCCGATTCGCATCGTTCCCGCTACCCGTCCGCCCCGCACTCGTACCTATGTCCTGCCGAGTTTCCTCGGCGTCTTTTTTGTGACTATGGCGCTGGTTGGCCTGGCCTATGTCACCCTGAATGCCGTCGGGCGCATTGGCGACCGGGTCGGGGGGAGCGTTGCCGAGGCGACGCCAGCGGTACCACCGCCCTCGCCCTTGCCGACGGTAACGCTTCCCCCGGCGCCCACCGCGGGGCCCCCGCTCCCGAGCCCTTCCCCGCCGCAGGCAACCGCCGATGCGCTGGCCGCCGGCGGAAGCGCCGGGCTGCCGGAGTGGCCAGTTCCCGAAGTAACGCCAACACCTTCCGCGCCTATTGTGCTGGAGATCATCATCCCTAACAGTCGCGGCACCGAGAACTCGTGGGTCCGGGTGCAGACTGACGGGAGCACCGCCTTTGAGGGGATCATGCGCTCCGGCGAAAAACTGGTGTTTGAGGCGCAACGGCGCGTGTTTATCCGCGCCGGCAACCCGCCTGATGTGCAGGTTACCGTCAATGGGCTACAGCAGGGACCACTGGGCCAGGCCTCCGGGCAGCCCGTCAACTGGTACTGGCCCCCCAATTGAGGCCAGATGCTGTCGGACCATCGTTGTTGGGAACGTCTATGGCAGGTGAGCACAGCTTTGATGTCGTTTCCGATTTCGAGTATCAAGAACTCGTCAACGCCGTCGATCAGGCCCAGCGCGAGATCCAGACGCGCTACGATTTGAAGGACACGAAGACGACCCTTGAACTCGGGAAGAGCGAACTGGTCATAACCACCGATAGTGAACTGTCGCTGCGGAGCGTGCGCGATCTGCTCGAGACCCGCGCCCTGCGGCGCCAGTTGTCGCTCAAGATCTTCGACTATGGCAAGGTTGAACCGACCAGCGGCGGCCGGGTACGCCAGGTGGTGACGCTGCGTAAAGGCATCAACGCCGACCTGGCGAAAAAGCTCGTGAAGTTGATTCGCGATGAGTTTCCCAAGGTGCAGCCCCGTATCCAGGGAGAGAGTCTGCGGGTCGCCTCGAAGAGCCGTGATGAGTTGCAGAACGTGATCCGCTTCCTCAAGAGTAAAGAGCAAGAGATCGAGGCGCCCTTGCAGTTTACGAATTATCGGTGATGAATGAAGTACCATATCCTGACACTGGGTTGCCCCAAGAATGCGGTGGACAGCGAGGGGATGGATGGCCTCCTCGCTGCGGCCGGGCACGCGCCTGTCGCCGCGCCCGAAGACGCCGATGTGATCATTGTCAATACCTGTAGCTTCATCGCCGCGGCGCGCGAAGAGACCCTCGGCGTGCTGCGCGACCTGAGCGCCCGCAAGCGTGAAGGCCAGCGACTGATCGCCGCCGGGTGCATGGCGCAGTCCCACGGCGATCTGCTGGCGTCAATCGAGGGCGTTGACGGCGTGCTTTCCACCCAACGCTGGATGCAGATCGGCGACGTCGTCGCTCCCGGGGCGCCATCCGGCGCCCCGCCTGCCGATCCACAGCGCGCCGTGATCCCCTTGCTGGCCGCCGACACCCCGGACGCAACACCACGACCCACGTCCGCGGCGCCGCACCAGCCGTCGAGCTATGCCGACTGGCGCACCATGCCCATCCGCCGCCGCCGCAGCGCCCCCTCGGCCTATCTCAAGATCTCCGATGGCTGCAACCTCCGCTGCGCCTTCTGCACCATCCCCAGCTTTAAGGGAGACATGGCCTCCAAACCCGCTGGCGCCGTTCTGGGCGAGGCTCGCGAGCTGGTGGAGCGGGGCGTGCGCGAGATCGTGCTGGTGGCCCAGCACCTCACCGACTACGGGCGTGACCTGGGCCTGCGGGATGGTCTGGCTACCCTGCTCGATGAACTCTGCCAGGCGCTGCCCGAGCAGGTATGGGTGCGCCTGATGTACGCCTATCCCCACGGTATTTCCGAGCGCCTGATCGAGGTCATGGCAACCCGCCCGCAGATCGTGAAGTACCTGGATATGCCCCTCCAGCATGCCCATCCGGCCACGCTGCGACGCATGCGCCGCCCCCCCGATACGGAACGCACCCTGGCCCTGATCGACGCCCTGCGCAGCGCAATGCCCGACATCGCCCTGCGCTCGACGTTCATCGTCGGCTTCCCCGGCGAGACGCTGGAGGAGTTCCGCGCGCTGCTCACCTTCCTCGAACAGGCCCGACTTGACCGCGTCGGCGCGTTTCGTTACTCGTGCGAACCGGGCACACCCGCTGCAAACCTGCCCGACCAGGTTCGCCCCCAGGTGATCGAAAAGCGCTGGCATACTTTGATGCAACTGCAGCAGGGCATCTCGCGCGCCCGCACCGCTCGCTGGCTCGGGCGCACCCTCGATGTGCTGATTGAGGGTCAGGGCGTTGCCGACGATGGGCGCCCGCTGGCCGTCGGGCGCTCGTTCCGCGACGCGCCGGAGATCGATGGGCAGGTGTTTGTCTGGGGTGAAGCGCCGGTGGGATCGTTCCTCACCGTTCGGGTGACGCGGACCACCGATTACGACCTGTGGGCCGTGCCCG
Organism: uncultured Chloroflexota bacterium; assembly: GCA_937120965.1. GTDB lineage: Bacteria > Chloroflexota > Chloroflexia > Chloroflexales > Chloroflexaceae > JACAEO01. The sequence goes on from CAKZKA010000230.1 coordinate 3,132, forward strand.
AAGGTGCAGGAGAAGCGAAGTGGAGATGGTGAAAGCGCGAGCGGTTGGATGCCCTCGCGCGTGGCCCGGGGATGCGAAAGGGTGGTCGGCTTCGGGGCGAGCCGACAGAGCCGCCACTATCTGGCTACGCCTCGCCAGTACGGGCCTGGATCGCCTGCTGCAAGCGCTGCAATTCCGCCGGGTTGTTCTTTGCCAGGTACTCGACGATGTAGTCAATCGCCGTGTCCCGGTAGTCGTCCAGCAGCCCGTCCAGCACCTGACGGACCACCAGTTGCACAAACTCGGTCTCCGAGATCGCCGGCGTGTAGACATAAGCCAGTCCCTCGCGCTGCCGCTGCAAGACGCCCTTTTCCGCCAATCGGCTCATCGTGGTCATGACCGTGGTGTAGGCAATCTCGCGCTGCTGCGCGAGACGGCGGTGGACCTGCTTGACCGTGCTGCGTTCGCTCTGCCAGAGAATCTGCATGATCTCCGTCTCGAGCGGGCCAAGCACCTTGACCAGACCATCCTTGGCAGGGCTGAAGCGAAACCGCAAGTTGAGCGGCATCATGTGCACTCCTTCTTCGATGTTGTGGGCAGCGGCTGAAGGCTGGCGCTGCCGGGGCAACGGCGTGTCGGGTCAAACGCTGGCCCTGCTCCTACCGCCTTACATATGCAGGAGTGTACTAGTCAAGCCCGGCGCGCGGCAATGTCTTCAGATTACACTGCGGTGACAGTTGAGATGAGCGTTGATCGTTCTTTCTGTCTCTGAGGAGCGGAAAAACTACAATGCCTCGTACCAGGTATAACGGTATTTGTAAGAGCTTTTGGGTGATAAACCAATGACACTCCCTGACAGCGCGCGCCTCATCCAGCAGGCTATGGGCGAGGCGTTTCCGACAGCCGAAGAGCGGGTGGCGCGTTTCTATAAGATGCAGGAATACCATCTGGGCTGGCGCGACGAGCGCCTGGAGCCTGCGGCTGCCGATCCTGGCAAGCTGATCCGCCCCCAACTGGTGCTGCTTGCCTGCCAGGCGGCCGGCGGTGACCCCCGCCAGGCGCTGCCTCTGGCCGCCGGGGTGCAGTTGCTCCACGACTTCACCCTGATCCACGATGACATCGAAGATAACAGCGCCACCCGGCGCGGCCGGCCTACCGTCTGGTCCATCTGGGGGTTGGCCCAGGGCATCAACGTCGGCGACGGCATGTTCGTGATCGCCCACCTGGCGATTCACCGCCTGGCTGAGGCGGGCGTGCCCGCCGAGCGCGCGCTGCGCGTGCTGCGCCGCTTCGATGAGATTATTCTGCAGGTGTGTGAGGGGCAGTATCTCGATCTCAGCTACGAGGGCGATCTGACGATCACGCCAGAGGATTACCTGGCGATGATCGGACGTAAGACCGCGGCGCTGATCGCCGGCTCCTGCGAACTGGGCGCCCTGGTCGCCGGCGCCACTCCTGATACCGCGGCGGCCCTGGCCGATTTTGGCCGGAGCATGGGTCTGGCCTTCCAGATCGAGGATGACCTGCTCGGCATCTGGGGCCTGCCTGAAGTTACTGGCAAGCCTGCTGCGGCCGACCTCTACCGGCGCAAGGTCAGTCTCCCCGTGGTGCATGCGCTGGCTACCAGCGCCGACCGGGCAACCCTGGCGCGCCTCTACACCCAATCGGAGATGGACGATGAGGCCGTGCGGGCCGCCCTGGTGATCCTTGACGCCGCCGGTTCACGCGCCTACTGCGCTGGCGTGGCCGCCGGGCACCATAGCGCCGCCTTTGCCGCGCTCGACCGCCTTGGGCTCGGGGAGACCCCCGAAAGCACCGCGGCCCGCGCCCGCCTGCGCGCCCTGGCCGAGAGCCTGATCGGTCGGCAGAGTTGAGCAGGGGCGAACCCTGGCTCGCCCCTCTTACAACGATGCGCATCGTGCTGTTGAGCGGCGAATACCCGCCCCAACCCGGCGGCGTCGGCGACTATACCCGCCGCCTGGCCGAGGCCCTGGGCGAACGCGGGCACACCGTCACTGTGCTGACCATTCAGGAGCGGCGCCTGCGCCTGTACGGCGCGGCGGATCTGCCGGAGCAGCCGTTCGATCGCCTGGACTGGTCGCTGCGGTGCTGGCCCGCGGTGATCGACGCGCTCGACCGGCTGCGGCCCCACTGGTTGCACATCCAGTACCAGACCGGCGCCTATGGTATGCGTCCCGGGGTCAATCTGTTGCCGTGGCGCCTGCGTGCCCTGCCCGGGCGACCGCGGATCGCGGTGACGTTTCACGATCTGCTGACGCCCTACCTCTTCCCCAGGGCCGGGCCGTTGCGCCGCTGGGTCAACTGGCGTCTGGCCCGCGACGCCGATGTGGTGATTGCCACAACTGCGGCTGACGCGGCCCACCTGAGCGACTTATACCAATTACCGTTGATGATGCCGCATTGCCTGAAGCGATTTCAGGCGTTGTGCTGCCCAGCGTGGCAATCCACAATCCAAAATCTAAAATCCAAAATGGTATTACACGCGCACGTGATCCCCATCGGCTCGAACATCCCGGTTGCGCCGCCAGCGGGCTTCGAGCGCGCGGCCTGGCGCGCCCGGCTGGGGCCTGATGTCTCGGGGCGGCTGGTGGCCTTCTTCGGGCTGCTGGCGCCCAGCAAGGGCCTGGATGTGTTGCTCGAAGCCCTGGCCCGCCTCGATCCCTCCTGGCGGCTGGTGATCATTGGCGGGGCCGCCACTGCGCCGCAGGATGTGGCCCACGCCGAAGCGGTGCGTGCTCTGGCCCGGCGCCTCGGGCTGGCCTCCCGCGTGCATGAAACCGGGCACCTGGCAGCCGAGGAGGTCTCGGCGTGGTTACTGGCTGCCGATCTAGCGGTACTGCCCTTCCGCGACGGGGCTTCATTTCGCCGGGGAAGCCTGCTCGCCGCCCTGGCCCACGGCTGCCCGGTGGTAAGCACCCTGCCCGCCGATCCGGCAACCACCGAGGCATTGGGCCCGGCGGCGCTCCTGGTGCCCCCCAACGACCCGGCAGCCCTCGCCGCAGCGATGGTCGCCCTCGCCGCCGATGACCCCGCCCGCGCCCGCCTTGCCGTCGCCGGGCGCGCCCTGGCCGCGCGCTTCTCGTGGGGCGCCATCGCCGCGCACCACGAGGCGCTCTATGAGGGCCGTTCGCGCGGTGTCTAACCTGAAAATAGGCCGGGTGTGGGAGGGTTTGGGCGTAGAGGCGCGGCGCCGCCGCGCCTCTACGCCCTCCCAGGAACACGTATGTTCATTCTGGCGTGTGCGGCGCAGCCGCACGATCGTCTGAGGAGAAACCGGGTTTTTCTCGCGATCAGGTTGCTCATCCAGTCAAGCATCGCTATAATACGGAGAATGCAAGCGCCGATACAGGCGCTAGCTGGTGTTTCTGTGCGCAACGTAGCGGGCTACCAGGGCCGGCCTTTCCGGAAAGGCCCTGACGCTTCAGGTCATTCTGCTTCCATAGTCGCCATTCCCACGAAAGCAAGCGCATGACCGATCACGAGCACCAGATGACCAGCGAGACCCTGCTCGAATTGCGTAACGGGGCGCTCCTGCGCATCGCCGGGGCAATTGAGACGGCTACCACCCTCGATGAGCTGCTCTTCCTCAGCCTGAACGAGTTCGCCCACCTCTTCAATCTGCACAATAGCGGCGTGGTGCTGCTGAGCGAGGACGGTAGCCTGGCGCAACTCACCAACACCTATCCACCGCAGACGAAACTGCCGGCGCCTTTTCCCCTGGCGGAAACCACCGTGATGCGCCAGGTGGTGCTGAACCGGCAGCCTGCTCAGATCAACGACGTTGCCGAACTCTCCCAACTCGTCACTAACTCGAACCTGGCCGAGATCGCCGCGCTGGTCAGCGTCGGCCACGTTCGTTCGCTGCTGTTGCTCCCCCTGGTGGCCCAGGATGCCTGCATCGGCTTGCTGATCTTTGCCAGCGTGGATGAGCCTCGCTCCTTCTCGGAGAATGAGATTGGTCATGCCCGGCTGCTGGCTGGCCAGATTGCCGCCGCGATTACCGCGTTCCGCATTACCGAGAAGGCCCAGCGCCGCACCGCCGAGCTGGAAACTCTCAACGATATTGCCGCCGCCGTCGCCTCCTCGCTCAACACCCGCGAGGTTTACCACCTGGTGATGGAAAAACTCAACGAGTACTTCCAGGTGGAGGCCGGCTCACTACTCATGCTCGATGAGGAGAAGGATGAACTGGTCTTTGTGATGACCCTGGAGGCCGGCGAGGAGAAACTGTTCGGCGTGCGCATCCCCCACGGCCAGGGGATCGTCTGGAGTGTGGCCGAGTCGCAGCGGTATGAGATCGTCCACGATGCCGCCAGCGACCCGCGCTTTCTGCGCGACGTGAGCGACTCGGTCGGCTTTGTGGTGCGAAACATCCTCTGCGTGCCGATAGTGGTTAAGGGGCGCACGATCGGCGTCATTGAGCTGCTGAACAAGATTGAAGGGCGCTTTACCGAAGAGGAGGCCCGGCGCCTGGCGCGCATGGCGACAACCATCGGCGTGGCCATCGAAAACGCGCGGCTCTTCCAGACCGTGACCACCGTGCGCGACCGCTTCGAGGCGATCCTCAATTCCGCCAACGACGGCATCCTGATGGCCGATATGCGCGGTCAGGTGGTGACGGCCAACCCGACCGCGGCCCGCTTGCTCCAAACTCGCCGTGAGGCCCTCATTGGCCGCCCCCTCGACACAGTGCTGGCCGAATTGAACGCCCGCGCTACTGCCGTGGAACGCCCGTCGTGGCTGAACGACGACGATCGCGCCGAAGCGGTGGTCGAACTCGAGTTCACCGGGCCGCCGCGACGCTTTATCCGCCATTACATCCTGCCGGTTCATGAAGCCAGCGGCGCCGCGATTGGTCGTCTGGCGCTGTTCCAGGATATCTCAAAGGAGCGTGAACTGGCCCAACTGCGCGAAGATTATGCTGGCATGCTCGTCCACGATCTGCGCGCGCCACTGACCTCGATCATGAACGGCATAGCGATGGTGCGGCGCGGCCTTGGCGGTCCGGTTACCGCTCAACAGCAAGAGTTGCTGAGTATCGCCTACCAGGGTAGCCAGACGATGCTGGAGATGGTGAACACCCTGCTCGATATCGCCCGGATGGAGCAGGGCCGGATGCACCTCGACCGGCAACCGCTCTCGCCCTACGAACTGGTGGATCAGGTCCTGGAGCGGCTCAAGGGTTCGGCGCAGGTGCAGAAGGTGCGTCTGGTGCAGGATCTGGCTGTCGGCTTGCCCTTGATCGAAGCGGATCGCGACACCCTGGTGCGCGTGCTGCAGAACTTGCTCGATAACGCGATCAAGTTTTCGCCGACCGGCGGCACTGTGACTCTGGGGGCAGTGGCGGTGCGCGTGAGCGCAGACGCCGGAGCGACGGACGGCCCGCCTGTGCGCATGCCGGACCTCTCCACCGGCGACTGGCTCATCTTCTGGGTGCGCGATGAAGGCCCGGGCATTCCCATCCAGTACCACGAACGCATTTTCGAGAAGTTTGGCCAGGCCCACGGCGGGCGCAAGACCCAGGGCACCGGGCTGGGCTTAACCTTTTGCAAGCTGGCGGTGGAGTCGCACGGCGGTCGGATCTGGCTGGAGAGCCTTGAGGGCCGCGGGAGCACCTTTGCCCTGGCACTGCCCCTGATGTGAAAATATGGGGAAACCGGGTTTCCCCATCCCCCTGCCGGTGGGGGCGCCAGCCGCTCCCAACAGCGGTTGGGACATGGGGAAACCGGGTTTCCCCATCCCCCTGCCGGTGGGGGCGCCAGCCGCTCCCAACAGCGGCAGGGACATGGGGAAACCGGGTTTCCCCATCCCCCTGCCGGTGGGGGCGCCAGCCGCTCCCAACAGCGGTTGGGACATGGGGAAACCGGGTTTCCCCATCCCCCTGCCTGGCGTGCAAAACCTCGCCCTGAGGACGCTAATCTATGCTGTTGGGCAGTATAAAGAGTTTGCGAGTTAACGTTTAAAAAATCGTCACATCCGACGTTTGTTTATGTCATCAGTGACATATTATAATAAGAGCATCTATGGCCAGAACGAGAGCTTTTTCAGCGAGCGGAGGGGGGCAGGTCCCTTCCCAAATACCATTTCTGGTGCGGCGTGGCTTTGCTGCATCGCGCCAGAGATATCTTTCGAGAGCTTGTGGCTCTCGCAACCTCCGCCGCGGCGAAGTCATGCTACGTCTCGTTGTAGTACCAGGCCTTCGTGATTTTTGCGCCTTTGTGGCGTATGCTCACACAAGAGGACACGATTAGCGGCGCCAGGTAATAACGCGGGTCATCACGATGCGGCAGTTTCTCAACACCTACCGCTCACAGCTCAAATACACGGTCATCGGCCCATATCTGGCCCTGATGATCCTGGTGATGCTGGTTGGCTCGTTTATCGCCATTACCCTGGTGGCCGATAGCTGGCAGGAACGCTTCAGCAACCAGCTCGGCCAGGTGGCGCGTAACTTCTCCGAGTCCTTCGCCCAGCGCGAAATTGGCAATATCACCTTCCTCGGCCAGATCATCTTCACCGCGCCCAACGCCGAGACCGGCGCACCCTCAGTGCCGCAGGCGATGCGCGACCGGAACATCCAGGGGCTCGAGCAGGCCCTCGAGGGCCTGTGGCAGCTCGCCCAGGTGAACGAGAATGTCAAGCCGGATCGATTGATCGTCTTCGATCCCCAGGGCCTGGCCCTGGTGGATTGGGAGCGCGCTCCTGACGCAGACAGCGCGCCGATCCGCTACCTGGGCACCAATCTTGCCGGCATCCCCCTGATTGAGAGTGTCCTGCGCGGCGAGAGTACACCCATTCCTGGCACCAGCGAACGGGGCGATAAGTTTAGCGGCCTGATCTCCTTCCGCGACAACGCGGGAAACGACCATCTGCACTTTTTTACTGTTGCTCCGGTTTACGTGATCAGCCGGGCCGGTGACGATGAACTGCTCGTTGGCGGGCTGCTCGTCGCCCAGCGCCTCAATGGCCTGCTTGCCGATTTGCAGCAGCGCAGCCAGGCCGCAATCAGCACGATCTACGATGTCCGTGGCATCGCCTATGCCACCACGGTGGCCGGCGTTGATCTCGCCTCGCTCGATATGAGCGACCGGCTACTGGCGCAGTTGAGCGCCCTGAATGCGCCCGACGCCCGCCCTGAAACCGGACGCTCTGGCAGTGGAGCCGAGGCGGAGGATCCCTGCCTCGATATTGGCACCCTCTCGGGGCGGCTGGTCTCGCCTGTGGAAACGACCCGCCCACCCGCCTGTTCGGTCAATACGGTTGCCATGGTGGGCGGGCGCGAGTTTCAACAACTCTACGCGCCCCTGGTCATCCGTGGCGTGCAGTCGGGCTACTTCTCCGTCGGTCTCTCAACCGATTTTGTGGTGAGCGCCTGGTCGTCGAGCCGCTCGGCCGTGCTCGGGGTTACTGCCGCGCTTGCCCTGGCAACGGTGATTGTCGGCATTATGGTGGCGCGGCGCATTACGCGCCCGCTGGAGAACCTGGTTGAGACGGCAGAGGCGGTTACTGCCGGTGACCTGGAGCGGCGCAGTACGGTCACCGAGCCGAATGAGCTGGGCCGGCTGGCCCAGGCTTTTAACCAGATGACCGAGCACCTGCTGCGGTTGTACGTGGCCAGTCGTGAGCTGAACCGTACCATTGATATTGACCAGGTGCTTACGGTTGCCTCCGAGGCGGCCGCTGCATTTGTGCCGGATACGGAGGCCGTTGCGCTCCTCGAAACGCGCGAGGGCTTCGGCTATCGCATCCGCCCCGAAGCGCCCGATCATCTGCGCTCACTCCCCCAACAGGCGCTGGAGCCTTCCAGCATGGCCTCCTTCAGCGCGCCTGACGTGCAGGAACCGCGCCTGCTTCCTCTCGATCCGGAAACTGCTCAGGCGGCCGGCCTGGCCTCTGCCGGACTACAGACGGTTTACTGGATGCCGATCTTTCGGCAACGCCAGGTTGTCGGGGCGTTGTTGCTAGTCCATCCGGAACCCGCGGCCTTCGATGAGTCGAGCCAGCAGAGCCTGGCGGTGGTGGCAAATATGGCCAGCGCTGTGCTGGCTAATGCCCTGCTCTACAGTCAGGTCCAGCAGGATGCCAAGCAACGCCAGGCCATTCTCACATCTATCGGCGATGGGGTGGTGGTCTGTGATGAAACGGGGCGGATCATTCAACTGAACCGCGCCGCTGAAGAGATGCTGGGGCTGAAGAACTGGCGCGAAACGCGCCCGCGCTTCGATGGGCTGCCCCTCGAAGCGGCGCCGCAGGCGCGCGAGGTTTTTGGCCGCAGCGACCCCCAGTTCCGCCTGGGGCGACGCGTTGTTACCCTGACTCGCTCGCCGCTGCTGGCCGAGGAGGGGGCGCCCGCTGGCGAGGTTATCGTGCTGCACGATGTTACTGAGGCCGTGGCGATTGATAAGGCAAAGACCGACTTTATTGCCACGATCTCGCACGAACTGCGCACGCCGCTGACCGTGATCCGTGGCTTTACCGAGTTGCTCCTGCGCGGCGCTGGTAGCGCTCCCCCCACGACGGAGCAGGCCGAACTGCTCGAACAGGTACGCCTGCGCGCCATCGAAATGACCGATATGGTCAATAACGCTATTCTCATCGCCGATATCGAGTCCGGGCGGCTGCGCGCCGATCTGCAACCCCTGGATCTCGATATGGTGGTGAGCCGGGCTCTGGCGCCGCTGCTTCCCGCCTTCGAGGCCAAGCGCCTCAGCGTGACGGTTGAGATCCCACCCGATCTGCCTGCTGTGCTCGCCGATCGCGAGCAGCTCCAGCGCGCGCTTGGCCAGATCCTCGATAATGCTCGCCGGTATACGGATACCGGCGGGGTCACTGTCAGGGTCTTTCCACTCCACGGACAGGTACAGATTGATGTAACCGATACTGGCCGGGGTATTCCGCCGGAGATGCTGCCGCGCTTGTTCTCGCGCTTTCAGCGCGTTGATGGTAACAGCTCAAGCCAGCGAGGTGGCGGCCTCGGTCTGGCCATTACCCGTCAGTTAATCGAGCGCCAGGGCGGTACGGTGCGTGTGGATAGCGCGCCCGGCCGTGGAAGCACTTTTAGCATCACTTTGCAGCAGGCCAATGAACGAACCCTCGCCGTCGCCCAATCCAACGAGTCAACGACGTCGCCGTGATGGGCTGACCGGACTCGTGCTGCTTGCGCTGCTGCTGGCCTTGCTCCCCATCGGCTGCATCGCCGAGGTGGCTTTGCGCTTGATTTTGCCCGACCACAATCCGTTCAAGGACGTCGGGGCCACCTCAGGTTTCGGCTTCTACCGCCCCTTCCCGCCGGGGATCAGTTTCGCCGCTGTTGATCCCGCCCTCGGCGACCTGCAAGCCACCGAAGTAGCCCGCCGCGCCCAGACGCCTGTTGGCATCTCTGCGGCCGTTACGGTTGCTCCGCTGGTTGAGGTGGCGCCCCCTGTCGCTTCCATCGTTCCGCCAACCCCCACCCCTACCGTTCTGCCAACGCCACGTCCGACGGTGACGGCGCAACCCGCTACCGCGATTGCAGGCGGCGTCCAGCCTTCTCTTACCCCTACCATCATTGTGATCATCCCCGGCGTTACCGCTACACCTGATACAGGTAGATTGCCGGCGACCACCCCCACGAGCACGCCGGGCTTTGAGCGAACCGCAAGCCCGAGCCCGACCCTTCAGATTGTTACTGGT
>CAKZKA010000231.1 GCA_937120965.1 uncultured Chloroflexota bacterium
TTCACCTCAGGAGGCGCCATGGAACCGTTGATCGTCACGGCCGCGCTGACCGGCGCGGTAACGGTGCCAACCCAGACCCCGTACCTGCCCTACACCATCGAACACCTGGCCGAGGATGCCGAGCGTTGCGCCCGCGCCGGCGCAGCAATCATCCACATTCACGCCCGGAACCCCGAGAATGGCGCGCCATCGTCGGATATGGACCTGTTTGGGGAGATCCTCAAGGCGATCAAAGCTCGCACCGACGCGGTGATCTGCACCACCACCGGCGGGGGAGTGGGCATGGCCCCCGCCGACCGGGTGCGTGTGGTGCCGACCTGGCAGCCGGAACTGGCAACCTGCAATATGGGCTCGATGAACTTCTCGGTCCATCCGATCGCGCGACGTTTCAACGACGACGACTATCGTTTCCCCTGGGAAGCCCGGTGGCTCAAGGGGAGCGAGGATTTCATTTTCCCCAACACCTTCGCCAGCATCAGGCACTTCCTTGAAGAAATGCGCAAGACCGATACCCGACCGGAGTTCGAGATCTACGATGTCGGTCATCTCTACAATCTTGAGTTTATGCTCAGCGAGGGTCTGGTCGAAAAACCGATCTGGTTGCAGTTTGTGATGGGCGTGCTGGGAGGCATTCGCGCCACGCTCTACGATCTGACCCACTTGCTCGACACGGCGACCCGCCTTTTCGGCGCCGACGGCTACCGCTGGTCGGTGATTGGCGCGGGCTATCCCCAGCAGTTTCATATGTGCACCGCGGCGATTATGCTTGGCGGGCATGCCCGGGTGGGGTTGGAGGATAACATCTTCGTGCGTCGGGGCGTGCTGGGCCGGAACCACGAACTGGTGGAGAAGATTGTGCGGATTGCCGGAGAGTTCGACCGGCCGATTGCCACACCCGCCGAAGTGCGGGGTCTGCTGAACCTTAAGGGACAGGAGCGCGTGGGCTTTTAGCGGGGTGAAGGGTTGCCGGGTTGGCGCGCCTCCCTGGAAGGCGCGCCTTTCGCATTCATTTCTTCGTTTCCCATGCGTTAGCGGATTCAGGCGTTTTGCCATATCTGAAAGCCCATCCCAGAACAGGTGAAACCCTTTGAAGGGGAAAGCGCCACCCCGGGCGCACAGGCTCTCACTCGGAAGGGTATGGATGCGGGCAAGCTGCCCGCGCTCCCGAGAGAAGGGTGAACGCATACGAGCAGGGCGGGATCAGGCGGCGCCTGGTTCGCCGCGCAGCGCGGCGCGCAGGGCCAGCAGGCCAGGCTCCAGGCCTGCGCGATCATCGGTGTGGCAGAGACGCAGGCGGGGCGGGGGAAGTGGCGCGGCACAGCGGGCAGCCACTTGCTGGACGCTCTCAAAGCGGGCCACCAGCGCCGCGGTAGCCGCGGCGACGGCCTCACGCGGGCCGACGAGGGCCACCTGCGGGTCGAAGCCGAGGTGCGCAACGAACACCTCTGGCCCGGCAACTGCGCGCACAAGGGCGCCCAGACGGGCCTGCACCCCTTCGGCCACCGGGCGGCCACAGCGTCGTACCAGTGCCGCGAAACCGCCAATGCTCACGCTTGTGGCTGCCCAGCCCGGCCGACCGGTGAGTGTGGGCAGGGCGCTCGACAGAGTGTGCAGGCAGGGCAGACCGGTGACCGGGTGGAAGTGCTCGTAGCACGCGAAGCGTTGCGCCCGCGCCACCAGTTGATCGTGGGCCACCGCGCCTAATGGCAGCAGGGCAGCCACACGGTAGAGCAGCGCCTCAAAGGTGAAGGGCTTGAGGAAGTAGTCGTCCAGTGGACCGCTTCCGGCCAGACGCGGATCGCTCATCGGGTCCATGGTTGAGACGGTCAGCACGGGAATGTGGGCAGTAGCCGGATTGGCGCGGAGCATGTCCCGCAGGCGATGACCATCGAAGCCCGGCTTGTGGACATCGGTGATCAGCAAGTGGGGCCGCACGCGGGCCGCCAGTTCGAGTGTCGCCGGGCCAGCGCCCGCAGGTGCGCCGATGTACTCGAAGCCGTGGCTGGTCAGTAGCAGGGCGTAAATCTGGCGGATGTCCGGATCATCGTCGCTTACCAGCACGCGGGCCAGCGGGCGGGACGGCGTGGGGGCAGGGAGTGCCGCGAACCGCGCGTTCTGGAACAGTGCGCGCCGGGCAGGTCTCGTTCCAGGTTGGCTTGACATGACGTAGCTCACGGCGAGATCCGGGTTGGCTCATCTTCCTGGCGCTACTGTAGCGCCCCTGCTCTACTAGAAAGAACGCCGTTCCTGGCCGTGAAGTTACGGGCGAGAGGCGAACATCGCAAGGTCCGCGTATGAACCCCGGCGCACTCGATGGGTATAACTTGTAACAGGACGGAGTATGCTACAATTAGCTGCGGCGCAGCGGGCTTGCCGCACGCTCGGAATCGCCCTGGCACCAGTTTCGGCGAGACCTCCCACGATCACACACCGGCCGCGCGATCACCATCGAGGCGGTAGTTCTTGCATTATCCTGGCTGCGGTCTCACCGGCAACTGGCCGTATGTAAGCGGAAGCATATGTTCGACACCGTGCTGATCGCCAATCGTGGCGAGATTGCCCTGCGTGTGATGCGCGCCTGTCGGGAACTGGGGTTGCGGTGCGTCGCCGTATACTCCGAAGCTGACCGTGACGCGCCCCACGTAGCGTATGCCGATGCCGCCTATCTGCTCGGCCCGGCGCCTTCGGCCGAGAGTTACCTGAACATCCCCCGGATTATTGAAGTTGCGCATCAGGCTCGCGCGGGCGCCGTGCATCCCGGCTACGGGTTCCTCGCCGAGAACGCCGACTTCGCCCGGGCCGTGACCGAGGCCGGCATGGTGTTTGTCGGGCCACCACCCGAGGCTATGGAGCGGATGGGGGGGAAAACTGCCGCGCGCCGCGAGGCGACGGCGGCCAGGGTGCCTCTGGTGCCGGGAACCCTGGAGGCGATCGAGGAACTGACCGAATTGCGCCGTATCGCCGACGAGTTTGGCTACCCGATCGCGATCAAGGCCGTCGGCGGCGGCGGTGGGCGCGGTCTGCGCGTGGTGCGCTCGCCGGACGAGCTGGCTGACGCTTTCGCCAGCGCCCGCCGCGAGGCCGAAGTGGCCTTTAAGAATGGCGCGCTCTACGTCGAGAAGTATCTGGATAATCCGCGCCATATCGAAATTCAGGTGCTCGCCGACTCTCATGGCAACGTGGTACACCTGGGTGAGCGGGATTGCTCGGTGCAGCGCCGCCACCAGAAGTTAATCGAAGAGTCGCCCTCGCCAGCGCTGACCCCCGAGATCCGCGCCGAGATGGGTGCTGCGGCAGTACGGCTGGCCCAATCGGTGGGCTATGTGAGCGCCGGGACGCTGGAGTTTCTTTTCCAGGATGGGAAGTACTATTTCCTGGAGATGAACACCCGCATCCAGGTGGAACACACGGTAACCGAGATGGTCTATGGAGTGGACCTGGTGAAGGCCCAGTTGCGGATCGCCCAGGGTGAGCGTCTGTGGCTGCGCCAGGAGGAGCTGACGCCGCGGGGCCACGCCATCGAGTGCCGCATCAATGCTGAAGACCCGCTGCACAACTTCCGCCCTGCGCTGGGAACGATCACCACCTACCAGGAGCCGACCGGTCTGGGCGTGCGTGTGGACAGTGGCGTGCGCGCCGACTATACGATCCCGCAGTTCTACGATTCGCTGCTCTCCAAGTTGATCGTGTGGGCCGAGACGCGTCCCGAGGCGATTGCCCGCGCCCAGCGCGCCCTTGCCGAGTACACCATCGGCGGGGTGATTACCACTATTCCCTTTTACCGCGCCGCGCTGAGCCATCCGGTCTTCAGCAGCGGGAAGGCTACGGTGAACTTCATTGGGCAGCACCCCGAACTGGTTGAGCAACTTCGGCCGTTTATGCCGCCACCCCCTGAGCCGGGTGCTGCGCCCGGCCCCGAAGAGCCGCGCGAGTTCACTGTGGAGGTGAACAATCGGCGCTTCGGGGTGAAGGTCTTCGGAGCGGGGCCGGCGCCGGTAGCGGTTGCCGGCGCTGCCGGTGCGCGTCCCGCAGCAACTGGCGAGCGCCGGCCGGCTGCGGGGGCCAGAAAGGGTGGCCTGGCGCCCAAGGTTGACGGGGTGATCAGCCCCATCCAGGGTCGCGTGGTTGCAGTGCGCGCCGAACCGGGCCAGCAGGTGGAGGCCGGGCAGGTGCTCTTCATTGTTGAAGCGATGAAGATGGAAAACGAGATTGCCGCCACGCACGCTGGCGTCATCGCTGAGATACGCGTCCAGGTTGGTGGCACTATCGAGGCCGGTGGCGTGCTGGCCACCTACGCGGCGAAGTAACTGCTCGCAGACGGAACTGACCGATGGCGCGGGGCCGGGCGTAACCGCCCCACCTGTCATGGGGGTCGCGGGGAAACCGGTTTCCCCGCGACCCCTTTTCTCCGACCATCCTCATCGCCAGGCAATTGCCGCGCTGGAGCCTGCTGCACAACCGATGGACAACGGGGTATGGCGACCGAGACGGTCACACTGCGGCCCGCAACCTCTACCGACGCTGAGGCCCTGGCCGAACTGGTGGTGCAACTCTTTCACGCGGAGATGCCTGGCGTACTGCGCGGGCCGCGCGCGGGCCAGGTGCGCCTGATTCGCCACCTCGTCGAACACGAGCTAGCAAGCGGTGCGCGGGGGCGCTTCATGGCCCTCGATGCCGGCGGTAGACCGGTGGGTAGCGCCAGTATACGCCTCTATGGCGACGTGGGTACGGTAAGCCTGCCCCGGGGCACACTGGCTCTGGCGATGCGCTGCCTGGGTCTGCTCAACACCCTGGTGTTGATAGGCAACATGTTGCGCGCTGCGCTGGTGGGTGAAACGCGGCTCCGACCCGGCGAATGCTACATCTACAGCGTCGTTGTTGCCGAAGACCAGCGTGGGCGTGGCATTGGCGATGCGATCATGGACCGGATTGAAGAACAGGCCCGCCGCATGGGCGCAGGCGTCGCATACCTGCGTGTCATCAGCAGCAACCAGCCTGCCCGGCGCCTCTACCTCCGTCGCGGTTACCAGATCGTGGCGCGCACTTCCCCCGTCGTCGGCAGGATCAGTATCCCCAGCGAACTCATGCGTAAAGATCTGCGTTAGCATGCAATAGAGGAGCGACTATGCCAAAAGATGTCATTACTCCCCGCGCGACCGATTATAACCAGTGGTACCTCGATATTGTGCGCGAAGCCGACCTGGCGGAGCCTGCCGAGGTGGTGCGGGGTTGTATCGTGGTCAAGGCCACCGGTTGGGGTATCTGGGAGATGATGCAGCGCGAACTGGATCAGCGCATCAAGGCCACTGGCCACGCTAACGTCCAGTTCCCGTTGCTCATCCCCAAAAGCTTCATTATGAAAGAGGCCGAGCACGTTGAAGGCTTCGCGCCGGAAGTTGCCGAAGTCACTCGCGCCGGGGGGGAGGACCTGACCGAGCCCTACGTGATTCGCCCAACCAGTGAGACAATTATCGGCCATTTCTACAGCCGCTGGATCCGCTCCTACCGCGATCTGCCTCTGCTCTACAACCAGTGGTGCAACGTGATGCGCTGGGAGATGCGAACCCGACCCTTCCTGCGCACCTCGGAGTTCTGGTGGCAGGAAGGGCACACCGCCCATGCTACCGAGGCCGAAGCCGAAGCCGAAACGCTCAAGATCCTTCACGAGGTGTACGCCGATTTTGTCGAGCAGGTAATGGCCGTACCCGTGATCCGCGGGCTGAAGAGCGAAAAGGAGAAGTTCCCCGGCGCGCTGCGTTCCTACTGCATCGAGGCGATGATGCAGGACGGACGCGCCCTGCAGGCCGGCACCTCGCATAATCTGGGCCAGAACTTCGCCCGCGCCTTCGACATCACCTACACCGACCAGAACAACACCGTCCAGCACTGCTGGACGACCAGTTGGGGCGTGAGCACGCGGCTCGTGGGGGCGCTGATTATGACCCACTCTGACGATGAGGGTCTGGTGTTGCCACCGCGCCTGGCGCCCACCCAGGTGGTGATTGTGCCGATCTACAAGAACCCCGAGGAGCGCGCGCGGGTGCTGGAGGCGATTGAGCGTATTACTGGCGACTGGCAGGGACGTTTGCGCTTCAAGGTGGATGACCGCGACAATCTCACCCCGGGCTTCAAGTTCAACGAATGGGAACTGAAGGGCGTGCCGGTGCGTCTGGAGGTGGGCCCGAAAGACGTGGAGAAGAACAGCGTGGCCGTCGCCCGGCGCGATCTGCCGGGCCGCCAGGGGAAGAGCTTTGTGCCCCAGGCCGGCCTGACCGAGCGCCTCGTCGCCCTGCTCGACGAGATGCAGACGGGGCTTTTCCAGCGCGCCCTGGCCTTCCGGGAGCAGCGCAGCGCCACGGTGCGCACCTACGACGAGTTGAAGCAGCAGGTCGAACACGGCTTTGCCTGGGCCTACTGGGACGGGAGCGCCGATGATGAGCGGCGCATCCAGGAGGAGACGCGCGCCACGATCCGCTGTATCCCTCTGGATCAGCCCGAAGCGCCCGGCGCCTGCGTCTACACGGGGCGTGAAACGACGCGTCAGGTGGTGTTTGCCCGGGCCTACTGACGCAAGCAAGCGCCACGATGGCAGGAAGACCGCGAAGCGCTGGGCGGGTTGGGGTGGATGGCGGCCTGATTTCCACATATGTGCATGAGGTGTGGAAAACCTGGACAGGCAATCAGTGCCGGGCCATAGCCTCGTAGACCTCAACGTGGCGGTGGGCGATGGCGGCCTGGGTGAAGTGAGCCAGGACGCGCTCCCGTCCCCGGCAAGCCAGCTCGCGCCGGGCAACGGGGTCGGCGACGAGGCGCGCAATGGCTGCGCTGAGGGCGCCAACATCGCCTTCGGGGTAGGTCAGGCCGCCCTCACCGATGACGTGGGGGATTTCGCCGGAGCTTGATCCGATCACCGGCACGCCACAGCTCATGGCCTCGATCAACACCCGTCCGAACTGCTCCTTCCAGGTTGGGGTAGTGCGTGAGGGGAGCACGAGCGTGTCGAAACCGCGCAGGATGGCGGGCACGTCGGTGCTGCTCACGGCGGGCAGGCGTTCGATGCGCTCATCGAGGCCGAGCCGGGATGCCCGCCGGGCGATGAGTGGTCGTTGCACGCCATCGCCCACCAGGCGCAGGCGTACGTGCCGCGGCAGTTGCGCCAGCGCTTCGACCAGATCCAGCACCCCCTTCTCGGGAACCAGCCGTCCGAGGTAGCCAACCACGAAGGTCGCGCCATCGCGCTGCTGGGGGGCAGGGGCGAATACCTCCGGGTCTACGCCAATCTGGGGCACAATCGTCAGTGGCCCGGTGTAGCCGTGGCGCCGAATGATCCGGGCGGCCTCCTGGTTGCAGGCCAGGGCATGGGCCGCATGGCGGAAGTTGTAGCGCTCGAAGAGATTGAAGGGCGGCGGGTAGAAGCGCTCGATATTGGCGTAGTTGTAGAAACAGCACCGCGCGCCGAGGGCGACTCCCAGGCGCATCGCCTGGAACGTGGCGAGGTTGAAGCTCTCCTCGTCAATATGGAACACCTCGGGGCGCAGCCGGCGCAAGGCGCGCCCGAGGGTGGGATAAAAGTGGAGGTGGTGGCGTCCGTTCAGGGCGATGGGCAGGACGGTCAGCGTATACCCGGTGGTATAGCGCCGTTCCAATCGTTGCACACCCACGCGCGGCTCGCGCCAGGCTGGAGGAACCAGCACGGTCAATTCGACGCCAAGCCGCGCGATTTCTTCGAGCTTGCGTTGGTATGCGCCGGCCACCAGCGCTTTCGAGAGGATGACGACGCGCATACAAGCGGGCGCGCTAACCGTGCTTTGCTGCAAAGGCATCCATGAACTGCGCCAGCGCGAGGCAACTCTGCTCCTCCAGCGCATTGTAGAGCGAGGCGCGGATGCCACCGACGGAGCGATGTCCGGCCAGCCCCACCATCCCTTCGGCCTGCGCCTCGCTGACAAAGCGTTTCTCCAGGCTCTCATCGGGGAGGCGGAAGGTCGCGTTCATCTGGGAGCGGGAGCCGGGTTCGGCGTGGCCGCGGTAGAAGCCGCCGCTGCGGTCAATCGCGGCATAGACCAGGGCAGCCTTGCGGGCATTCCGCTCGGCCATCGCCGAAAGACCGCCCAGTGCCTCGATCCACTCCAGCACCAGATCGAGCATATACACGGCGAAGACTGGCGGAGTATTGTAGAGCGAGTTGTTTTTGGCGTGCGTCTTGTAGCTGAAGATTGCTGGCAGATCGGCGCGGGCCTGCTGCATAAAGCCCTGGTTGATGGCTACCACGGTGACACCGGCGGGACCGAGGTTCTTCTGGGCGCCGGCGTAGAACAGAGCCAGGCGCGAGGCGTCGAAGGGGCGCGCCATAATGTCGCTGCTCATATCGGCCACCACCGGCACCCCCTCGATGGCGGGAATGTCGGCCCACTGGACCCCCTGAATGGTTTCGTTGGTGGTGATATGGACATAGGCCGGCTCTTCTGAGAGACGGATCTCGGCAGGTGCGGGCACGCGCCGGTAGTTGCCCTCGGCGCTACTGGCGGCCACGGCCGTGCGCCCGACCCGGCGCGCCTCTTCGAGCGCCTTTTCCCCCCAACTCCCGCTGACCACATAGTCGGCCACTTTGCCCGGCACGAGGAAGTTCAGCGGCACCAGGGCAAATTGAGCACTGGCGCCGCCCTGCATGAACAGCACGCGATAGTCGTCGCTCAGACCGAGCAGGGCCTTGAAGCGGGCTTCGGCGCGGGCATTGATCGCCTCATACTCCTTCGAGCGATGGCTCATCTCCAGAATGGACATCCCTCGCCCCTGGTAGTCGAGCAGTTCTGCCTGTGCGCGCTCCAGCACGGCTCGCGGCAGCACTGCCGGACCGGGGTTAAAATTGTGAATGGTCATAGACTTTCTCCTGATGTGATTGGAGGGGCAGGTTTGGGAGGACGCAGCCCTCCCGGGTATACCTCTGAGGGGAAACCCGGTTTCCCCATTCCCCTGCTCCCAGGGGTGTTACCCGCTCCCGGTACCGATTGAAGGGTGGAGAAACCCGGTTTCCCCACACCCCTCTCGCCGGGGCGGGTTTGGAGGGGCACAGCCCTCCCAGGAACACTTCGTCTCGTCTCGTCGTTGTACGGTGAAGCCGCGTAACGACAAGATGGGCAGGATCAAAGAATGGGTGGCGCCCAGCACACAGGCGCGTCGCCCGCAAGCGGTTCTGGCGCACAGTATACTCCATGCGGCGGAGTTTGTGGCGCGCCGTGGCATGTAAACGAGGACGGGGCAACCAGGTTGCCCCGTCCTGCGACATGCTGTAGTATCAGACTCTCGACACCGGCTGGAAAGAGGGACCAGGCCGATTACCTGGCGGCCGATTACCGTCGCAGGATCGGCAGCCAGACCAGGGTGGAGTTGACAGGCGTGAGCGGCCCATACTCACTGGTCTGACCACCACGTTCAACTTCGACCAGCCAGTAGGTATAGGTGCTGCCGGGTGTCGCGCCGGTGTCGAGGAAGCTGTAGCGCTCTCCACCACTGCTGCTGCCCCGCGCCGCCAGGAGGCCCGGTGTGACACGGCTGGCCGTGGCGCGGGCGCCGTTACTGCTGCGGTAGAGGTAGAAGCCCAGCGTGTTGATCTCCAGGCCGGTCTCCCACTCCACCAGCACGCCTGACGGGGTCTGCACCGCCGTGAAGCGTTTGAGCGTCACCGGCGTAAGCCGGCTGAACGTTCGCACGTCTTCATCGTCTTCAACCCGCACCGGAACCGGCCGGTTTGCAGGGGTGCTATCGATGTCGAACTCGTTGGCTCGTGAAACCTGGGCAAAGTTGGTGATCTCGCGGTTATCACCGGGCAACACCCTGGTCGCGATCAGCAGGAAGGCCGTGCCATTGGGCGGGAGCACACCCACCGTCCAGCGGCCGGTTTGCGGATCGTAGGCGCCCTGGGAGGGTGCGGCGCTCACGAAACCGAGTTCCGGCGGCAGCAGATTTTCGACCTCAACCCCGGTGGCCACATCCGGCCCCCGGTTCACCAGGTTGATCCGCAACAGCGCGCCGTCGTTGAGCCTGCCGATTATCCGCACCGGATCCTGATCCAGTTCCAGGTCGATCACCCCGCTGGGCAGCGCCACGCTGGCGAAGTCGTCTTCGTTCGGATTGCCGTTGTTCGGCGTGCTATCGGGATCGGGCAGATCGGAGGCGATGACTTCGACCGTGTTGACATAGGGCGGGACCCCGGCGACGCGGATGACCATAGCGAGCGTGGCGCTCTGGCCCACATTGAGCGTACCCACGTCCCACACGCCGGCGGCGTAGGCGCCCTGGCTCGGCGTAGCCGAGATGAGCGTGGCGCCGGGGGGCAGGTTCTCGCCGACGCGGACGCCGGTGGCAACATCGGGGCCGGCATTGTGAACGCCGATGAGGTAGCCGACCTCCCCTGCGGCGCTGGGGCGCGGCTCCACGGCCCGCTTGCTCACCGACAGGTCGGCCAGGGGCGATTGCACCGTGACAGTGGAGCGATCGTCCTCGCCAGGTTCATTGTTGCCAGGAACACTGTCAGGATCGGGCTGATCGGAGTTGGTGATCTCGGCCGTGTTGGTCAGCGGCCCGGGCCGATCCACCCGCGCCGTGAGCGTTAACGTCACCGGCACATCCACCTCAACGCGGCCCACCTCCCAGATACCGGTAGCCGGCGCGTAGCTACCCTGGCTGGTAGTGTGGCGCAGGTAGGTCAAGCCCTCGGGCAAGCGCTCGGTGACACGAACGCTGGTTGCCACTGATGGACCGGCATTGGTCAACTCAATCGTGTAGGTGACCTCGCCGCGGAGCGATGGGCGCGTCGTATTGGCCCGTTTGGTCAGCGACAGATCTGCGCTCTGCGGATCGAGCGCCACGCTGGATTGATCATCCTCGTTCGGATCGTTGTTGCCCGGGGTGCTGTTTGGATCTGGCTGGTCGGAACCGGTCACTTCCGCCAGGTTAACAATGCGCGCGAAGCTCAGAACCCGGGCGCTGATACGCAGGGTAGCAGCGCCGCCGGCGGGCACGCTGCCCACGGCCCAGCGCCCCGAGGCAGGGTCGTAGGCGCCCTGACTGGTCTCGTGCCCGAGGTACTGGAGACCTGCCGGGAGCCGGTCGGTCACTTCAACGCCAGTTGCAGTACTTGGCCCGGCGTTGCGCAGCAGCACCGTATAGATAATCGGGTCACCGACGCGGGGCTGCGGATTGTCAACCGTCTTGGCGAGGGACAGATCGGCCAGATCGCCGGCAACAACGGCAAAGCTCTGATCGTCCTCCGTTGGCACGTCGTTATTCGGTGTACTGTCAGGATCGTGCTGGTCGGAGGCGCTCACCTGGGCGATATTGACGAATGGCCCCGGGCCCAGGACCGTCACCACCAGGGTCAGAGTGGCGCGCCCGTCGGGTTGCAGTGTGCCCACGTCCCACTGGCTACTGGCCAGATCGTAGGCGCCCTGGCTGGGGGTGGCGGAGGCGAAGCCCAGGCCGGTTGGCAACCGGTCGCTCACCCGCACGCCAGTAGCCTGGTCAGGGCCACGGTTGAACACCTCAATCGTGAAGGTCGCATTGGCGCCCACGTTCACCCGCGGGGCATTGACTCGCTTGGTCAGTTCCAGGTCAGCCACAGTGGCGGGGAGGCGCACACTGGACTGGTCGTCCTCATTCGGGTCATTATTGCCAGGGGTGCTATCCGGGTCAGGTGTATCCGATTCGCTTACCTGAGCCGTATTGACCACCGGCTGGCCGTTCCAGAAGGCGGCAATAGTGAGTGAGGCGACCTCGTCGCGGGCCATGGTCCCAACCGTCCAGACACCAGTGGCCGGATCATACGTACCTCTGGTCGTAGAGGCGCTCTCGAAGCGCAGGCCGTCGGGCAGTCGCTCGCTGACGGCGACACCGGTGGCGCGGCCCGGTCCACGGTTCCGCAGGGCCACGGTAAACGTAACGATGCTGTTGGCCCGTAGAGGCGGCGGAGAAACCAGGGTCTTGTTCAGCTCCAGATCGGCCGCAACGGCAATCGGGGCGACGTTGGTTGCGGTATTGTTGCTCAGATCCGGATCGGTATTATCGTTGGGGCGGCGCACCAGGGCGGTGTTGACCAGGTTGCCTTCGGCATCGGGGTTGAGCCGGCCTACGATGGTGTAGGTAATCGCCGCGCCAGGATCAAGATCTACGGTGGTCTCGATCAGGTTCCCGGAACCAGCGGCAGCGCCGCAGCGGCCGGTGCCCACCGTCACCGCGCAGGTCCAGGTAACACCTGTAACTGCGGCGGGCACATCGTCGCGGACGCGAGCGCCGATAGCCGGACTTGGGCCGGCATTACGCACCACAACGGTGTAGGTGACTGTCCCGCCCGGAGTGAGCGTTGGCGGGCTATGGCTCTTTTCTACCGAAAGGTCAGCCTCAGCCAGTACCACCTGGCCGGTTAAGATTAACGGCGGGGAGGGCAGGTAGGTCCAGGTGTCAATCAGGCGCCGATCGCCGAACCCCTGTGTGGACGTAACGCCAGTGGCCGTCGTCCAGCGATGGGCGCCGGAAAGACCGGCAGCCACCGAGGGCGTGCCCTGGAGCACACGGCGAGCATCGAGGGACGTGCCGTAGCAGCGCGGATCGGCCACCTGGGCCCAGTCGGGGGGTGGGGGGGCATCGGTCGCCGCGCAGGGGGAGAAGTCGTAGTTGCCGGTGCCGGTGTAGTTGTATGCATCATTGTAATACACCAGGCTCGGATCGGGATCGCTGGCCGCTGCCGGAGGGCGGACCCGCAGCAGCCGATGGCCGTTCGTGTGGTTCTCAACATCAATAAAGGGGAAATGGACCTCACCGCGGTTGAGCTGCAACTGGGCGCTGAACGATTGGGGGCCGGCAGGAACCCTGGCGCCATTACCGTCAAGCCCATCCCAGTAGACCCGATTCGTTCCATTCTCGGCGGCGCCGTTGAGGGTGCGATCATTGGCATTGCCGAAGATTCCATCGCGATTGATGTCAAGGATCAGGGTATACGAGGTTCCGCCGGTGTTATCAAAGACAAAAAAGCCACCGAGGGGATTGGTGCCGGCCTGTCCGGGGGTGCCCTCCTCGCCGACAAAGGTCAGATTGGCCGGTTGCGGTGGGGGTTGCGGGGCGGTGAGCAGCCAGGTCTGGCCGCTCGCCGAGGGGGCGCTGGCCGGCAGCGTGGGGTCCGGACCATTCAAGTCAAAGAAGATCTTGTGGGTAACGTCATTCGTGGCCATGTTATCAGGCAAGCGGGGGTTATAAATGGTATAGCCCGGCGGGAGAGTCTGTTCAAGGTTACTCCCCGTGAGCTGCAGGGACCGATAGATTGGCCGGCCCGTGAGATCGGTGATTCCTTTGGCATTGGCAAAGAAGATGTAACCGAACGGGTCAATCCCGTTCATATCGACCTGATAGCCATAGCCATCATAGGTCAGGATGTAGAACCGGCTATACAGGCCCACATCGGGCGGATTGCCGTTGCCGGCATTCCCCCCCATGTTGAGGGCCAGATAATTCGCGAACACCCGTCCGGGGATCTCCGGGCCGGCGGCGCCGCCCGGGCCAGGCGCGCGCACACTCACATCCCAGGCGGCAATGGCGAAGTTCTGGCGATCGGCGACGCGACCGGCCCACTCCTCGTTAGCCCGTATCGGTGGCACAGGATTGTTATCAGGAGAAGCGTTCGGGTTCGCGCTGATGAAATCGAACTCCCAGATCCCATCACCGGCGGCGGTTGTTTCTGCCGCGCTGACCACGCAGGGCACATAACCTCCCGGGGCCGGCTGTGGGCCGGCAACTTCCTGGGCGAGGTTCTCAATCAGTCCGTACGTGCCAGTACCGCGCTGGGTGCAGCGTCTGGCATCGGGGCGCGGCGGCCAGGTGCCCGGAGGGTCGTTGGGCGCGCGAATGATCACATCACCCTGACCGAAGCCCATCACGCTGGAGCCAATGAAAATCTGCTCGCCGGCGCGCGCGAACGCCTTGATCGTGGACTGGCGCGGAATACCGGCGGTGGTCAGCGTAGCGTGCCACTCCAGAAATGCCCGATACCCGACCTGTTCCACGGGGTAGTCAAACAAATTGCGACTGCCTTCAGCCTGGAGCGACGTTACATCTGGCAGCATCACGAGGAGCAGACTGAGGAGGGTAACCAGACAAACGACAACGTACGCGAGCGATGAGGCAGGGCGGCGGATGCGAGGCAACATACTTCCCCCGTTGCTAAGGGCCACGAGCAAAACAGGTGTGCGAAGATGGCCCCGCGCAGGTTGAAACGAGGGTGCGTGGCGCGGTTACACTATACGAAGCAAGCGTACTATCGCCGATGGTCGTCGCATTGTACGTCAAAAAAGGCGGTAATTCAAGCAGTTTCGCGCGGAAACAGCGATTTTGCCAGTTTTTTAATTGTTTATAATCTGTAAAACATTTGCAGAAGGTCTGATATGACAATCCGGCAGTCGATCATCGTATACGATGTTCATCGCGGCAGCGTGCGGCGTGCCGCTGGAGGCGTCTAAGGTGAGCATAGCCCGTGTGCGGGAGGGTTTGGTCGTAGAGGCGCGGCGGCGCCGCGCCTCTACGCCCTCCCAAGAATAGTTATTTTCATACGCAGTGTGCGACGCAGCCGCATGGTGGTCTAACGTGAGGGTTGGGGAAGGGGCGCATTCCAGGTGTTGGGCGGCGCAGCCGCATAGACGGCTGCGATGAACATATGGAAACCCGGGTTTGCCCATCAGGGATGAGGTTGTCGTACTGCGCCGCTGCCCGAGGGGCCTGGTGCAATTACAGATCCCGGGTGGCGTGGACATCTTGCCCGGATCCCCGGGGGGACGCCTTACCCCAAGTGTGAACAGTTACGTTGCCTTTCCAAATTGACAAAGCGACGGATAGGCGGTATGCTCGCGCCTGCTTCCACGGGCGCCCCTGATCGCCGGATGGTGGCATTCCACACCCCGGCTGCCTCTGTTACTCCGGAGCAGTTCTGGCAAAGCGGTGACGGACAGTGCGCGATCTGCCTGGAGCTTCGCATCTCTCTTCTCTATCTCCGAGATCCGGTGCGCTGCCGGCCTCCGGGCCTCGCGCGCTCCGGCGCCGGGGCCTGCTGGCCCGCGGGGCGCTGGCCCGGCTGCGCGGCGAAGTGGCGCCGCTAGGAACGCTTGCGGGGCCAGGCGCGGGCAAGGTTCGGTCGAGCGTGAGGCTGCCCTGTCCACGGGGAGCTTTAGCGTTCCGGCTGTGGAGGCACGGATGGGTTGCAGCGCTGATCGCGGTGGTCCTGGCGGCTGAAATCGGCGGATGGAAGCCGGCGGACGAGCCAGTGCCAGCGGCGCCCGCGTGGCCGCGGCTAGATGGGGCAATGGTGTCGGTAGCGCCGCTTGCAGCCGGCCCGATCGCCCTTGATCGGCAGGTCGAAGCGCTGGCGCCGCCCCTTCAGCAACCGCGGGTCGTGCCGAGCGCCTACCAGGCGGTCCATTACCTGCGTGAAGGTGACACGTTGGGGGCAATTGCTGCACGCTACCAGGTGTCGCTGGAGGCCCTGGTTCTGGCGAACCGGCTGGAGCAGGGCGATGCGCTGGCGCTGGGGCAGGCGCTACGGGTACCGCGGGTGCCGGGGATTCCCCACGTGGTTGCCGAGGGTGAGACGGTATTCGACCTTGCGGCGCGTTTCGGCGTGCCCTACGAGGCAATCACAGCCTTTCCACCGAATCGAATCGACGCCAGCGGCGGTTTACAGGCAGGGAGCGAAATCTTCATCCCGCGTGAGCATCTGGTGCTGCCCGAGGCCTGGTTGCGCGCGATCGGCGGGATGGAGGGGCTGGCGATGCGGGGACCGGCACCGGCGGCCCTGGTTGCTGCCGGGCCGGCCAATATGCGGGCCGGCCCGGGCACGGAGTACGAACGGGTCGGGCAGGTAACGGCTGGGCGGCAGGTGGCGCTGCTGGGGCGTCACAGCGACTGGGTCCGGATCGAGCACGGCGGGCTGCGGGCCTGGATACGCAGCGATCTGTTGCAGCTTACTGCCGAGCAACTGGCGGCGATCCCGCTGACGACCGACTTCCCGGCGCCGCCGGCGCGCTGGGTCTGGCCAACGCGCGGCAGGATCACATCGGGCTTCGGTCCACGCTGGGGTGGCTTTCACAACGGGATCGACATTGCCAACCGGGCCGGAACGCCGATCGTGGCCGCCCGATCCGGGCGGGTGCTGGAAGCTGGCTGGTGTCGGGGCTACGGCTACTGCGTCAGGCTGAGTCACGCCGGGGGCATAGAGACAATTTACGGGCACCTGCTCACCCGCCCGGTGGTCACGGTAGGTGAGGAGGTCAACGCAGGACAGTTGCTCGGCCACATGGGGAGCACCTACGACCGTCGCGGCGGCGGGTACTCAACCGGAGTGCATCTACACTTTACGGTACTGATCAATGGCCGGGCGATGAACCCGTTGCGCTTTCTGCCCTGATGTGAACATGGACCACGAAGGCGCAACGGTCTCGAAGAGTGGGAAAATCTGGGAAGGCCGTAACGATCGAGCTGAGACGCTTGCCCATGTGCCATAGCCGCCAGGAGCAGCTCTGCGCTTGATGCGGGTGACGAGTGCCGCTACCATTCTGGATTGCGGATGGTTGATCGCCAGCAGGCGCATCGGCAAGCGTCGAAGGAATGGGGTAGCCGGGCCGGTCGAAGGCAAGCTGGTCGAAGCCAGCGGCGGCGCCAGAACACGCAAATGTGATCCGGTCAAAAACCTGTCCGGCGCGGCAGCGCGACGTGCCCGTAATCAGGCGCCGGCCCGAGTTGCCGCACCGGACAGGTATGTATCGAGGCGTACCGGATGCGCCACTACGGTATGCTTCAACTGAGTTTGGTTCTCCGGTCTTCACGCTCTCACCTCGATACGGCTACGTCTCTACCGACCGGTCAGGGGAGCCCTGGCGCAACGGTCGGACCTGGAAGGCCCGGGGCTAAACCGTGCTCTGGCTTACAGACTACCAGGGTTGCGCTGGGGTGCGCCGGGTCTACGGCTTCGTCCGTGATACAATGGTGGTGACGCGACGATGTTGTGCCAGGGGTGTTTCACGTGAAACAGGTAGTGGCTGACTAGAGAGATTGCGCCGGAGCGTGGCGCCATAGCGCCGGGGCATTGCGTATGTCGGGAACGAGGTTTTCGTGATCGAACCGCCAGCGCCCGCTGGTCGCGACAAGCTCAGCCGTTGAAACAGGCTTTACCGACCACAATCATTGTGGTCAGTCAACAACAGTGGTGCCATGACCCCGTACACAATCGCGATTGCCAATCAGAAGGGTGGCGTTGGCAAGACCACCACCGCCGTTAACCTCGGTGGCGAACTGGTACGGCGCGGGTATCGCGTCTTGCTCATTGATAGCGACCCTCAGGGTAACGCCACGACCAGTCTGGGGATCGCCAAACGCAACCTTCCGGCAACCACGTACGATCTCTTACTGGGCGGCGATCTGGCTACTGCGGTTATGGCCAGCGGGCGGGAGCGGTTCATGCTCGTACCTGCCGACCAGGATCTGGCTGGCGCCACCGTGGAACTCGCCAGTGCCCCGCAGCGTGAACAGCGGCTGGCGGCCGCCCTTCGCGGCGCCGACGGCTACGACTTCATCCTGATCGATTGCCCACCCTCGCTTGGCCTGCTGACCTTGAACGCTCTGTGCGCTGCCGACGGCGTACTCATTCCCCTCCAGTGCGAATACCTGCCACTCGAAGGCCTTGCCCAGCTCAAAACAACCCTGGAACGAGTGCGCGCCAGTCTGAACCCGCGCCTGCGCCTGCTCGGCGTGCTCATGACCATGTACGACGGCCGCACCAACCTGGCTCACCAGGTCGTAGACGAAGTGCAGCGCCATTTTCCCCGGCTCATCTTTCGCACCCTGATACCCCGCAGCGTACGCCTCTCGGAGGCGCCCAGCTACGGCAAGCTAATTGCCGAATATGATCCCGCCAGTCGTGGCGCGCAAGCCTACGCCGCCCTTGCCGACGAAGTACTCCAGCGAAAGGAGCGCCGCCAATGAATCGCCGCCGAGGCCTTGGAAGTGGACTGGACGCGCTTATCCCCGGCACCGCGGGCGACCTGGTGCGTCAGGCCCCGGTCGAGGCCATTCGTGAGAACCGCAACCAGCCGCGTACCGTGTTCGACGAGCAGGCCCTTGACGAACTGGCAGCCTCTATCCGTCAACACGGCCTGATCCAGCCACTGATTGTTAGCGAAACTGCTGACGGCGGCTACGAACTGATCGCGGGCGAACGCCGCCTGCGCGCCGCGCGCCGCGCCGGTCTGAGCGAAGTTCCCGTCATCGTGAAAGATGCGACCCCGCAACAGGTTCTCGAGATTGCCCTGGTAGAGAATGTCCAGCGAGCCGACCTCAATCCGCTGGAAGAAGGGCTGGCCTACCAGACCCTCAAAGACGAATTCGGGTTGACCGACGATGAGATCGCCCGGCGGGTCGGAAAGAGTCGTGTCGCCGTGGTCAATACTCGTCGCCTGATCCGGCTCGTGGCCCCGGCGCGCCAGGCCCTGCTCGATGGCGCCCTCAGCGCCGGTCATGGGCGCGCGCTGCTCCGCTTCGAAGACCCCGCAGATCAGGAGGCGGCTTTCCACCTGGTGCGGCAGCGCGAATTCAGCGTGCGCGATGCCGAGCGCCTCGGCGACATCGCCGCGCAGCCCGGCCTTGCTCCCGCAACCCGCAGCGCCATGCTACGCGGCCAGATCACCCTTGCCCAGGCCCAGGCTCTGGCCTGCATCGAAGACGCGGCGCAACAGTCACAGGTACTGGAGCACATCACGGCCCTGGGTTACGACGACCGTGAGACCAGGGCCGTGACCGATCTCCTGACCAATGGATGGGACCTGGCGAGCGCTCTGGCCCACGTGCGCCCTCCGCACGCTGCGGAGGAAGCGGGGAACCGCGGGAGTGGCGCCCGTACCGCCCGGTCCGGGGCCGGCCCCGGGCGCCAGCCGCGACCGCGCATCCAGTCGCCAGAAGATGCCGAGGCTCAACGTATGTTCGAGGCGATCCTCGAGACCCCCGTACAGCTCTCGCGCAGCGGTAATGCCATACGCCTTACCATTACACTCTACAGTGATGAACAACTTCAGTCGCTCTATGACCGCTTGAGTGGGTAGCTCTCCGGGCAGGTAAGGTTCCGACACATTCCTCCTGCACGGCAGATCTGCGTTCGTTCGCACAATTGATGGCCGGAGTGTCCCTTCTCCACGATACCCCTCCGTGTCTGCGCTTCCCCCCTTCGCGAGCCGGTGCGTCCTTCTCAACGACGCACCAGTTCACTGCCGCGCGCTCGGTGCGCCCTTTGGGCCTGCACATATACGGGACGGACGCGCTCCCGGCAGGTTTGCGGTAGTGCCACACGTGTGTGATGCACCACTCTCGACGCTCTGGCATACGTGAAGCTTGATAACCTGGCGTTCATCTCCCCGCCTCCACAGCTCCAAATTTTCACCGAATTGATGGCATGCAGGGTCGTGGAGAATGTGCCAGGCCAGAACGTTCAGGTCTGATACCAGTGACGATTGATGAGTGACGAGCGGCACAGTCCGCATCACGCTGCGGCGCAGGGCCAATCCGATTCGCAAATTGCATCACCCAAATGTGGTATGACACATGGCTCTGGTTTCATTTGTTATCATTATCCCACACGCGGGGTGCATGTTCCACGGGGTTGAACTAGCGGTTCGTCTCGCCGTCATGTTAAGGGGTAAGACTATGCTGCGTAAACGACTTGAGCAGACGGTGCGATCATGGGTCGAAATCCTGGTCACACGTGTGCCAGGGCTTAACAGCCTGAGTCCCAATACCCTCACCTGTATGACCCTTGTGCTGACGATCGGGGTCGTTGTCCTGATTGTGCGGGGGGCGCTGCTGTGGGCCGGGGTACTCTTTCTTGCTGCCAGCGCCTTTGATATGCTCGATGGCGCCGTTGCCCGTACCCGACGGGCGGCCACACCTTTCGGAGCCTTCCTCGACTCGACCGTTGATCGCTACTCCGAGTTGCTCGTGTTTCTCGCTTTGCTGATCTACTACGAGCGCACGATTACCGGGTCGCCGCTGATCACATTGCTGCTCTTCCTCGCCGCCACTGGCGCCGTGCTTACCAGCTACGTCCGCGCACGGGCCGAAGCGCTCGGACTCAATGGCCGCGGTGGTGTACTCGAACGTCCTGAACGGGTACTTATCCTCGGGCTAAGCCTGATCACCGGCTGGATCGTAGTCGGTCTGTGGCTCCTCGCTATCCTTTCCCATCTGAGCGCCCTGCAGCGTTCGTTCCAGGTGTGGATGCGGAGCCGCGCCATTGGCAGTGATGGCGCCGAGCGCATGCCCTCGATCCGCTGATATTTTCAAGCATGCCGGCTGGCGCCCCGCGTGTTGCAATCTGCCGCTACCGGGGGTTGTGAAGGTACCGCAACCTCACATCTGCTCTGAAACCTGGCGATGCCCTTCCATCAATCACCAATCCACCATCGAACACGGTGGCATCGGCTGGCCGCATAACCATATGAGGTGCAACCGTCGTGCCCACTACTCCCCTTCGCCTGGTGGCGCTCCTCCACGTGTTGCGTCCCCACGTCGCTACCCAGGCCGCTGCCTACACCTTTCTTGGCGCCTATCTCAGCGCCGGCCCTCGCTTCACCCTCACGCCGCTTACCTCCCTCGCCGCCCTGATCGTAGCCGTCGTGGTGGCCTTCGGGTTCGTGATCAACGACTATGCCGATGCCGATATCGATCGCCTGACCAAACCGGAACGACCCATCCCCTCGGGGGCCGTTTCGCGCGCTCAGGCCGTGGCAATCGCCCGGGTCCTTGCCGGCCTGACCTGCATCCTCATCTTGCTGGCGCCCCTGGCCCTCCAGACCCTCGCCGTCCTGAACCTGAGCCTGACTGCGGCCTACGCTCTGGTGCTCAAGCGCACCGTGCTGATCGGCAATGCAACGATCGCTCTGCTCAACAGTTCGATACTGGTATTCGGCGGTCTCGCTGCAGGCGGTGTGTCCATGGTGGCCTGGACGGTAGCCGGGATGAGTTTCCTGTACACGCTGGCCCAGGAGGTGTTGTACACTGTTGATGATGTCGATGGCGACACGCGGGCCGGGATCATGACAACTGCAGTCTACTTCGGGGTTGGTCCCTCGTTGCGTCTCTTCCACGGTTTGATCGCGCTGGCACTGCTCTGCGCCGCTGCGCCTGCCTGGCTCACCGACGTCACGCCGCTGTACCTTGCGGCACTCCTGGTCTGCGTGGTCCTGCCGGTGGGCGTCTTCATTCTCCCCCGTACCTGGCGCTACGAGCCTCAAGCTGTCCACCGGGCCTGCACGGCAATGAAGGTAATACGCGTCGCCAGCCTGGCTCCGCTGATCCTGCTCGGTCTTCCACCAGGTTGAGGCGCTGACCGATCCGCGAACTACGCTTTCTGATATTTGACCAGGCGCCCCCTGAAAGCTGCGCACCAGGAGTGGCGTCTTACCCCCAGTGTGAACAACCTGGACTACTGGCAGTGCAGACCAGACGAACCTCTGCTATCATACAGGGTGAGAAGTCTGTCCGCCTGGCCCACGGACACCGCGGCGCCGGTGTTGCCCGGACTGGTCGTCATGGTTTTGAGAAATACATCAGCCCGCGAAGGCGGGCCTCGCAGACGGTAGCCTGCGGCCTGATCCGTCGGGCAAGGGGTAGATAGTGAAGAGAGCACAAAGCCCTCTCGACCCCATGCCGTCTTCGCGCCTTCGTGGCGTATGTTCACCGCAGGAGCGCCCCGTATGCCACTGTCACCACAGGAGGTCCTCCACGTCGCGCGGCTCGCCCGGCTGCGCCTCGATCCCGAAGAACTGGAGCGCATGCGCTCCCAACTCTCGGCGATCCTCGATCACATCGCTATGCTGCAGGAGGTTGACGTTTCCGGCGTACCTCCTACTGCCCAGGTGACCAACCTCGTCACCGTGCTGCGGCCTGATGAAGTGACCGAAGAACTCAGCCGCGAGGCGGCTCTTGCAAATGCTCCGGATCAGCGCGACGGCATGTTCCGCGTCCGCGCCGTATTCGACGAGTAACGCCCGCAACATTATCGCCAGCGCACCCGTCAAAGCAGCAGGTGAGAACGTCTCGGTTCGCACAGTCGGCGGCCGACCACCAACGAAAGGATCGCCAATGTACAACGGGAATGGCTCAAATAATGGCGGCCGCTATACCCGCATCGCCGGCGTGCCGGTGAGGCCCGTCTACCTCTACATCGCTGGAGCGGTTGCCTTGCTGGTGGTAATCTATCTGGTGATGCGCTTCCTGAGCACCAGTCTGGTCATGCACTTCAGCGCCTACGCGGGCGCGCTGCTGCTGATCGCTAACCTCCGCGAGTTACTCGGCAATAGCTACGGGCAGCGCGGCAGTACGGCCCTGCTCAATGTCATGGTCGGCGGTGGGTTGATCTTCGCCTGGCTGAGCCAGTTCTTTGGCGTGCTCTTCTGGATCCCGGCGCTGATCCTGGTTGGCGTGGCCACCCCTCTCATCTTCGGGCGCGCAAACGTCTACAATGCCTACCTGGATATGGCCCGCTCGCTCGCCACCAACGTGCGCCGTACCTTCGTTCGCTGAAACGCCGCTGTTGTGCAAGGCCGAGGCGGTTGCCCCGATGCCCATCCTGTCAGCCTTCAGGCAACATCAGGGTGGGCTTTGTGTTACCTGCGCGTTTCCCTCGTTCGTCGGAGGGATGGCATTCACCTGTACCGAACACGTAGGCAGCGCAGCGGGTGCGGAGAGACGCAGAGGACTTCATCAGGCCCATCCTCTGTGGTACGTAGGCGCTCACCCTTCCCCCGAGAGCGCGGGCAGCTTGCCCACATCCAGGCTATTGCGGGCGGGATGCCCGTGCACCCGGGGTGGCGCCTTGCCCCACGTGTGAACAGGTACTGCGGTACACTTGAACAGGTACGCCAGCGGTTGGCCGTGCTGACCGGTCGCGCCCTGGCGATCTCCGCGAGCGTCTGGACACTGTT
Organism: uncultured Chloroflexota bacterium; assembly: GCA_937120965.1. Classification (GTDB taxonomy): domain Bacteria; phylum Chloroflexota; class Chloroflexia; order Chloroflexales; family Chloroflexaceae; genus JACAEO01. Next base: position 23,004 of record CAKZKA010000231.1, read on the forward strand.
CCCCATCGCCTGGAGCATGGCCAGTCAGATACACGGCTCACACAACTCGTCGCCAGGCAGGCGCTCGACCGCAGCCATTATCAGGCTGCCGGGCGTGGTTGGCACAATGGGCACACCGTAATCCGTGCCGTTCATCAAGCACCATTCCCCGGGGCGCCGCACAACCACGAAATGAAACGAGCCAGGATGGCTGCGCCCACCCAAACCCTCCCGGTCGGCCCGACGTCCGCCGTTGACACGCCCCGCCGGGCCGCCTCTGGCCCCACCCGGCAGGCTCATCGTCACGCGGGTGTCAGGCAAAACACCGGTTCACCCCTTCCCCGAGGCTTTAGAGGCGGACAGAACATCCGAGCCAACGTGGCTTGTACCGCCTTGGAACGCCCCTGCGCACGGCTCTAGTCTCCCCGCTTCGACAGGCTCAGCGCAGGCTCTCCAGCGAAGCTGGAGAGGGGGGTTAGGACCAACCAGCGCATCCCAACGCCATAACGCCCGTCGGCGCCCATACGTTCTGTCCGCCCCTGGATCCAGATGCCAGGGCGTCGGGGGTCAGGAGTGATGTATACTACGGTCGCTCACGTGGCTGCGCTGCGCACCACCGCGATGCACAAGGGTGTTCTTGGGAGGACTGCATCCTCCTGATCGAGCTGAAGCGTGGGAAGCATGGTTTCTACGCTCCGTTGCTCGCCTGTGCCGTGAGGATCTATGTCATCAAGTGATCTGGAGGGGATTCAATTTCTGGCGGGTGAAGACGGTGACCGCAGCAGCACCCGCGCCAACAAGGCCATCTGCAGCGCGGCGCTGGCCCGGGTGGATCCCCAGGCGGCCCGGGCCGCGCGCGATGAGGTCAACTGGCGCAAACACTACCCCCGCCACATTCGCGCTCTGACCGAAGCCGGCATCGCCCGCCCTGAGAACGCGCTCACGATTGCAACCGACGGGTTGGCTGCTGCCTGGCAGCAGGTCGAGTTCATCCGCGACGGTGTCGCCTATCCGCTCGCCGAGGCGATGAATTGCCCCCGGCCCGAAGCGCTCTTCAGCGTCGAACTCCGCGGCCAGGGACCACCGGACATCGAGCCCTGGTCGCTACCGTACCGCGGCCGGCAACTTCAGGGAGAGGAATTGCGCGCCCAGATCGCCCGCTGGGAGCAGGCCGGGGTCATCGAACCCGGCCTCGCCCAGACCCTGCACCGGGTCAGCGCGCATCCCGAGTGGTTCGACCTCTCCGATCGTACACTCGTGCTGCTTGGCGCCGGATCGGAGGCCGGGCCGCTCGCGGCCCTGGCGCGCTGGCGTGCCAATATCGTCGCGATAGATCTGCCCGACGCGGCCCGCTGGGAGCGCATCGCCAGCATAGTTGCCGCCGGTAACGCCCGCCTGATCGCGCCGGTGCGCCAGCCGGTCGCCCCTGATGCGCCAGTGGAGCAGTGGGCGGGGTTGGCCGGCGCCGATTTGCTCACCCAGACGCCGGAAATCGCCGCCTGGCTGCGCTCCCTTGATACACCCCTGGACATCGCCGCGCTGGCCTATCTGGACGGCGAGCGCCACCTGCGAGTGTCGCTGGCGATGGACGCCATCATTGCCAGCGTCAGCGCTGCCCGGCCAGAGACGACGCTCATGTACATGGCCACGCCCGCCGATGTGTTTGCGGTTGATGAGACCCTGGCCCGCGCAACGATGCAGCCTGCCGCCCAGGCGCGTCCACTGGGCAGCATTGCTACCGGCGTGCTGCGCGGGCTGAGCGGCGGGCGGCTGCTCCAACCCCACGTGCGCGGCCTGCTCGACGGCGGCAACGGTAAACGCTATGGGATCGTGGACGGGATCTTCATCGAGCAAGGGCCGAACTACGCCCTGGCCAAGCGCCTCCAGCAGTGGCGCGCCATCACCGCCCGTGCCGCCGGGCAGCGCGTGGCGATCAACGTGACCCCCTCAACCATGACCCGCTCGGTGATCAAGAACCCCGCCCTCAAGGCCGGTTACGATGGGGCCGACCTGTTTGGGATCGAGATCTTTGACCCCCGGACCACCAGCGCCCTCATGGCCGCGCTCTGGGTGCACGACCTGCGCTGCCGCGACTGCGCCGCCGATCCCGCCTATCCCCTGGCCAGCCCGCTGGAGCTGCTTACCGCAGGCGCCAACCACGGCGGCCTGTGGCGCTGCGGCTTTCTGCCCCGCACGGCACTCCCCCTGGCCGCGCTGGTCGGCTATGTGCGCGGTAAGGTGCGACGAGCCTGAACCGGGCGTTAGTTCACGCGTGGCTTCACTGCATACCACGAGAACAAAAAACAGTGGTGGAGCAAGCGGGTTGCTCCACCACTTCTCCCCGGCAGCCTCACGACGGCTGCGCCCTCCTGCACCCTCCCCGCCGGTAGGGCGTGGGGAAATCAGATTTCCCCGCTCTCCGACCGCTGCCGGGGGCACTTGTCATACCAATGCTGCTTGACGGCCTCGCACTGGATAGCTCCACATCTCCACAACTCTACAGCTCCACCAGGCCCTCTGTGGAGATGCAGAGCTGGAGAGCAACGGTAACGTTGCTATAGCCACTATATGAACCTTGCCTCAGGGATAAATCCTGTACAACATGCGCGGAAAAGGAATGGCCTCACGGATGTGACGGGTGCCAGTGATCCAGCATACGGCGCGTTCAATGCCCATCCCAAAGCCGCTGTGGGGGACTGTGCCATAGCGTCGCAGGTCGAGGTACCACTGGTAATCCTCGAGATTAAGCCCGTACTCGCGAATGCGCCGTTCCAGGAGCTCCGGGTCATGGATGCGCTGCGAGCCGCCAATGATCTCACCATAGCCTTCCGGGGCCAGCAGATCAGCGCAGAGCGCCACCTCGGGACGATCCGGGTCAGGTTGCATGTAGAAGGCCTTGATCGCCGCGGGAAAGCGTTCGACAAAAACGGGCCGGTCGAAACGCGAGGCGATCAATTGCTCGTGAGGCGCGCCGAAATCCTCTCCCCAGGGCAGGGGATCGGCGCCCTCTACCTCCCCCTGGTGCGCTGCAATGATCTGGAGCGCCTCATCGTAGCTGATCCGCGGAAAGGGTGGCACACAGCGCTCCAGCGCCGCTGTGTCCCGCCCAAGCACCTTCAGGTCCTCGGCACGACGCTCCAGTACCCGCTGCACAATCGCGCTGACGAACCGTTCCTGTAACGCCAGGTTGTCATCATGGGTAGCGAAGGCCACCTCCGGCTCGATCATCCAGAACTCGGTCAGATGGCGCCTGGTTTTGCTCTTTTCTGCCCGGAAGGTGGGGCCAAAACAGTAGACCTTGCCGAACGCCATCATCCCCGCTTCAACGTAGAGCTGGCCAGTCTGCGCCAGGTAGGCCTTGCCAAGATCGAAGTACTCGGTGGCGAAGAGGTTCGTCGTACCCTCGGCGGCGGTCGCCGTGAGGATGGGGGTATCGAAGCGCACAAAGCCCTGCGCATTCAGCCACTCCTGTGCTGCGGCAATCACTTCGGCGCGCACCCGCAGCAAGGCGTGCTGCTTTGCCGAGCGCACCCATAGGTGACGGTGCTCCATCAGGAACTCGACCCCGTGCTCTTTGGGCGTGATCGGATAATCTACGCTCTGGCCGACAATGTCCAGATCCTCCACCGTCAGTTCGTAGCCGCCAGGGGCGCGCGCGTCGGCTCGCACCGTCCCTGTGACGCGCAATGCGGTCTCCTGGGTCAACGCCTGCGCTCGTGCAAATACCGCTTCGCTCACCTGCGGTTTGAACACTACGCACTGCATTGTTCCGCTGCCATCGCGTAATTGAATAAAGATCAACTTGCCTTTCTCGGTCTTGTTGTACACCCACCCGGCCAGGGTCACCTGCGCCCCCTCGTAGGCCCCGATGGTAGCAACCGAAGTGGTTGGCAGCAGAGACATAGAACACTCCTCAATGGCATCTACACGCTTTTCAGCGTCAGTATGCCATGAGTTCCATGGCCTGGCAAATTGACAGCGCCACGTTTATCCCGGATAATTTGTGAATCATGGATCCGCGTTTGTCTGCCGGGTGCTTATGGAGATCCTGCGCTGGCGCGATGTGCCGGCCGTGCGGCGCGCCTTATCTGAACTGGCCGATTACCGGCCCGTGCTCGAAACCGCTATTGCTGTTCAGCAGGTGCCCGCCCCCACCTTCGATGAGGCCGAGCGCGGGGCGCTAGTCCTGGATCGTTTGCGGGCCCTGGGCCTGAGCGATGTCGCCAGCGATGCGATTGGCAATGTCTATGCCCGCCGCCCTGGCCATGCCCCCCACCCCGCCCTGCTCATCTCGGCGCATCTTGACACGGTCTTTCCTCGCGAAACCGATCTGCGCCTGCGCTACGAAGGCGATCGCGTCTACGGGCCGGGCCTCGGCGACAACAGCATCGGCGTCGCCGGTCTCATCCATCTCGCCCAGGCCATGCAGCGCCACGATCTGCCCAATGGCGGCGATATCTGGTTCGTGGCCAATGTGGGCGAGGAGGGTCTCGGTGATCTGCGAGGCATTCGAGCTGCCGTCAATCGCCTGAAGGATAAGATTGGCGCCGTTATCGTGCTCGAAGGCTGCGACTTCGGCACCCTCCACCATCAGGCCATCGGCGTGCGCCGCTACCGCATCGAGGTGAGCGGCCCCGGCGGTCACTCCTGGGGGAACTACGGCACCCCGAGCGCCATTCACACCCTCGTGCGCCTCGCCGCGCGGATCACCGAGATCCACGTGCCCCGTTTGCCGCGCACCACGTACAACATCGGAGTGATTGAGGGCGGCACGTCGGTCAACTCGATCGCCGAGTCGGCCAGCATGCTCCTCGATATGCGCTCGGTCAGCGCTACCGCCCTCGACCATCTGCTGGCTCAGGTTGATCGGCTGGTCGCCGCTGCCGCTGCCGATCATCCCGATGTGCAGGTGCGCGTCCAGACGGTCGGCAATCGCCCCTCCGGCGCGATTGAGCGCGACCATCCCCTGGTGCAAGCCGCCGTGGCCGCGTTCCAGTCCGTGGGCGCGACCGTCAGTTTCCAGCAGAGCAGTACCGACGCGAATATCCCCCTCAGCCAGGGCATTCCGGCGGTCTGCATCGGTCTGACCGACGGCGGCAATGCCCATCGTCACGATGAGTTTATTCAGCCCGCCAACCTCGGTCGCGGTATGCAGGCCCTGCTGCTGCTGGCCCTCACCGCCTCAGCCTGATGAGCGCGCTCCATTCTCGCAGCGCTGCCGGAGCGCCAGCCGCGTTACGCTAACGCCTCCTCGATCGCCTCCAGCACCGCCGCACTCAAGCTAACCCCTGCTGCGCCAGCGTTGTCATCGATCTGCTCCGGCCGCGTCGCCCCGATAATCACACTGCTGACCTCTGGCCCCCGCAGCGCCCACGCGAGCGCCAGTTGCGCCCGGGAGATGCCCAGACCATCGGCGATCGGCTTCAAACGCCTCACCCGCTCCGCGTTCGCCGCGGTTAGATAGCGCTCCCGGGCCCAATCCTCCCGGCCAAAGCGCGAGTCAGCCGGAATGCCCTCGTCGTATTTACCCGTCAGCATCCCCATAGCCAGCGGCGACCAGACCACCAGGCCGATCCCGCGAGGTCGCGTCACCGGCGCAATCTCGCGCTCTACCCGGTCGCGCCAGAGCATCGAATACTGGGGCTGTTCGACCACTGGCTTCGCCCAGCCGTAGCGCTCGCAGATGGCATGCGCCTCAACAATTTCAGTAGCGCTCCACTCAGAGGTGCCCCAGTACAGCACCTTGCCCATCCGCACCAGGTCGTGCATCGCCTGCGCCGTTTCCTCGATCGGCGTCTCGGGATCGGAACGGTGACAAAAGTAGATGTCCACGTAGTCCGTGCCGAGCCGCCGCAGGCTCCTGTCAATGCTCTCGAAGATGTGCTTGCGCGACAGGCCCCGGTCGTTCACATCGTCGCTCATGGGCCAGAAGACCTTGGTTGCGATCACCAGGGTGTGGCGCGGGAATTGCTGCAGAATGGCGCCCATCTGTGACTCGGCTTCGCCTTTGCCGTAAATATCGGCCAGGTCGAAGTAATTGATCCCGCGCTCGTAGGCCCGTTCGACCACCCGCCGCGCCACGTCCGGGGCGACTTTGCCCTCGCCGTAGTTGATCCAGCCGCCCAGCGCCACGGCGCTGACCTTTATCCCTGCATTGCCCAGCCGGCGATACTTCATAACCGCTGCTCCTGTATTATCAAAAGAGGGAAAACCTGGTCGTCCCATCCCCGGCACAGCGCCACCCTTCAACAAAACGCTCTGCTCCAGTCTCCGGTCGGAGCCAACCATCGCGCACCCCGACCAGGGGTAACCCGAGTTCCCTATGCCCCCAGCCGCAGAGTTCGACGCCTGTGGCTACGCGCCCAACCGGGGCCGGTACCCGAGAGGTGATCCCGAGTCCCGGGTCGTACGACTTATGGCTTCCACTCGCCCAGCCGGGGCCGATACCCGCCGTGCCCGTCGGGTTCGAGGAGCACATAGGTGTAGGTCGCCGTGTAGTTCGCCTCGTCGGCGATATCCGCCCAGGTATAGCTGCGCTGCTGCTCGTCCTTGAGGTGCAACGTCCAGGTTCCGGTGTTAAAATAGTACCCTGTTCGCCCGTCACTCAGGATCAGTGGGTCGGCAAGCCCATCGAGTGGACCGTGCGTATGTCCCATCACCACGGTCTCCACCTGTCGGTCTTCTTCGAGCACCGCCTGCGCCGCGTTGCGAAAGGCGTCACCGCCGCGCCCTCCGAGCACCGCCTCGCCACCGGTGGTAATCTCCAGTTCGTCGAGGGTGAGTTGTGGTGCAGCGCCGCTCAGGGCCAGGGCCAGTTCGCTGGCGCCTGCGCCGTGTATGGTACGCTCAAACTCCTCGCGAAACGCTGGCTCAGCGATCCGCATCTCAAGCACCTCTCGCAAGTCAGGATCGGCGAGTGCGGCCACGATCGTCTCGGCGTCTGGCGCCACGCCCGCTTCCAATTCAGCCCCGCCCAGGAGCGGCGGTAAACCGCTGGTGAGCAGAAAGCGCGCCACCAGGCCCAGCGCCGTGGCGGTAAAAATCGGGTCGTGCCGCAGCCCCAGCTTGACCACGCGCAGGATAGGCTTCACATTGTCAATAAACCAGCGCTCTCGCTCCAGTTGATTGTAGACCTTGTCTACGAACAGGGTGCCCCAGCAGCGCTTCAGCCGGCGCACCCCCGCGCGGTCAATGCCGAAGGGGTGCTCCATACGCTCCCCAAAACGGTTGGCCCGGTCGTGCTCGTGCCCGTGTTCAATGTAGACGCGCCCGCGCGAGCCCTCCCCCAGGATGTAGGCGTAACGCACCCGACGCAGATCGCCGGACGCGCCCGGAGGGTAGATCGCATCGAACAGCCGTGCCCATACCCCCCGCCACAACAGGTCAACATCATGGTTCCCGGCAATGATGGCAATCGAGTTGCCCTCGACCATAAAACGCCGCAGAGCTGCGAACACCTCCGGGTGCCCCGAGGCGATCGCCGGCGCTCGCCCCAGAATCACATCGGTGCGGCGGAGGGACTCGGCCTCGGTGCTCCCCAGGTCATCCTGCGGCGAAGCCAGACCGATCTCGGGCAACGTCTGGCAGTACTCCAGAAAATCGCCTGCGATCACCAGTTCTACCGGGCTGCCGGTTGTGCCGATCGTGTCCAGAAAGCGGGCAAAATCCGCATCGGCGGTAAAATCTTCCAGCGGGTCAGGCTCACCGTTGGGCAGCCAACCCGGCCCCAGGTGCAGATCGCTCACCACGTAAACCAGACGCTCCATCGGCGCTGCTCCTTGCCGTGACTCCACAGGCTCCCGTTCCGCGGTATCATAGCACGATACATGCGGAAGAGAAGGAAACCTGCATCCATGCCTGCGGTGCGCATGTCGAACCGCGCCCCGACTCGTAGGAGGCCCGGGGAGAGCCTGCGCTGATATGCACATCGGGGAAACCGGGTTTCCCCGCGCCCCTGCCCACAGAGGTGGTAAGCCCTCCGCGCCGAGAGAGTCCGGGAGGGCTGCGCCCTCTCGGGAAAACCCCATGTTCATCTTGTCAGTGTGCGGCGCAGCCGCATGGTCGTCTTACGGGGATAGACAAACTCACCAATCCGCACGCTACATCGCGCTAGAAAGGCATTCGCATTCCGTGTCCACCCAGGAGTTTTTCGCCCGTGTGGGCCTGCGCGGAGAGCCGGTCGCCGATCCACGGGCCTGCGTCGTTCACGGCGAGACGCGCTTCAGCGTACTCACCCCACGCCTGATCCGTATCGAATGGGCTCCCGACGGCAACTTCGATGACCGTCCCACGTATGCCTTTCCCAACCGCCGCGCCCCGGCGCCGCCCTTTCACTTCGCAGTCGCGCAGGACACCCTGACGCTTGACACCGGGGCGCTCCGACTCCGGCGGATCGGGCTGCGCGGGCCACACAGCGCCGCCAACCTCAGCCTGGAGTTGTCGGTGGCTGGCACCATCAACCGCTGGAGCCCCGGTACATCCGATCCCCTCAACCTCCGCGGCGCTCGCCGCACCCTCGATGGCTGCCAGGGGCAGGCGGCCCTCGAGCCGGGCCTGCTCTCCCGCTCCGGTTGGGCGCTGCATGATGATAGCGCCGCCGTGCGTTTCGATCCTGACACCGGCTGGGTGCAGCCCCGCCCCGAGTCGCCCCACCAGGACTGGTACTTCTTTGGCTACGGCCACGACTTTCGGAACGCGCTGGCCGATTACGCCCGCTTCGGTGGCCCTGTGCCGCTCGTGCCCCGTTGGGCGCTGGGCGCCTGGTGGTCGCGCTACCACGCCTACAGCGAAGACGAGTTGCGCGACCTGGTGGCCGCCTTTGCCACTCACGACGTTCCCCTCGATGTCCTGGTGATTGATATGGACTGGCACACGCCACGCGGCTGGACCGGGTACACCTGGAATACCGACCTCTTTCCCGACCCGCCGGCCTTCCTCGCCTGGCTCCACGATCAGGGGCTGCGCGTCACCCTCAATCTGCATCCTGCCGATGGGGTGCAAACCCACGAGGCAGTCTATCCCTCTTTTGCCGCAGCAATGGAAGTCGATCCCGGTCAGGGAGTGCCCTTTCGTATCGGTGATGCGCGCTTCGCCCGCAACTACTTCCACCTCCTGCACCACCCCCTCGAAGATCAGGGCGTCGATTTCTGGTGGATGGATTGGCAGCAAGGGCGCACGTGCGAAGTTCCTGGACTTGACCCCCTGCCCTGGCTCAACCATCTCCACTTCAGCGATATGCGACGCCGACCCGACCGGCGGCCTATCCTCCTGTCGCGCTGGGGCGGGCTAGGGAACCATCGCTACCCGATCGGCTTTTCTGGCGACACTTATGCGACCTGGGAAGCCTTGCGCTTCCAGCCCTACTTTACCGCCAGCGCTGCCAATGTGCTCTATGGCTGGTGGAGCCACGACATCGGCGGTCACTTCGACGCCGTCGAGCCTGAACTCTACACTCGCTGGGTGCAGTTCGGCGCCTTCAGCCCCATCCTGCGCCTCCATTCGACCAATGACCCCGCCGCCGAGCGCCGGCCCTGGGCCTTTCCGCCCGCCGCGCGCGACGCTGCCCGCGCCGCCTTTGCAGCGCGCTACGCCCTGCTGCCCTATCTCTACACCCTCGCCCGTATCCACACCGACACCGGCCTTGCGCCCTGTCGTCCGCTCTACTACGAGTGGCCCGAAGCCGAGGCGGCCTACGTCGCCCGCGAACAGTTCGCCCTCGGCGACCAGCTTATCGTCGCCCCCATCGTCCATCCGTCCGACCCGGCCAGCGGCCTGGCCCATGCCGATGTCTGGGTGCCGCCAGGCGATTGGATCGAGCGCGCCTCCGGCGAACTGCTCCACGGCCCGGCCTGGGTGCGTCTGGCCGGCGACCTCAACACCATCCCCCAGCTCGTGCGTGCCGGCGGTATTCTGCCCCTCGCCCCCGTACATCCACGCAGCCACCACCAGACCCACAACCGGCTGATCCTGGCAGTTTTTTCCGGCGAACATGGCACACTGCGCTTCTATGAAGATGCCGGCGAGGGTGAAGCCTATCGCCACGGCGAGTACGAGTGGACCCCGGTCGAGGTTCGCTCTGCCGACGGAGGACGGACGCTAGCGGTTTCGATCGGGCCAGTCGAGGGACACTGCCCGACACTGCCAGCCGAGCGTGCCGTCACGCTGCGTTTCGAGCATTGCCACCCCCCGACACGGGTCTTGCTCGATGGCTCGGAGCACCCTGACTGGCGCTACGACACCGCGACACAGACCATCATCGTTGAAATTCCCACCCGCCCCAAAACCACCCCCACCTCCCTCGTCGTCCAGAACGCTGCGCCGCTCACCTGCGCCGGCGACGCGCGCAACGCCTCCCTGCGCCTCGCCGATGTCCGGCGGCTGCTCCACCTCCCCAATGCCGACAGCGAGACCCTGCGCGCCGCAGCCCTTGCTGGCGATACCCCTGCGCACCGCCACGCCCTCGCGCGCCTCGGTGGACCCTTCGCCCGCGTCTTTGAGTACACCACCCCCGAAGATGCTGCCCGGACCCTCGGCGCCCTTGTCGTTGCCGCGCCCCGCGACGGGACCGCCGTTCACGTGACGGGCCACTGGCGCCTCCTCGGCCCGGCGGGTATCAGCGAGATCCCCTGTGACCTCGGCGACCTCTACGCCGACACGATTGTGTATGCCCCCTTCGCGTGGGACGGCTCATCCGCCACCTGCCGCTGGTCGCTCGATCTACAGCTCCACTGGGGCAGTCACACCCTTGAGCATCGCTTTACCTCAGCGACCCTCTTTCCCACCATCGGCGCCTGGCGCACCATCGCCGCGCTCGCCGATGCGGCCCCTGGCCCCAACGGGCTCCTGGACGCTGGCGGCGCGCCCCGCCCGGAACTGCCCTGGGATCGCCATACGGTCACCTCGACTGGCCACGAGGTGCGGAGTCTTACTGAACCCTTTTCCATCCCTCTGAGCCAGTACGCGCGCGCTAATCGCAACGCCAGCCAGGTGAGCTATGCCGTTGCCGAACTCACCATCCCGGCTCCCCTCCAGGCGCGCATCGCCTACCAGTCACCCCGACCCGTACGTGCCTGGCTCAACGGCGTCGAACTCGCGACTGAGAGCTTCGTCCCCTGCGCCATTAACAAGGTCAACCCTCACTGGTCGCGCACCGTTTCAACCACCCTGCGTCCTGGCACGAACGTCCTGCTCATCGCCAGCGATCGCCCTGCCGACGAAGATCCCTGGTTCTGGTTTCTGCACGCCGCGGTCCACGGCCCCGATGGCCTGCCCACCCCCGCGGTCACGGTGGTGATCCCGACTCCGCCCTGAGGTGAACATATGGGGAAACCGGGTTTCCCCATCTCCCTGCCTGTGGGGGTGCCAGCCGCTCCCAGCAGCGGTTGGAAAATGGGGAACCCGGGTTTCCCCAACCCCCTCCCAGCGGGGAGGGTTTGGGAGGGCGCAGCCCTCCCAGGAAACACCCCATCTTCAGCCCAACCGTTCCCTCGCGCTGGTCATGCGGGCCTCTGGCCCGCATACCCGACCGTCGGTGGGGTGAGACCCACACCCCACCGCCGACGGCGGACGTTGCCTCAGCCCTGCCTGGAGAGGCCGACGCCGACCCAACCAGAACACGACATGCTACAATACAGGGAAAACGCACCTGACCCGGACAACGTTCGCAACCCGAGCGGCTGCGACGGTCCTGCGGAGGAACGCTATGCAACGCAGCGAACGAGGAGGAGGCGGTTGGATCGGCTGGCTTATCTTTCTACTTGTCATCTTCGGTTTCCGGTTTTTACCCCCTCTCGCCAACTGGCTCACTCAGGTTACCGGTATCACGATCACCGTGCCAATGCTGATCATCGCCTTCACCGTCCTCGCAGTGGTGGCGAGCATTGGCAGTTCGCTGGTGCGCGCCGCCGGACGATCGGGCGACGCAGGTCAGACCGGAATGCCGCCATCTCTGCCTGTGCCTCCGCAGTCATCAACGCCGCCAGAACCAGCCTCATCGCCCTGGCCCCCCACCACTCCGGCCAGTAACCTCCCCCGTGCCCGGCTGCCCAGCGGTCAGGAACACCTCCCCAAACCGCCCCGTTTCGAGCCGATCATTGATCCGCGCATTCTCGCCGCGGGGATCGCCGGCCTGGTCATCCTCGGGGCGCTGACCCTCCTCGTTCTGTTCCTGTCCGGCGCTTTGCCCTGATCTGCCGCCAATAGCAGCCATCGGTCACGCGTTATGAATGCCTATGACATTCTGGCCCATTACTACGACGCCGATCTCCGCGATTACCACGAGGATCTGCCATTCCTTCGCGAGATGGCTCGCCGTGCCGATGGTCCATTGCTCGAATTGATGTGCGGCACCGGCCGGTTGCTGCTGCCCCTGGCCGAGGCCGGCTTCACCATTACCGGGGTTGACAGCTCCCCGGCGATGCTGGCCATTGCCCGCGCCCACGTGGACGAAGCCGGCCTCGGCGACCGGGTGACACTCATTCAGGGTGATGTGCAGGACGTCGCACTGCCCGCCGAAGCCTTTAGCCTGGCCTTTGTCGCTGTCAACTCTTTCATGCACCTCGAAACCGTTCGCGACCAGCTCGCCTGTCTCACAAACGTCCGGCGGGCCTTGCAGCGCCGGGGGTTGTTGATCATCGACCTGTTCAATCCCAATCCCGCCGAGATCCTCCGCGAGGACAACCGTCTGGTGCTGGAGCGCGAGTACCGGCTCAACGGGCGACACGTGCAGAAATTCGTGGCCATTGACAGCGACGCCGCGACTCAAATCAGCCGCGTGACCTTTCTCTACGACGAAACCGATGCCGATGGGCATGTTACTCGCCGCACGTCGCGCTTCGTGCTGCGCTGGTTCTATCGCTACGAGATCGAACATCTCCTCGCCCGCGCCGGGTTCATGACCCGCGCGGTCTACGGCTCCTACGACCTCGCAGAGTACGATAGCGACAGCGCTCGCCTGATCGTCGTTGCATCGCCGGACCGTTGAGATGCGTGGCGCTGCACAGGGTCGCGAAGAGCGCGCAGCGTTGCAAGGTTTCGAGAGGCCGCCTGAGAGGAGGGGCCGGGAAGCTGCGGCCTCCGTGTTCAGGCTGGTGGCGCGCCCTCAACCCGCGGGCGCCATCCGAGGCGCCATCCGAAGCGCTCGATATAACCGATCCCAGAAAGCGGCAACGGCTGCTCATTACGAGCAGCCGTGGGGGAAAAGGGAGGCGGTGTGAGTTAGTGGAGGATTGGCTACCCTTGGTGACCACGACCACCGCAAATCGTGCGTCCCGCGTAAGCCGTTTGCAGTATAGGCCAGGCAGGTTAGAGCCTGATTAATTCACTATTAGATGTTTGTTAATTTCTCCACAAAGCTGGCTGAGCCACACCTGATAATCGTCCATGCAAGCACGAAGACCATGAAGATCGATACGGAGGGAGAGCCTTCGCCCCACGTAGCTGTTCACCACCTTTGCCCACGGGAGTGGCAAACCCTCCCCACCGGAAGGGTTTGGGCGGGCTGCGCCCTCCCAGGCACGAGTATGTTCATTCGGGCGCTGTGCGCCCCGCGCATGGCGCCCGGAATCGCAACACCCCTGATGATTGAAACCACGCCGCTTGTCGTTGCGCCTGTATGTGTTCACCCTTCTCCCGGGAGCGCGGGCAGCTTGCCCGCATCCAGACCATTGCGGGCTGGACGCCCGCGCACCCGGGGTGACGCCTTACCCAAAATGTGAACTGGCACACTGGCACGTGCGCCTTGACGTTCGATCCGCGCGGTAGTATCATTCAAGCGGCACGTCACAAGTATGCTATAGAACGCATTGATGAGGACGAGTAGCCCGGCGACTGCAGCCAGGGAGGGCGCGTCGGCGACTGGAAGCGCGCCTCTGCACGGCCTGGTGAAAACCACCTCGGAGCGGCCCCCTCAACGCCGAACGGCCAGTATGGGGGTCCGGGCGGCGCCCGTTACAGCGCCCCACGAGGGTGCCTCTCGCTATAGCGGGAGGCATCGAAGATGGGTGGAACCACGAGGCAACCCTTCGTCCCATTGGGAAGAAGGGTTTTTTGTTGGCATACTATTGCAGATTGGAGAGCGCCTGAGGAAGTACCCGCATGCGCCCATGGCATCGTCCTTCACCAATCGCTCGTGACACCGGCGCCCGGCGCGGATGTCTCCGCGGCTGTGCGGCAATCCTCTTTATTGCCGCGCTGCTCTTGCTGGTGTACACGTTCGGGCTGCGCCCGATGCTGAGTCGCGCCGTGGCCGACCAGATCGCGCCCGTCCCCGTGGCAACGGCGGTGACCATTGGCGGGGCCGGGCGCGCGGATGGCCTCCTGCCTACCGCCATCGCCGCCCTGCCCCCGGGCGAACTGGTCCTCACCGAGGAACGCGCCAATGATTTTCTTGCCGCTCGCCCGGACGCGATTGCGCCCCTCAAAACGGCGCGCCTCAGCTTCAGCGATGGCCGTGCTATCGCCACGATCAGCGCCTATGGGGTCAGCAGCGATGCCATTGTGACCCTCACCGCCGAGGAGGGCCGGCTGGTGGTTACCAGCGCGCGCCTCGCAGCGCCGCTGGCCTATGTGCTCTCCGCCGATGAACTGGCGCGTCTGCTCGCCGAACGGCTCAATGCGGAACTGACCGCCCAGGGTCGCCGCATCGACGAGCTGCGTATCGAAGAGGGCCGCCTGATCCTGGTTACCAGTTGACGCCCCGCCTGTGGGCCGGGCGCGCCGCGCCTCCTGGCGCCCCCTGAGCATGTAAGGAGTCTGCCGATGCCCGTTAATCCCAACGACGATCCCTACTATCGCCTGCGCCACTCCCTGGCCCACGTCATGGCTCAGGCCGTTCTTGAGCTGTTCCCCGAAGGTAAAATCGCCATCGGACCACCGGTCGAGAACGGTTTCTATTACGACTTCGACCTGCCGCGGCCCCTCACGCCCGAGGATCTGGCCGAAATCGAAGCCCGCATGCGCCGCATTATCAGCGGGAACCATCCGTTCGTCTACCGTGTCGTCAGTGCGGAAGAGGCGCGCGAGTTGTTCAGGGATCAGCCGTACAAGCTTGAGCTGATCGAGGGCCTCATCCAGGGCGCCGATGAGTACGGCGAGCGCCAGGAGGGCAACGGCGCCCCTGCCGGCGGCACAGTCATCTCGACCTATCGCCAGGACACCTTTGAGGACCTGTGCCGTGGTCCCCATCTGGAGCATACCGGCCAGATTGACCCCGAGGCCTTCAAGCTGATGAGTATCGCCGGCGCCTACTGGCGCGGTAATGAGAAGAACCCCCAGCTCCAGCGCATCTACGGCACCGCCTGGAACAATCGCGCCGAACTTGAACAGTACCTCTGGCGCCTTGAAGAAGCCAGAAAGCGCGACCATCGCCGCCTGGGTAAGGAACTCGACCTCTTCAGCGTCTCCGATGAAGTGGGACCGGGGTTGATCCTCTGGCATCCGAAAGGGGCCATGATCCGGGTGATTGCCGAAGATTTCTCTCGCCAGGCCCACCTCAATGCCGGCTACGAGTGGGTCTTCTCGCCCCACGTGGGCCGCGCGCACCTGTGGGAGACCTCCGGCCACCTGGATTTTTACAAAGAGAACATGTATGCCCCGATGGATATTGAAGGCGATACGTACTACGTCAAGCCAATGAATTGTCCGTTCCATATCCAGATCTACCGATCTCATCTGCGCTCGTATCGCGATCTGCCGCGGCGCTACGCTGAGTATGGCACGGTCTACCGCTTCGAGAAGAGTGGCGTGCTCCACGGCCTGACCCGCGTGCGCGGTTTTACCCAGGACGATGCGCACATCTTCTGCCGGCCCGACCAGGTCGAGGAGGAGATTGGCCACGCTCTGGATTTTTCACTCTACGTGCTGCGCTCCTTCGGGTTGAGCGAGTTCACCGCTTACCTCTCGACGCGCCCCGAGAAGTACGTCGGACGAGCAGAGGATTGGGATCGGGCCACCGCCGCCCTTGAGCGGGCGATAGAAGCTCATGCCCTTCCTTACAAGCGCGATGAGGGTGGCGGGGCGTTCTATGGCCCGAAGATTGATTTGAAGGTGAACGATGCCCTGGGCCGCGAGTGGCAGTTGAGCACCATCCAGTTCGACTTTAACCTGCCTGAACGCTTTGATCTGGAGTACATCGGCGAGGACGGCCAACCCCATCGCCCCTATATGGTCCATCGCGCGCTCATGGGGAGCATGGAGCGCTTTCTGGGTGTGCTGATCGAACACTTCGCCGGGGCGTTCCCCCTGTGGATCGCGCCGGTGCAGGCGACGATCATTCCCATTACCGATAAACAGATGGAGTACGCCTGCCAGGTGCGCCAGCACCTGACCGATGCGGGCCTGCGGGTCGAACTCGATGATAGCCGGGACCGCATGCAGGGCAAGATCCGTCGCGCTCAGTTGCAGAAGGTACCGTATATGCTTATAATCGGCGCCAGGGAGCAGGAGACCGGCGCTGTGGCCGTGCGAACGCGCGCAGGCGAGGATCTCGGCGCCATGCCCCTGGCAGCATTTGTTGAACGCGCGCTGGAGGAGGTCCGTACACGAGCGGGGTGAGAATTGCTTCGTAAGTGTTCACACTTCTCCTGGGAGCGCGGGCATTTTGCCCGCATCCAGGCCCTTGCGGGCGGGACGCCCGCGCTCCCGGGGTGACGCCTTACCCCAAATGTGAACACGCACATTGCTTCGTGGTGGAAAGAGCGCGGGGTAGGGCAAAGCCCCTCTACGCTATGCCTCGTCGGAGAAGGGGTTTCTGCAAGCGTTGCGCCTTCCCTGGCGCTCCCGTGCAAGAATGTGCCGGATGCGCCGACGGGCTTCAGGTCTGCATCAACCCCGCCTGATAATCTGGCCTTCGGCTCTACAGCTCCACAAGCCGGTTGTGAGGAGCTGGGGAGCACCTGTAACCTTGACAGGCCCGCTATGAAACCTTAGTCTTACGGACCACTGAGGAGCGTCAGGTATGGCACTGGAGTCTGACACGCTCGCCGACACCGCCCGTCGTTTCAGTGAGGCGATCCGCGCTGAGCGCCAGAGCACCCTGGAGGCCCTGGCTGCGGAACGTCAGGCCGTTCTCGAAATTATTCAGGCTCTGAAGCAGGAGACCTTTCGTCGCCGTAAGACGGCCACCGGGCGCTTCGTCTTTGGCATGTTGCTCGGCGCCAGCGCTGGCGCCCTGACAGTCTACTTCGCCAACCAGCGCGCTGGCGAAGAGACGCGCCTCGGTCTTACCGCCAGGGCCGAGACTGGCCGCGCGACGCTCGCCAGACGCTTTAAACAGGCGCTCGACGCGGGTCGTCTGGCCGCTCAGAGCCGCGAGGAAGAACTCTGGGAGCGTTATCGCCGCCGGGTGTCCGAGGCGCTGCAACCTCCCCCTGAGCCTGAAGAGCCGCTGTTTTAGCCCGTGGTACGGGAAAACCGGGGCTTCCCACCTGCGGTGAGCCTGTCGAACCGCACCCCTCCCACCGGGAGAGATGAACGTGGCGGGAGGGGGCGTGGGAGGGCTTCGCCCTCCCCGCAAAAAACTATCCATCACAACCTGGTTGACAAACCAATAGTCGTAAGAAGAACTCTGATGGACGCCGAGATCATTGCCATTGGCTCCGAGCTGCTCCTCGGCGCCACGATCGATACCAATAGCGCCTACCTGGCACGTGAACTGGCCGCCGCCGGTGTCAATCTCTACCGAAAGACCGTGGTTGGCGATAATGCTGAGCGTATCGCCCAGTGCGTTCGCGAGGCTCTCGAACGCGCCGACCTGGTGATCTGCTCCGGCGGCCTGGGCCCGACACCCGATGATGTCACCCGCGAGGGTGTCGCCCTGGCCCTCGGGCGCCCCCTCGAGTTCCGCCAGGAGCTGCTCGACCAGATCCAGGCCCGCTTCAGTGCCATGGGCCGCACTATGAGCGAGAGTAATCGTCGCCAGGCCTATGTGCCCGCTGGCGCTCGTGCCATTCCTAACCCCCGCGGCACCGCGCCTGCCTTTCTTGTCGAAGATCCCCGCGGGACGGTGGTCGTGCTGCCCGGCGTGCCCTACGAACTGCGCTACCTGTTTGAAAACGCTGTTCTGCCCTACCTGCGCGAGGAGCGGGGCGTCACCGACGTGATCCTCGTCAAGACGCTCCACGCCACCGGTCTTGGCGAAAGTGTCATCGGCGAACTGCTGGCCGACCTGATGCAGCAGGCTAACCCTACCCTGGGCATTTCCGCCAAGCAGGCGCGCTACGAGCTGCGCATCGGCGCCCGCGCCGCCAGCCGCGCCGAAGCCGAGGCGCTCGTCGCTCGGGCTGAGGCGACCATTCGTGAGCGCCTCGGCCCCAACCTCACCGGTGATGCGCCCCTGGCCGAGACGGTGGTTCGCCTCTTGCGCGAGCGCAATCTCACCCTCTCGCTGTTCGAGGGCGCCGCAGCCGCGCCAATCTACCGCGCCCTGGCCCGTGTTCCCGGCGCTCTGGACTGCCTGCGCGGCCTGATTGTCCATCCGCTCGATCAACCTGCCGACGAGCGCGCCGCGTCTGCTCTGGCCCTCGCCGGCGCCCGTGACGCCGCCGCGCGCTGGGGCAGCCCGCTGGCCCTCGGGGCGCAGGCTGCCGCCACTCCCGATCCGAGCGGCCTTACGCCCGTCTGTGTCGCTCTTGTCACCCCGGAGGGCGACCGCGAGGTCACCCGCCGCTACGACCTCCGCCAGCCCGAGGGTTGGGAGTTCGTGGCAACCCTTGCCCTCGACCTTGCCCGACGCTATTTGATGGGAGATGCGGCTTGAAGCAGGCGCCCGCGGCGTCCGGTATTCGCCTCCGCGCGGCCCTGGCGACGGTGCATCGCGACCCGCGGTGGTGGCTCAAGTGTCTCGGTTATGGGGCTGCCGCTGCTACCGGCCTGGGCTTGCCCCTGGCCGCCGGCTTCGTTATGGAGAGCCTCGACAACAGCCGGCGTGGCTACCCCGCGCCCCTGCCGCCCTGGGGTGATCCCTTCCTGCGCTCCCTTACCGGTCTCTTCGCCCTGCTGATTGACTTTGCCTTCTTCGTTCTCCCCTTGCTCGTCGGCGGGGCGCTTGTCGTCGCGATAAGCCTTACGCTCCTCCTCGCCGGCCCACCGGCCGCCCGGGTGTTGCCCTGGGCGCTGAGCGCCGTCGGGCTAGCAACCGGTCTCATCGTGTTGCTGATGTTCGTCGCCGGCATCGCGCCCGTGGGCCGCCTGCGCTTCGCCCACGACGGACGCATCGAAGAGGCTCTGGACCTCGCTACCCTGCGCTACGCCCTGGCGCCTCCCCAGCGGAGCCTCTTCCTGCGGGCGCGCCTGGCCTCCCTGCCAGCCTACCTGCCGGCCACGATCAGCGCCAGTGTTACCTGGAGCCTGGCCTCCCTGCGCTTTCCCGGCCAGGTCGCCGTGTTCGCCCTCGGAGTCTGGCTCACCCTGGCAGCCCTCGTTTATGCCCATCTGGTCGTGGTGCAACTCTACGTCGCCGCCGAGGGTGAGGTGCAACGCAGGGGTGAGCCTTCCCCATCCAGAGGTGCAGCGTGAATTTCAGACCCCTACCCTGCCCCGATGTGAAAATATGGGGAAACCGGGTTTCTCCACCTGCGGTGAGCCTGTCGAACCGCACCCCTGCCTGTGGGGGGTGCCAGCCGCTCCCAACAGCGGTTGGGAAATGGGGAAACCGGGTTTCCCCAACCTCCTCCCTGAGGGGAGGTTTTGGGAAGGCTGCGCCCTCTCAGGAAAAAACCTGTCTTCATCTGGTCAGAGTATGGGGAACCCGGGTTTCCCCACTATTGCGAACCAGTACCATCACCTGAACCATTGAATCCTGCCTGGCGCGGTGCTACTATACCAGTGTGGTTCTCGCTTCCCCATCTCACCGGACAAACCGCCATGCCTTACCGCCTCTACCTCTGCGCCGGTCTCCACTGCGCGGCGCGCGGCCCCGGCACGCACGCGACCCTCGAACACGCCTTGTGGGAAGCCGGCCTGCTCGGCGCTGTTGAGCTTCACCTGAGTGGGTGCCAGGACCACTGCGACCACGGTCCGAACCTGCTGGTTCAGCCCGGCAATTATCGCTACGTCGGTGTGACCCCTGAGCGTGCCGCCGCCATCATCGCCCGGCACCTGCGCGATGGTCTCCCCGTCCTGGACTGGCAGGCCACCCCGGAGCTGCGGCGCAAGGCGCCCTGAGGTGAAAATAGCCCGCCCGCGGGAGGGTTTGGGAGGGCTTCGCCCTCCCAAGAACAATAATATTTTCATTCTG
>CAKZKA010000232.1 GCA_937120965.1 uncultured Chloroflexota bacterium
CAGGAAGCCCATTCCAGAACAGGTGAAACCCTTTGAAGGGCTGCACCCTCCCGCGGGCGGGCTATGTTCCCCTCAGAACGAAATTGCGCGGTCGCCCAGCTCCGTGTTGGGCCAGATGCGGATGCCGCGCTCCAGGCGGTTCTCGGCTCCCAGGCTACACTCGTCGCTCACAATCGCCCCATCGGTGATGTGGGAGCGTTCGCCGATCACGTTCTTCCTGCCGAGCACACAGTTTCGCAGCACCACGCCCTCATCGAGCACGTTGTCGTCCCACAGCACGGCGCCTTCGATGTTGCACTCCGGGCCGATCACACAGCGCGCGCCGATCACAGTCGGACCAATCACCCGCGCGCCGCGTTTGATCACCGTTCCCGGCCCGATCACCACCGGACCAACGATCTGGGCGCTGGGATGGATCTCTGCGTCGCCTTCCAGCCAGATCCGATCGGCAATCTGCCGGCCACGGAAGTTATAGGCCACTTTGCCGATCAGAATATCGTGGTGAACATCAATGTACGTCTGGGGCTTACCAATGTCGGTCCAGTAGGCGCGGGAGGGAAAGCCAAACATCGGGTCGCCGGTTTGCAGCATCACCGGGAAGAGGCCTCGCTCGAACATATAGAACTGTTTCGGCGGGACGTAGCGAAACACCTCCGGTTCAATGATGTAGGTGCCGGCGTTAATCAGGTCGGTGGTAATATCCTCGGGGCCGGGCTTTTCCAGGAAGCGCTGCACGCGGTTCTGGCGATCCATCTCGACAAGACCGAACTGGGTCGGGTCCTCCACCGGCGTGAGCGAGATGGTCACCTTGCTCTGCTTCTCGCGGTGGAAGGCCAGCATGGCCCGGAGGTCGAGATCGGTCATAACATCGCCGTTGAAGACGAAGGTCGGGCCATCGAGGAGATGTTCGACGTTCTTCACGGCGCCGGCGGTACCGAGAGGTTCGGTCTCTTCAACGATATGGATCTTCAGCTCCATCTGCGAGCCATCGCCCAGGCTTTCACGAAAGCGATGGGCAAGGTACTGCACTGCCAGAATGACCTCGGTGATACCCTGGTCGCGGAGCCGCAGCAGCATCCATTCAATAAAGGGTTGGTTGACCAGGGGGATCATCGGTTTGGGCGTATTACAGGTCAGCGGACGCAAACGTGTTCCGAGACCTCCAACCAGGATCACAGCTTTCATGACGAAGGCACCTCGATAGCATGAACCGCGCATGCATCGTGACGATGTGCGCCACAACCGGCCCGATTGTACGCCGCGCGCCCTGCGGGGAGTTGAACGGGGGTCAGGCCGGCGATGACAGTATTGTTACATCTCGGGTTGAGCCAGATCACGCTGTACGGTTTCACGCCAGTACGCCAGAATATCGTGTAACGTTTGCCGCAGCGGAATGCGCGGCTCCCAACCGGTGCGCGCGTAGATGCGCCGCGGATCGCACACCACAACGGGAGTATCAATCGGGCGCATCAATTCCGGGTTCACCTGCACCGCAATACTGGCGGTGCTGGCCTGCAACAGCATATCGAGCACATCGCGGACCATCACGGCGCGCCCGGTGCCAATATTGTAGACGGCGCCCCGTTCGCCGCGCTCGGCGGCGAGGGCATAGGCCCGCACCATATCGCGGACATCGGTGAAATCACGCTGGGCGCTGAGATTGCCGGCCTGGATCACCGGAGGTTGCAGGCCCACCTCGATCCGGGCGATCTGCCGGGCAAAGGCCGCCGTGACAAAGCGCTCATTCTGGCGGGGGCCGATGTGGGTAAATGGACGCACACGGACAACGTCGAGGCCGTGGCTCAAGGCGTACTGCTGCGCCAGCAGGCTCTGGGCCGCCTTGCTCACCCCGTAGGGATTGGCGGGCCGTAGCGGCGTGTCTTCATTGATTGGCAGATCCTCAGGCGTGATCGCGCCGTACTCCTCGTTGGTGCCCACCACCAGCAGCCGGGTCGGCAGACGGCGCTCGATAATGGGCAAGAACAGGTGCAATGTCCCCAGGATGTTGGTGCTGAGGGTGCTGGCGGGGTCGCGAAAGGACTCGGGAACGAAAGGCTGCCCGGCAAGATGGAAGACCAGGTCGGGCCGGACGGCCAGGAGGGCCTGCGCGGTCGCCTGCGCGTCGTTGAGGTCGGCGCAGACCAGCCCGATGCGCCCCGCCAGTTCCGCGGATACGCGCTGCGGGGCGCGGGCCAGGCCCCACACCTCGTAGCGTCCCTCGCTGAGCAGGTAATCGGCCAGATGCCCGCCGACGAAGCCATTAATGCCGGTGATGAGCGCGCGCATACCCTGTACTATAGCCGATCTTGCCGATGTCGCAAGTCCTGGTTGTCGCGTCCGTGTTCACACCTCTCCCGGGTGCGCGGGCAGCTTGCCCGCCTCCAGGCCATTGCGGGCGGGACGCCCGCGCACCCGACGCCTTACCCCACAGGTGAACACGTACGTTGTCGCGTCCGCGCCGACGACAACCCGGGGATAAGGAATGCCAACCTTTACTGTGCATTTCATTGACGGGTTTTGTGCAGCGTGATACAATGTAATTGCAGGATCAGTGTTCCTCCACGCGCCACTTCGTGCAGGTGCGTGCTACAATATGTGCCTCTATTCACGAGGCAATGTGCCACGTGAAAGGCTGTCGGCTATGGCACAACAACATTTCCTGTTCCAGTTCTCGGACAAGCCGCGCTACAACACCAAGGCCGTAGCGCAGGAGACCGGCGTTCCCGCGGATACGTTTCGGGCCTGGGAGCGACGCTACGGGATTCCGCGGCCCCAGCGCACCGACGGTGGGCACCGCCTGTACTCCGAGCGCGACATTGCCACCATCCGCTGGCTGCGTGACCGCACCGCCGAGGGTCTGACGATCAGCCAGGCCATCGCTTTGATGAACGATGGCAACGAGTCGAATCTCTCATGGCTCAACACTGCGGTTGATACCGAGCCCCACACCTGGGAGCGCCTGAACAGCCGGCTGGTCGCCGCCCTTACCGACTACGACTCGACCCGCGCCGAACAGATCCTGGGTGAAGCCTTTGCCCTCTATCCGCTGGAAGATGTTTTTCTGAAACTGGTGCAGCCGGCAATGGTGGAGATCGGCGAACAGTGGCACGCCGGCAAAATTACCGTGACGGCTGAACATTTCGCGACCCAGTTCATTCGGCGCAAGCTCTCGGGGCTATTTAACACCTACAACATTACCGATGGGCGCGGCCTGGTGCTGGTGGCCTGCGCTCCCAGCGAGCAGCACGACCTCGGGGCGCTCATGCTCGCGGTCTTCCTGGTGCGCCATGGCTGGCAGGTGATCTATCTCGGCCCTGAGGTGCCCCTGCGCGACCTGCTCGAAACCGTGCGCAAGCTACAGCCCGACCTGGTGGCAATGTCGGCCTCCACGACAGAGACGGCAACGCAACTCCTGGAAACCGGCCGTGCCATCCTCGCCCTCCCGCCGCCAACCCCCCACTTTGGCTACGGTGGCCGGGCATTCAACCTCAACCCGGTGCTGACGCAGAAAATGCCCGGCACCTTCCTCGGCCGCGATGCGCTCGAAGCCGTGGACAATGTCGCCGAAATCCTCAGTGTCGGCCGGTAGATGTCAGAGCTTGTCTGAACGTACATGTTCATACTTCTCCCGGGTGCGCGGGCATCTTGCCCCCATCCAGGCCATTGCGGGCGGGACGCCCGCGCACCCGACGCCTTACCCCACATGTGAACACGTACGTCTGAACAGCCCTCGCACCACCCGGGGCTGTGAACAACGTGAACCGCCCGTCGCGTCTCACGCCGAATAGCCCCCACACGACCCGGGGCCGTTCCGACTTCCGCCTCCGGCAGTGGGGTGTGGGAAGGAACGCCCTGATTGTGACATCCTAACGCCTGCTGCCCATCCTCTCAGGTGTAGTAGAGTTTTTGGGGCGCAACCCCCAGGCTTCACGTCCCCCCTTATCCCCATCCGCAGCACAGATTCTTTGTGCATCGAGGAACTTCTATGGCCCTGAAAGACCCCTGCGTACCGGGGATCGATGCCTGTTCCTGGCTTTGGAACGCCAGAACACTGTTGCACGGGGCTTGCACAGTACAAAGTTGCCTCAATCCCCCAATTCACGTATTATGAAAGAGTAGAGATTTCTTTCACAACGACACGGACCGACGTTCGACGGCATAGTGACTCCAGCGCCAGCAGCCTGCGCTACGCGAGAGTCACCGTCCCCTGCCTGGCACGCTGGCATACCGAACCCTGGTCGCTGCCCCGGGGCTGAGACGAAGGAGAGCCGTGTGTCGCTGAATCCTGGTTCCTCACTGGCGGTTGGCGCTTCCGGAAAGCTAATCTCCCAGCCGCTGCCGGCCGAAGAGCAACTGGCGTTGCTCTTTCACCTGACCGAATCTTCGCCACACGTGAGCAGCGACGAGCACCCGCCGCGCCCGCCCCACTCGCTTGCCGAGGCCTACGCCGAGTGCGAGCGCATCATTCGCCGCCACTCGAAGAGCTTCTACTTCAGCTCACAGTTCCTTGCCCCGGACGTGCGCCGGGCCGTGCGCGCTCTATATGCCTTCTGCCGCGCCACCGACGACACGGTTGATATGGCTGTTGACGATCCTGCCCGCGCCCTGGCTACCTGGGTGCAACAGGTGCGCGCCCCGCGCCCCGCGCCCTACGACCCGGTGCTGCTGGCCTGGTACGACACGCGCACCCGCTACAACCTCTCGGCGGCCCTGGTTGACGAATTGCTCGCCGGTGTGGCCATGGATCTGACCATCTCGCGCTACGAGCACTTCGCCGATCTCTGGCTCTACTGCTACCGCGTCGCCTCGGTCGTGGGCCTGCTGGTGATGGGGATCACGGGCTACGTGCCTGGGGCCGAACCTTATGCGATCAAGCTGGGCGTGGCGCTGCAACTCACCAATATTCTGCGCGATGTGGGCGAAGATGCTCGCCGCGGGCGCGTCTATCTGCCCCACGAGGACCTGGCCCGCTTCGACCTGACCGCCGAGGATATTCTGGCCGAGGTGTACGATGAGCGTTTTCGCGCGCTGATGCGCTTCGAGGTCGAACGCACTCGACGTCTCTACGCCGAGAGCTGGCCCGGGATTGCCCTGCTCCCGCCACAGAGCCGTCTGGCGATCGGCGCTGCTGCGCGGATTTACTGCGGCATCCTTGACAAGCTCGAAGCCAATGACTACGATGCCTACACCCGCCGGGCACACCTGAAACTGCGTGAGAAGGTGGTCCGCCTGCCCCGTATCTGGTGGGACGTGTGCTGCCTTGGGTAAGGGGCGCAACCATGCTCTATGTCGCCCCGTGTCGTGCATGTATCGAAACCGCGAGAAAGCCGTATGACCACCAGCGTTCTCCAGCATCTTCCGCCGGCGCCCCGCCACTGGCCCGCCCGGGCCTTCGATGCCCTGCTCTGGGTCCTGTTTCTGGGGCCGCTCGTGTCGCCGCTCTTCCGCGCCTCAGGGCTGCCCCTGGTGGCAGAGAGTGGTCTGTTTGCCCGCGATGTGCTCGCCACCTTCGTCTGCCCTACGCCAGAACGCGCCTACCTGCTCTTCGGGTTCCCCATGGCCGTGTGCGCGCGCTGCTGGGGCGCCACCATTGGTCTCTGGGCGGCGCGCTTGCTGGTGGACGGGCGACGGGCCGGGCGCTTGCCTGGCGCACCCTGGCTGCTGGCCCACTTCCGCGCCCTGCCCTGGTGGGCGCGGCTGACCCTCTGCGCCGCGCCGTTCCTGCTCTGGCCGCTGGAGATTGTCGGCCACTACCAGGGGGCCTGGTACGCTCCCCTCTGGCTGCTCCTGCTCAACGGCGCACAGGCAGGCTTCTTCGCCGGGTTGTTCTTCTGCTCGATCTGGCCGGGTCTCTGGCCCGCCACCGGGCGCCAGGTTGCGCTGCCGCGCTAGAATGACATAGTAATTATGGAGGGCTTGTCGCCCCCACAAGCAGGGATATGGGGAAACCCGCTTTCCCCATGTCCCAACCGCTGCTGGGAGCGGCTGGCACCCCCACGGGCAGGGATATGGGGAAACCCGGTTGCCCCATCTCCCGACTGCTGCTGGGAGCGGCTGGCGCCCCCACGGGCAGGGGGGCGGTTCGACAGGCTCACCGCAGGTGGGGAAACCCGGTTGCCCCATCTCCCAACCGCTGCTGGGAGCGGCTGGCGCCCCCACGGGCAGGGATATGGGGAAACCCGCTTTCCCCATGTCCCAACCGCTGCTGGGAGCGGCTGGCGCCCCCACGGGCAGGGAAATGGGGAAACCTGGTTTCCCCATTTCCCAACCGCTGTTGGGAGCGGCTGGTGCCCCACAGGCAGGAAGATGGGGAAACCCGGTTTCCCCGTATTTTCACCTCAGCGAAGCTGGAGGGGGGCCGGGGGGTGAGGACCAGCAGCGCATCAGGACGCCTTCGGCCAGAAACCTTACACCTGAAAGCCCGATCCCTCCCAGCCGGGTGGGGTATATGGTAATTTCCTGCGGGGAGAGCCTCGCCCTCCCGGGCGCACCTGCCCCTGATCGCGGCCGGCCCGGTCCCAATCTCACGAAACTCTAAACCAGGATACGGCGCGCTTCGCTGAGCGTTGCGGTATCATACTTCTGTGAACTGTGCGCGCAGTATCGCGGTTTGTAGTCTGTGCGCGGCACCCCGGCAACCGGCAGGGCCGGAGCGGGTGTGATGGGTAAGCTTCGAACCGCCAGAACAGTTGTTGCTATGCCAAAGTTCCTCGTACCACTGCTCCTGGGGCTGGCGCTTGCGGCCTGTAGCTTGCCCCCGCTGCCCTTCAGACAGCAAGCCGAGCCGACGGCGCAACTCGCCCCGTCTCCTTCTGCGGCCATGTCTGAGGCGGCCGCCCCGGCCACCGTCGTCGCTGCTCCGCGCCCGACCAGTGCGCCCCTGCCCACTATCCCGCCTCAGCCAACCCTGGAGCCAGCGGTCAGCGCGGCCCTGGCCGACCAGGAGCGCCTGCTGGTCGAGTTGTACCGGCGCGCCAACCCCGCCGTGGTGAGTATTGACGTGTTTGGCACGCCCCTACCCGAGAACCATCCGGTCGTGCCGGGGCTGCCCGAGCGGTCGCGCGGGCAGGGATCGGGCTTTCTCTACGATGACCAGGGACACATCGTAACCAATCACCATGTGATCAGTGGCGCCGAGCGCTTCCAGGTGCGCTGGTACGACGGCACTACGGCGCTGGCGGATCTGGTGGGCAGTGACCCTGACAGTGACCTCGCCGTGCTCAAGGTGCGCGCGATCCCTGCCGGCGTTGCGCCGCTACCCATCGGCGACTCGCGTGAGGTGGAAGTGGGACAGACAGCCGTGGCGATCGGCAGCCCCTTCGGCGAGCAGAATACCCTCACCGTCGGCGTCGTCAGCGGCCTCGGTCGCACCCTGCGCGGCCCCACCCGGACGTTCGGCAGCTTCAGTATCCCCAATATCATTCAGACTGATGCGGCAATTAACCCCGGCAACTCGGGAGGTCCGCTGCTGAACACCCGAGGCGAGGTCATCGGCGTCAACACGGCCATCGCCGTGAGTCAGGGCGGCGGCTCGTTTGAAGGGGTCGGGTACGCTGTGCCCGCAAGCACGCTGGTCAAGGTGGTTCCGGCGCTGATCAGCGAGGGGCGCTACGCGCACCCCTGGATGGGCATTCGCATGTTTTCGCTCGACGCGCTGAGCGCTGAGCGGCTGGGGCTTCCGGTCGAGCGGGGCGTGCTGATCACCGATGTGCAATCAAATAGCCCTGCCGCGCGGGCAGGGCTGCGGGGCGGCTCACGTGATGTGACGCTTAACGGCGTGCCCCTGCGCGTCGGCGGGGACATTGTGCTGGGCCTCAACGGTCGCCCGGTAGCCGATGGCGATCAGTTGATCGGATTGCTGGACCTGGATTACCGCGTTGGCGACACGATCACCCTGAGTGTGCTCCGCGATGGCGAACAGGCGCCGACCGACGTCCCCCTGGTGCTCGAAGCGCGCCCGTAGAGCGCCAGGAGGCAACGTGGCGCCTGTTGTTTGGCCCTTCTCGTGTTCGTGCGGGCAAGCTGCCTGCACAAACTACGGATGCGGGCGCGACAGTCGCGCTCCCGGGAGTTACCCTTTAGGGGCGGACAGAACGTATGGACGCCGACGGGCGTGATGGCCTCGGGATGCGGCTGGTTGGTCCTCACCCCCTGCCCCTCTCCAGCTTCGCTGGAGAGCCTGCGCTGAGCCTGTCGAAGCGGGGAGACCAGAAAGGGATTACCCCGTTGCGCTGGTTGGTCCTCACCCCCGGCCCTCTCCAGCTTCGCTGGAGAGCCTGCGCTGAGCCTGTCGAAGCGGGGAGACCAGAAAGAGATTACCCCGTGAGGAACAGGTAAGCAACGCAGAACATCGTTAGCGGACGAGACGGAAGCCGGCCACGGTTACCCGGCCACTGCGGAGACCCTGGCCGACAATACTGTAGTTACCGGGCGGATCGCTGGTCAGGGTCCGGAACCCGACCAGAACCACCCCATCAGCATCGGCGATGGCGCGGTAGGGAATAGCGCGCACCCCGCCAGCGGCCAGGTTGATCCACATCGCCACTTCCTCGCCTCCGGCGTAGCCGCGGGCCTCGAAGCCCAGGGTCGTGCCGGGCGCACTCGCGTCGGGAAACACCCGCGCGGCAAAACCTGGAATGACAAAGCAGGCTTCCGAGCTACCCTCAGGAACGGGGCCGGGAGGCGGGGCATTGGGCGGGAAGCCGGGGCGCAACTGGCAAGGCACCAGGGCGCTGCCGAGCAGTCCAAGCCGCACGCGGTTGCCGACCAGCTCGAAACGAGCGCGTTCAAAGTACTGCACCAGGTAGTTGCGCCCATCGTCAAGCTGCTGGACGAACTCCTCGGAGATCGGATAGCCGAAGATACGCAGGCCGCCCCGGCGCTCCCAGAAATTGCGGAACTCGCCACGCAACGTATGGCCGGTTTCGGGGAAGAAGCGCAGGCCCGGGGCGCGCACCGGCGCGACGGGCGGGAAGCCCAGCCCACGGGCGGCCGTAAACTCGCGCCCGACCAACCCCAGGCTGATCACCGCCTGATTGTTCACCACATCGAGTTCAAAGCGAGCGCGTTCGAAATACTGGGCCACACGACCATCGCGGTTCTGCACAAACTCGGGTGAAACCGGATAGCCGAAAATCTCGACGCTGCCATTGCGCTCCCAGAACGAGCGAAAGGCCCCACCGAGAAAGTGCCCCGTCTGCGGGAAGTAGATCTTCCCCTGGGCCTGGGCGTTGCCGGCCGGTAGCGCGGCGAGCAGGATGGCCGCCACCAGCAGGATCAGCGCCCCTGCCCGTCGTCCTCGTAGCTGGCTCATAGCTACTCCATATGCTTGCGTAAAGCGAATCCTGGCGACCTGGGGAGGGGATAGGCCCAAAGAATACCGGATGTGCCCGGTCGCGCCCGTACTTTATCATTTACACTCTGTCTGGTTCATCATACGCGATAGCATGGCGACTGTCAAGCGTTGATCGGAATGAATCCGCGCTGTAGCGCGGATTCTGTGGAGCATAAGCCCAACGATTCCTGGGGAACGACGACAGGTTTTTTTCTGGCAGGGCTGCGCCCTCCCAAACCCTCGCGGTGCGGGGCGCCGGGCCACCCCGGCAGGCAGGCGCGCGGGGAAACCCGGCTTCCCCACCCCCCACCCGCTGTCGGGGGCGCCGGGCCACCCCGGCAGGCAGGCGCCTGGGGAAACCCGGTTTCCCCAACCCCCAACCGCTGTCGAGCGCGCCGGGCGCCCCGGCAGGCAGGCGCCTGGGGAAACCCGGCTTCCCCACCCCCCACCCGCTGTCGGGGGCGCCGGGCCACCCCGGCAGGCAGGCGCCTGGGGAAACCCGGTTTCCCCAACCCCCAACCGCTGTCGAGCGCGCCGGGCCACCCCGGGCAGGCAGGCGCGTGGGGAAACCCGGTTTCCCCAAACCTCAACCGCTGTCGGGCGCGCCGGGCCACCCCGGCAGGCAGGCGCGTGGGGAAACCCGGTTTCCCCAAACCTCAACCGCTGTCGGGCGTGCCGGGCCACCCCGGCAGGCAGGCGCGTGGGGAAACCCGGTTTCCCCGATTTGCGTATCAGTGACATCAGCGGCGGCGTGAGGCGGTATAATGGAGGCCACGCGCCCTGTGCGACTGAGCGAAAGGTATGGACCATGTCAATCCCGATCATCGCCGACCTGGCGGTGGCCCGCGCCACCGTACTGTGCCGCAAGCCCCTCGATGACGATGCGGCGACCACGGCGGCAGTGGCGGCGATCATCGCCGAGGTGCGGGCCGGCGGCGATACGGCCCTGCGGGCGTGCAGCGAGCGGTTCGACGGTGTAGCCCCGGCGACGCTGGAGGTGCCCCGCGAGCGCTGGCGCGCAGCGGCTGAAGCCCTGCCAGGCGACCTGCGCGAGGCCCTGAGCCTGGCTGTGACCGAGATCCGCCGCTTCCACGAGCGGCAGACCCGCAACTCGTGGGTTGATTTCAGCGTCGAAGGGGCACGTGGCCAACTCGTCGTGCCGCTCCAACGGGTGGGGGTCTACGTACCGGGCGGCGCGGCGCCGCTGCCCTCCTCCCTGATCCACGCCGCCGTTCCGGCGCGAGTCGCCGGGGTGAACGAGATTGTTGTCTGTTCGCCGCCCCGGCGCGAAACGGGAGAACCTGCCGGGGTGGTGCTGGCCGCGGCCTGGATCGCCGGGGTTGACCGGGTCTTTGCCGTGGGTGGAGCGCAGGCCATCGCCGCGCTGGCCTATGGCACCGAGAGCGTGCCCAGGGTGGATAAAATCGTCGGGCCAGGCAATCGCTACGTGATCCAGGCCAAACGCCTCGTCTTCGGCACGGTGGGCATTGAAAGCCTGCCGGGGCCAACCGAGACGCTGGTCATCGCCGACGGCGCGGCCGATCCGCGCTTCGTCGCTGCCGATCTCCTCGCCCAGGCCGAGCACATCGAGGCCAGCGCCATCCTGCTTACCGATGCGCCGGAGCTGGCCCGGGCCGTGCAGGCCGAAGTGGGCCGGCAACTTGAGGCTCTGCCGGCGGCAAATGCCCGCGCGGCTGCCGAAGCCGTTAACCGCCGCGGCGCGATTGTGATCACTCCCGATCTGGACACGGCCTTCGACCTGGCCAATGCCTATGGCCCTGAGCACCTCTGCCTGCTACTGGCCGACCCCTGGGCCTGCGTTGGCAAGGTGCGCAACGCCGGCGGCGTGTTTCTCGGCGAGCAGTCATTCGAGGTGCTGGGCGATTACTGCGCCGGCCCCTCGCACATTATGCCCACGGAGGGGACGGCGCGCTACGCCTCGCCAGTGAACGTTGATGACTTTCGCAAGGTGATCTCGCTCATCGGCGTGAACCGGGCCGCCCTGGCGCGGATTGGACCGGCGGCGCGCCGGATCGCCGAGGCCGAGGGTCTCTTCGCCCACGCCGCGGCCGTGCAGGCGCGTCTGGAGGATCATCCATCGGTCAGGGTTCAGGATTCGGAAGGTTCAGCTTGAGCGTTGCTCCACAGCTCCTGCTGGAGCAGGGGAGTTCAGGGGCGGACAGAACATATGCACGCCGACGGGCGTGATGGCGTTGGGTGCGCTGCCTGGTCCTCACCCCCGGCTCCCTTCGGCAGGCTCAGGCTTCGCCCTGAGGCTCAGCCCGAAGGGGCGGGCCTCTCCGGCTTCGCTGGAGAGCCTGCGCTGAGCCTGTCAAAGCGGGGAGACCAGAGCCATGCGCGGGGGCGTTCCAATGCGGTGCAAGCCACGCTGGCTCGGGCGTTCTGTTCGCCCTTAAAGAGCGGGGGAACGGGGGGGGGCTGGGAGAAGGGGCGGAAGGCCCCAAACCCTTCCGATGGGCAGGGGTGCGGTTCGACAGGCTCATCGCAGGCGGGGCAACCCGGTTCCCTCTCTTTTCATAATCAGTATCATCAGATCAGCGCCCGCAGGTGGCGCTTGCAGAAAGGTACCAGCGTATGTCCAGCTTTCTCGTAACGTTTGTCAGTCTGCTGTTTAATGTCCTCTTGTTTGCCATCCTTGGCCGGGTGCTGGTATCGTGGATCGACCCGCTGGGCAATATGCGAGTAACCCAGGTCCTCCGCGACATTACCGAGCCGATCCTGGCTCCCATTCGCAGCGTACTGCCCACCATCGGCATGATCGACCTCTCACCGCTGGTGGCCATCCTGCTGATCCAGTTGCTGCAGGGGTTGATTATGGGGGCAATCCGCTAACGTGAAAATAGCCCACCCGCGGGAGGGTTTGGGCGTAGAGACACAGCGGCGCTGCGTCTCTACGCCCTCCCAGGAAACAACCCGCCAGCGGGGAGGGTTTGAGAGGGCTTCGCCCTCCCAAGAACAAATATTTTCACTCTGGTGTTGTGCGGCGCAGCCGCATGGATGACTGAGGTGAACATACGGGGAAACCGGGTTTCCCCAGGCCCCTGCCTGTGGGGGCGCCAGCCGATCCCAACGGCGGTTGGGAAATGGGGAAACCGGGTTTTCCCATACCCCTCCCTGAGGGGAGGGTTTGGGCGTAGCGGCGCGGCGGCGCCGCGCCGCTACGCCCTCCCAAAAACACATATTCTCATCTCGTCGTTGTGCGGCGCAGCCGCATGGACGGCTGATGTGAACATTTCGCTGTATGGCCAGCCCGCCTCCACGCACCGATAGGTTCCTGCTCAGCGTCGTCTTTCTCGCCGGGGTCGGCACCCTGGGCGTAGAAATGGTCATGCCACGCCTGCTGGCGCCGTTTTTCGGCACCTCGCAACCGATCTGGGCGGTCGTGATCGGTATGACCCTGGTCTACCTCGCCGTGGGCTACTGGCTTGGCGGGCAACTGGCCGACCGGCGGCCCGAGCGCCGGCTCCTCTTCTGGCTGATTGCCTGGGCCGGGCTGCTCACGGCAATCGTGCCCCTGGTGGCGCGACCATTGCTGCAACTGGCCCAATCCTCCCTGCGCGGCATCGCGGCGAGCAGCTTCGTCGGCGCCCTGGTCGGGGTCATTTTGCTCTTTGCCGCCCCGGTGATCCTCATGGCCACGGTCGGGCCATTTGCTGTGCGCCTGCAGTTGCACCAGGCCCGGCAGGGCGTGGCCCAGGCCGGTCGAGCCGCCGGCACAATCTCGGCTCTTTCGACAATCGGTTCGATTGTTGGCACCTTTCTAACTGTGCTGGTGCTGATCCCGCTGATCGGCACCAGCGCGACGATCTTTCTCTTCGCCGGCTTCCTGGTGGCGCTCGGCGTGATCGGGCTGCGTGACTGGCGCGCCCTGCTGATGCTCGCGGGCGTAGCCGGGCTGGCGCTGTTCTACTACACCCTCGTCCCGGGCATCAAGACCGCCGACTGTCGCGGCTGCACGCTGATCGCGGAACGCGAGTCGAGCCACAACTACATCCAGGTGGCCGAGCAAGAAATCCGCTACGCCTCGGGTACGGTGGATCGACGGCGGGTGCTGATCCTGAACGAAGGCCAGGCCATTCACTCGGTCTATCGCCTGAAGTACCGCCAGACGGGCGACCCGCTCGACCTGTTGACCGACGGCGGACCCTGGGATTATTTCGCCGTCGCGCCCTACGTCTACCCCGGCATACGCCCCGCCGAGGTGCGGAGCCTGGCCCTGCTGGGCTCGGCGGCGGGCAGCGTTCCCAAGCAGTTCCTCGCCATCTACGGCCCGGAGATGCTGATTGACGCCGTGGAAATTGACCCGGCGATTATCGAGATGGGTCGGCGCTACTTCGACATGGAGGACCAGGATCCGGCCTATCCGGGCTACACCACCTATGCCCAGGACGCGCGCGCCTGGCTGGCCAGCACCTCACGGCGCTACGATGTGATCGGGATGGACGCCTACCACCAGCCCTACATTCCCTTTCACCTGACCACGGTGGAGTTTTTCCGCGAAGTGCAGGCGCGCCTCAACCCGCGCGGGGTGGCCGTGGTCAACGCCGGCCGGCCTGCCAGCGGCGATGACCGGCTGGTCAATGCCCTGGCCTCGACCATGCTCGCGGTCTTTCCGGAGGTCTACGTGATTGATACGCGCTTCTCGAACGCCATCCTGGTGGGCGTGAACACGCCGGTGGGCGACGGCGTGGCCGCCTTCGTTGAAAACGCGGCAGCGATGGCAACCCTGGCCGAGGGTGAGCCGCGCTACCGGGCCCTGCAACTGGTGATGTACTGGGCGCTCAACGAAGGCCGGTTCGGGCCGGTGCGGCCCTTCACCCCAGCCCAGGCGCGCTACGCGCCCTTCACCGACGACCGGGCGCCCGTCGAGCGACTGATTGATGACCTCATTTTCAACGAGGCTGCCCGACGACAACGCTAAGGTGAAAGATTACAAATTGACAAGCTTCGCCCATCTATGTTACTGTTATATTGACACTACCATACACGGGCGCTTCGGATCTCAACCGGAGTAGCATTCCAGGACACTGGCACAGCATGATCCACGCGCGGCACCGAACACAGCAATCCAGTTGTACTCACGCCCCCTACGAGGCGCTGGCGGGGTCCTGCCCCACTCGTCTCGACGATCGCTGCGGCGGCGTTGGGGGCAGTGGTGTGTTGCGGGCCATCCGCGCGGTCTCCTCTGCCAGCCAGGCCAGAGGCCTGGCGCTCTAGCCGGGGGACACCCTGACCCCCGCGCGAAGAGCCCTTGTACACGTACAATGGTTCTTAAGGGGGTGGGTGCCTTGGGACAACGAGTTCTTGTTCTCAACGCCAGCTACGAGCCACTTCAACTGATTTCGGTTCGGCGAGCTCTGGTCTTGCTGCTGCAGGAAAAGGCTGAACTGGTCGAAGCCGCTACACAGCAACTCCGCGCGCGGTCGATCAGTTTCGATGTGCCCCTCGTTATCCGCCTCGTGCGCTATATCCGCATTCCGCGTCGCATGAAACTGCCCTGTTCGCGCCGGGGTGTGTTTGCGCGCGACCGCGAAACCTGCCAGTACTGCGGAGCACAGCCTGGACGGGCTCAGTTGACGATGGACCACGTGGTCCCGCGTTCTCAGGGTGGGGCAACAACGTGGGACAATGTGGTAACCGCCTGCCGCGAGTGTAACCATCGCAAAGGCGGGCGCACCCCCGAGCAGGCAAATATGCAACTGCTCACCACACCGCGGCAGCCGCAGTACGTGGCCTTTGCCCTGCTGGGCGAGATCGAACGCCACGATGTCTGGCGTAAGTATGCCTTCGGCTAGGGCCAGCCTGGGCCATTTCGGCGAACTGGCCGCGGCGTCGTACCTGCAACGCAACGGTTTCGTGCTCATTGCTCGAAACTGGCGCTGTTCCACTGGTGAAATTGACCTGGTTGCCGTCAGGGGCGATCAGGTCATTTTTGTCGAGGTGCGCACACGCCGGGCGCGCGGCGCGGCAACCGTGGCGCCCGAGACCAGCGTGGGGAGGCGTAAGGCCCGACGCCTGGTGCAGCTTGCCCAGATGTACCTGGCAGAGAGTGAGAACGGCAGCGACCGCCCCTGGCGCATTGACGTGATCGCAGTCGAAGTTGACAGCGCGGGACGGGTGGCGCGCCTCGAGCATATCGAGTATGCTGTGGAAGGGGATCCCTGAGCGCCTGGTCTCAAACAGGTCACCCGGGCGCCCGGGCGTCTGGCCCGGGCGCCCGGATTGACGCGCGTTCAGGGGTATTCGCGCTACCAGCAACCCATGCTCCCGGACGGGGCAGGCAACGCGCACGATCACCCGTTGCGCGGCTCCCAGACCTCGGTCAGCACACAGTCCCAGGGAAACTTAAACTCATCTGCGGCATCGTAGACGTGGGATTGCAGGTTGATAACAATCACCTCGGGCCGCGAGAGGGCCTTCCAACCGTGCATAATCATCGGCGGAATCTTGATCAGGCGCGGCTTCTGGCTGCCGAGAAAGATCGGATTCACGTGGCCAAAGGTGGGCGAATCAGGCCGGATATCCACCAGCGTCACCTGGAGTTTGCCGCGCGTAACCGTGAACTGGTCGGTGTGTTCGTTGTGCAGGTGCCAGCACTTCGTCACTCCATAGTCCGTGGCGCTCTGGTAGACATGCGCCGGCATCAGCAGACCCTCGCTGTCTGCCCATGGCCGGCTCCACAGTTCAATCACGTCGCCCCGGCCATCGAGATGCACCGTGAGATCCTTGATGATCACCCCGGCAATGGTGGGCGGGCGATACGGTGACTGGATGACGTAGGGGATGCTCTGCAACCACTCCACCGTGACCTCGCGGGCGTGGGTAGGTCCTGCGCGTTCGATCAGTGCCATGGGCCGAATACCTCCTGAGTGTTGAACTGTCGCGCCTACCGGATCGGGGAATATCCGGGCGCGGATGTCGCTCAATGTTGATACCCGTATGTCATTATCCGAATCTAAGGTGAACATATGGGGCAACCGGGTTTCCCCATTCCTCCACCCACGGGGTGGCAAAGCCTCCCCCACCGGGAGGGTTTGGGAGGGCTTTGCCCCCCAGAAAACAATCTGTTTTCATCTTGTAAGTGTGCGGCGCAGCCGCATGGGCTTCTGGCATCTTCTGTACAGGGTAGGCGTCGTGGTATAACCTGAAGGCATAAAGGGATGCATCAGAAGCGGACACCCGGCAACCGCGGTCGGGCTGGTGGTTCGGGTCGCTTGACGATCCGTACCGAGGGGCAGTATACCATAGCAAAAATGACATTTCATTGACTATAACCGCGTCTGTCTGTTATACTTGAAGTCTCAAAGATTATTTAGACCTGGTAGGGTCGGAGCATCGGCCTGGCCCGTGCTCCGGCCTTACAGGCGGAGGGCCGACCCATCACAGATGCTCGGCCACAGTGCTCGTGCCCGTCCGATTTCCCCGCCCGGTTGACCCGACACGACGCAGGGTGGGATGTTCGGAGAGGCTCCTAGAATGTGAGTGAACGGTCCTTGGTCACCCCACACATTATCGTTGGCCACCTGGCGCCCGACCTGGACTGCCTGGCGGCTATCTGGATTCTCGTGCGTTTCGGGGGCGCCGCTGATGCGGAACTCGCCTTTGTTCCGGCTGGCCGCACCTTAAACGATGCTGCGGCCGATGCCGATCCGCTGATCGTGCACGTTGATACAGGCGGCGGTCGCTTCGATCACCACCACAGCGCCGACCCGACACTGAGCGCCGCCGAGCTTGTGCGCCGCGCCCTCGCGCCAGACGATGAGGCCCTGCGTCGCCTGGTCGAGCAGGTGACGCGCATTGATAATGCCGAGGCATTCACGGAGCGGCAGCCGGTGTTTTTCAACATTAACGATTTGATTGCCGGCTACAACGCATTGTTCCCTAATCGGCCGCACCACGTGGCCCGGGCGATGCTGCCGAACCTGGATGCCTGGTATGAGCACGAGTTGCGACAGGTGCGGCTGGAACAAGCCTTTAAGCGGCGACGGGAGTTCCAGACGCGCTGGGGCCTGGGCATCGCCATGCAGAGTGACGATGGCGGTTCGAGTCGCCTGGCCTACAGCCACGGCGCGGTGCTCTACGCCTACCGCGACCAGCACGGCTATATGGGCGTTGCAGCCCGGCGCCGTTCGAGCGTGGACCTCAAGCCGGTGTACCTCACGCTCCAGCGGATCGACGGCGACGCCGACTGGTACCTCCACCCCAGCCGGCGCCTGCTGCTCTGCGGCACGCCCAAAGCCCCGCCCCGGCGCCTCTCGACCCTCTCGCTGGACGACCTGGTGAGCGTGCTGAAGGAACGCTGAACCGATAGCCAGTGGCGCGTGACGGGTCGCGCCGTCCAGTGGTCGTTGCAGAGCAGGGCCACCGCGATGCGCGCCTCCGCGCGATGAGCGGAGGCGCGGTGCCTCTCACACACTATCCTCGTAACCGCAACACCCCGACCAGCGTTCTGGCCGGGGTGTTACCGATCGCTGCGCAGGCGGGTCCGGGAGGGCAAAGCTCTCCCGGACCCGCGAGGTGGCATCACCCGGCTTCCCCTAGATCCTCCAGCACCAGGCGACGCAGGTTCTCGATGGCGCGGTGTTGCAGCGCCTTGATCGCGCCAATGCTGCGGCCCATCTGGCGCGCCGTCTCGTCCAGGCTCAGCCCGTAGATATAGCGCAGCATGAGCACCCGGCGCTGGTTGGCGCCCAGGCGGGGGAAGGCGCGTCGCAGGGCCGCCCGGTTGAGCTGCTCGTCCAGCTCGGTGTCCGGTCCATCCGCAGCGACGCTCCACGGCTCCAGGTCCACCTGCGCGTGGCGCTCCTTGCGCCGCAGCGCGTCAATAGTGCGCGCATAGGCGATGCGGTAGAGCCAGGCGCTGATTGACCACCCGCGGTCCTCGTAGCGCTTAATGCCCTCGAGGACTCGCACAAACACCTCGCTGTGCAGGTCGCGGGCCAGTTCGGTATCACCCACCCGAAAATAGATGTAGCGGTAGATAGCCGGACCGTAGTGCTCATAGATGGCGCTGAGAGCTTCGGGATCGGCGGCCCGGGCGCGATGGATCAGGTCGTTGTGCAGCGATGGCGCGGTCACGATGGCCTCCTGGTTACTACACTCCTGTGTACGCCGGGAGTATAGTTTGACCGCACCCTCGATAGGGTAACTGCGGTGTAATCCTTCGGTGACAGGGCCGTCCTGCAACCGGGCTTTGTCTCGGCGGGAGTAGCGGAGGCAGGGCTGAGGTGAAAATAGCCCGCGCGCGGGAGGGTTTGGGAGGGCTTCGCCCTCCCAAGAACCAATAATTAATATTTTCATTCTGGCGTTGTGCGCCCCGCGCATGGGGCCTAACGTACTGTCCAGTACTATGCACCCCTGCGCATCACGATATGCTACAATGCATTACAATGAGCGCTGATGGTCATCTGTAGAGGGAAAAGAGTAGCCCGTGCGAGATATTTTCACCCCGCCGGCGGATGATATTGGTCTGCGAGGCAAAAACGAGCCGCTTGAACTGTTGAAGGCCTGGGGCGGCACATCCCTGGCGTTTGCCATTTATCTGGTGGGCGGGCAGGTGCTCAACCCGGCCTTCTGGCAGGTGCTGCTGGCAGCGGCGGTGACCTGTGGCGCAGGCTTTATGGTTCACGAGCTGGCGCACCGGATGGTTGCGCGGCACTTCGGCGCTACGGCGCACTTTGTAGCCAATAATCCCTGGCTGCTGATCTCAATTGCCCTGGCGTTCCTGCGGGTCTTTATCGCAGCGCCCGGAGCGGTGTGGCACCAGGGCTACCTCACGCCGCGACAGAGTGGCCTGATCGCTCTGGTCGGCCCCGCAAGTAACCTGGCCCTGGCGTTGCTCTTTCTGGGAGCGTTGTGGCTCGTCCCCCCCGGGATCGTGGTGCTGGGGTTGCCCCTCTCGGTGGTTCTGCGGATCGGCTATAGCATCAACGCCTGGATCGGCCTGTTCAACATGATCCCCGCCGGTCCCTTCGACGGCGCCAAGGTCCTGGCGTGGGACTGGCGGGTGTTCGGGGTGACCGTGGCGATCGGTTTGCTGTTGACCTTCGTGATACGGGTGTAATTGTCAGGCAACTCAACGCTTCCCCGGAGAAGCTGCGTCAGGGAGGCTTGCCTTCCCTGAGAAACGCGCGTTCCGCTCAGTGGCCTGCCGCAAGGGTAGCTTGCAAGCAATGAGGAGGGTGCAACCATGCGGACACCGATCATCGCAGGAAACTGGAAAATGTACAAGACTGTGGGTGAGGCTGTCGATCTGGTAAAGGCGCTGCTCGGCGGGCTCCAGGTCGGGAAAGACCGTGAGGTGGTGGTGTGTCCGCCGTTTACCGCGCTCTACGCGGTGCGCCCGCTGCTGGTGGGCACCGGGGTGGCCCTGGGGGCGCAGAATGTGTACTACGAACGCGAAGGGGCCTATACGGGTGAGGTCGCTCCGGGAATGCTGGTGGACGTGGGATGCAGCTACGTCATTATCGGGCATAGCGAGCGCCGACAGTATTTCGGTGAAACCGACGCCGACGTC
Organism: uncultured Chloroflexota bacterium; assembly: GCA_937120965.1. Lineage (GTDB taxonomy): Bacteria > Chloroflexota > Chloroflexia > Chloroflexales > Chloroflexaceae > JACAEO01. The sequence goes on from CAKZKA010000232.1 coordinate 19,872, forward strand.
AACCGTAAGCTGCACGCTGCCCGAGCCGCCGGCTTGCGCCCGATCGTCTGCGTCGGCGAGAGCAAGCCGCAGCGCGATGCCGGCGAAGCCGAGCCGATCGTGACGGGGCAGGTGCGGGCTGCCCTGGAGGGGGTGAGCGCCGAGCAGATGGCCGATGTGGTGATCGCCTATGAGCCGATCTGGGCCATCGGCACTGGTGATACCGCCACCCCCGCCGACGCGCAGGCGATGCATCTGGCCATTCGCCATACCCTCGCCGAGTTGTACGGCGACGCGGTTGCGCAGACGGTGCGCATCCAGTACGGCGGCAGCGTCAAACCAGACAACATTGATGACCTGATGGCTCAGCCCGATATTGACGGCGCGCTGGTCGGCGGGGCCTCGTTGAAGGCCGAGAGCTTCCTGCGTATCGTACACTACCAGTAGGCAACCTGTTGTTTGTTCTCGCTGGTGTATCCGGTAAAAAAACCTGTCAGGCGCCTATGCGGCTGCGCCGCACCCTGCCAGGATGAACATGGGTTTGTTTCTGGGAGGGCTGCGCCCTCCCAAACCTTCCCCGCCGGGAGGGGTATGGCATGCGCCACGCAGGACAGTTAAAGGAAGGAGTATCCTCAGCGCAGCGGTGTACCCGTGGGGCGCTGAGCACACCATGGTATCCGAGATCGCGATCATTCTGGCGCTGATCTTCGCCAACGGCGTCTTCGCGGGCACGGAGCTCGCCATCCTGGGAGCGAAACGCGGCCGGCTCGAGCAAAAGGCTGAAGATGGCAACCGGGGCGCCGTAGTTGCGCTTCAACTCCAGGATGATCCCAATCGGTTCCTCTCAGCCGTCCAGATCGGGATCACCCTGATAGGTATCCTGACCGGCGCCTTCGGCGGCGCCCGCATCGCCGGGCAGATCGCTCCACGCATCCGCGACTGGCCCTGGATCGGGGTCTATGCCGACCAGGTGGCCTTTTTCGGTGTCGTGCTGCTGATCACGTATCTCACCCTGGTGTTTGGCGAACTGGTGCCCAAACGCGTCGCGCTGCTGAAGTCCGAGTTGTACGCCATACTGGTGGCGCGCCCGATGATGCTGATCGCCCGCCTGACCAGCCCGATTGTGGCGCTGCTCTCGGTGTCAACCCAGGTGGTCCTGCGGGTCATCGGGCTGGGAAACGCGCCTGAGGCCCAGGTGACCGAGGAGGACATCCGCGCCCTGGTGCGCGAGGGGACCGAGGAGGGAACGGTCGAACCGCAGGAGCGCGAGTTCATCGAAAGCATCTTCAAGTTCAGCGACCGCGCCGTGCGCCATATCATGACCCCTCGACGCGATGTGGAGATGGTCGAGGCCGACGCGACCCTGGGCGAGGTGCTCGACCGGGTGCTGGAAAGCGGCTATTCGCGCTTCCCTGTTTACCAGGACTCGCCCGACCAGATCGTCGGCGTGGTACACGTGCGAGACCTGCTCATGCTCTACCGGCGCAAGGGTGAGAGCGCGCAGGTGCGCGAAGTGGTCTCACCGCCGCTCTACGTGCCCGAGAATAGCCGCGCCCTGGCGCTCCTGGCCACTTTCCGCAAGAGCCGCCGGCACATGGCGCTGGTGGTGGGTGAGCTGGGCGGTATCGAAGGCGTCGTAACCCTGGAAGATGTGCTTGAGGAGATCGTCGGTGAGATTGCCGACGAGTTCGATGAAGCCACGGCTCCACCGGTCGTGCGCCGCGAGGACGGCTCGCTTCTGGTCGAGGGCGCCCTGCCGATTGACGAAGTAAAAGCGCTCCTCGATGTGGAGGAACTGCCCGATGAAGAAACCTACCGTTTCGACACCCTCGCCGGCTTTGTCATCAGTTTGCTGGGCAAGATACCCGGTACCGGCGAGGTGGTACACTGGGACAGGTGGCGCTTTGAGGTGGTCGATATGGACGGGCTGCGGGTAGATAAGGTGTTGATCTCCGAGTCGCCCCAGCATGCGCCGCCATCTGAGGAGTAGGCAGCGACATGCTATACTGTAGACCCGAGGACGCGCCGGCCCGGTGGCGCGGCGCATCTCCAGCAATGCAGGGCAACTGGTACACGACTCCGCCAGCGCGGAGCAGCGCGCGCGGAGAGGAGCGGATATGGCCGGTGAAGTAACCTTGCGGGCAACCCTCGCGCGCCCGTACCTCCCAGCGCAGACCGCGCAAGTCGCCTATGTGTTGATCGAAGTGCAACCGACGCAGGTTGTCGCCCAGGTGCGGATGCCGGTGAACGTCGGCTTCGTGCTCGACCGTTCCGGTTCGATGAAAGGCGAGAAGATCGAACGGGTGCGCCAGGCGGTCAGCATGGCCATTGACCTGCTGGACGCGCAGGATATCGCCTCGATTGTGATCTTCGACCATCGCACCGAGGTCCTGGTGCCCGCAGGGCCAGTAACCGACCGGCGGGCAATCAAGGAGCGCGTGGCGCGCATTCGCGACGCTGGCGGCACGAAGATCGCCCCTGCGGTTGATCGGGCGCTGCGCGAGATCAACCGCGACCATTCGGGCGCCATCCGGCGCCTGGTGCTGTTAACCGATGGCCAGACCGAACATGAAAACGAGTGCCTCCTGCGCGCCGACGACGCAGGACGCCTCGGTGTGCCGATTACGGCCCTCGGCGTCGGCCAGGATTGGAACGAGGACCTGCTGATCGAGATGGCCAATCGCTCCGGCGGCACCGCTGATTACATCGCGCGCCCCGACGAGATCACCGAATACTTCCGCAACACGGTGCAACGGGCCCAGAGCGTCGCCGTGCAGAACGCCGTCCTGAACCTGCGACTGGTCCAGGGCATTACGCCACGGGCGGTGTGGCAGGTGCTGCCCCTCATCAGCAATCTGGGCTACCGCCCCCTCTCCGATCGCGAGGTTAGCGTGCCGCTCGGCGAACTGGAAACCGGCGCGGGCCGGACGTTGCTGGTCGAACTGCTGGTGGACCAGCGTCCTGCCGGCACTTACCGCATCGGGCAGGCCGAGGTGAGCTACGATGTGCCGGCGCTCGGCCGCACGGGCGAAAAAAACCGCGTAGACGTGCTGCTCACCTTTACCGATGATGCCCAGCAACTCCAGCAGGTCCATCCTGGCGTCATGAACGTGGTTGAGAAGGTCAGCGCCTTCAAGTTGCAAACACGCGCGCTGCAGGATCTGGCCCAGGGTGACGTGGCAGGAGCTACCCAGAAGCTGAAGAGCGCCGTGACGCGCCTGCTGAACCAGGGAGAAGTGGAACTGGCCCAGACCATGCAGCAGGAGATCAAGAATCTTGAGCAGAGCGGGCAACTCTCCAGCGAGGGGCAGAAGACGATCAAGTTCCAGGGGCGCAAGACGGTGCGCCTGAGCGATATGGACCTCCCGAAAGAGTGACCTCCCGGCAGGTAGGAGCGGTGTCGGGGCGGGCTGCGCCCTTCCACACCCTTCCCACAGGGAAGGGTGTGGGGAAACCTGATTTCCCCATTTCCCAACCGCTGTTGGGAGCGGCTGGCACCCCCACAGGGAGGGGTGCGGTTCGACAGGCTCACCGCAGGTGGGGAAACCCGGTTTCCCCGTATATGTTCACCTAAGTCATCCATGCGGCTGCGCCGCACAACGCCGGAATGAAAATAATTATTCTTGGGAGGGGTGCGCCCTCCCAAACCCTCCCGCGGGCGGCTTGTTTCCTGGGAGGGCTGCGCCCTCCCAAACCCTCCCGCGGGCGGCTTGTTTCCTGGGAGGGCTGCGCCCTCCCAAACCCTCCCGTACACGGCCTATTTTCACCTCAGTATGTATATTCTTATCACGAACGACGACGGCTATCAAAGTGAAGGGTTGGTAGCCCTGTGCGCGGCTCTGAGCCAGGTGGGCGAGGTGGTCGTGGTGGCCCCCGACCGCAACTGGAGCGCGGCCGGCCATTACCGCAAACTGTTCGACCCGCTGCGAGCGTGGGAAGGCACGCTCCTCGATGGCAGCCCTGCCCTGCTCTGCGACGGCACGCCGGCCGATTGTGTGGCGCTGGCAATTATGGGCCTGTTGCCGCGCAAGCCCGACCTGGTGGTGGCAGGGATCAACCTCGGCGCCAATCTGGGCACCGATGTGCTCTACTCGGGAACCGTGGCCGCGGCAATGGAAGGGATTATGTTCGGGGTTCCGGGCATCGCTGTGTCGCAACTGCGGGCCAGGAACGCTCCCTGGGACTTCCGGGCGGCTCAGGCGGCACTGGTACGGCTGGTGCAGAAGGTGCGCGACCGGGGTCTCCCCCAGGGCGTGTTGCTGAACCTCAATGTGCCAGCGCGCCCGCCTGAGGAGGTGCAAGGCATCCGCATCGCGCGGCTGGGCCGCCGCTCGTACCGCGATGAGCTGGTGGTTCGCTACGATCCCCGGGGGCGGCCGTATTACTGGATCGATGGCTCGGAACCGGAGGATCACGCCGATGATGGCACCGATGTGGCGGCTGTGGCTTAGGGCTATGTGAGCCTGACACCAACCCACATGGATCTGACCAGCCATCACTGGTTGGAGGCGTTGCGCGGCTGGGGATTGGAAGAGGCGCTCTGATCGCCCGCGGACGTGACGACCAGCCGTCGCTCGGCTGCCTCGGTAAGTTCGCGGATGTCGCTGAACGGACCGTCCTCCGGGCCGATTGTCGCGATGGCCAGGAGCATCTGCGGAGCGCGGCCCGCGCGCAGATCGCGATAGCCGTAGTGCAGGCGGATGTCGGCATCGAAGCGGCGCGTGAGGTCGGCGATGACGGCGGGGATCACGGTGGGCGGGGAGACGAGGACAAAATAGGGTCCTACGACCATCTGGCCCACGAAGGCCGCGTTCCGGCCCTGGTGGCGCACCACGTCACAGAGCAGCAGCGCGGTGAACTTGAGCACGTCTTCGCCCACCACCACGCCGTAGCGCTGGGTAAAATGCTCGAAGCCAGCGATCCGCACCAGGGCGAGCCGCCAGCCGTCGCTGATCAGCAGGTCGCGCAGCCGGGCATTGACCAGTTCGCCGGTGGGCAGGTTGGTGACGGGGTGGTAGTGGCCGCGTCGGCGTTCCTGGTCGATCTGGTTGCGGATAACCAGGTAGAGTTCTTCGATGTCGAAGGGCTTGTTGAGCAGATAGTCGGCTCGCACCTGGTTGTGGGCCGTCAGGCGATGCTCGCGTTCGCTGAAGGCCGTGAGTACCACGATGGGAATGTTCTGGGTCTCAGGCGAGGCGCGAAGAGCCATGCCAACCTCGTAGCCGCTGATGTCAGGGAGCCGCACATCGAGCAGCACCAGGTCCGGGGGCGTGGCCTGACAGAACTCCAGAGCCTCCTGGCCGCGCGTAGCCACCTGCACGCTGAAGCCGCGGCTGGTAAGGTAGGTGCGGAGCAGGCGCGCGATGTCGGCGTCGTCCTCAACGACCAGGATGGTAGCGGTGGGGCGTGCGGGTGCTTCCATGTGCAAGAGGGTGATGGTTCGTAGCGCCGGAACATGATTGCACTCATACAAACGGGCCATGGCAGCGAATTCGGGCACAGGGCGATGGGCAACATGTCCTCACCTCCGGCCCCTGGTATCTTGGTACCAGGAGGGCGGGAAATGCGGTATGCTTCCGTCATCCAGTTCTGCCGAGCCAGGAGTGGTGAGGCCGCCTGGCCCCAGTCGCCACCCGAGCACGTTGGAGAGATTCGCCCCCACTCCTGGTTGACCGCACTACAGCGGACGGTATCTCTCCAGCTTCGCCGCAGAGCCTGCGCTGAGCCTGTCGAAGCGGGGCGACCAGCGCCGCGCGCGGAGGCGTTCCAATATGGTACTGGCTCCAGGGGTTGAGGTCTGCGCGGGATCGAGAGGTTGCATCGGCCCCGCACCAGTATGCGCCCCTTGCCGATAACGAGGGCGTTGGCTATACTACTCATAGCCTACCGATATATTCCAGGATCACGACGGCAGGCCGTCAGCGCACTTACCTCCCACCACGCCTCGGACCAGGCCATTCTGTACGGCATCCCTGCGGAACACAAACGTTGTGGGTGTGGAAAACGAGTCGGACATAGCTCCACCAGTGTGAGCGTTGATCCCGAACGCGAGAGATTGCCCCGAGGAGAAGCGCCGTATGACCATAGACGAACAGCAGGTTGATACTGCGACGATGGCGCCCGTGGAGCGCTCCTACCTGAACCGTGAGTTAAGCTGGATCGAGTTCAACCGGCGCGTGCTTGACGAAGCGCGGGACCCTCGCAACCCGCTGCTGGAGCGGGTCAAGTTTCTGGCGATCTTCGCTTCGAACCTGGACGAGTTTTTCATGATCCGCGTCAGCGGGATCAAGCAGCAAATCAGCGCGGGCGTCCGCAAGCAGTCGCCCGATGGGCTGACGCCCACCGAGCAACTCATGGCGATCCGCCGGGTGCTGGTGCCGTTGCTGGAGGACGAACGCAAGCTCTTGCTGGAAGATCTGCTGCCGAACCTGCGCGCACACGGCATTTTTATCTACGAGTACGGCGAACTCAACCCGGACCAGCGGGAATGGGTTGACAACTATTTCCATCGCCACGTTTTTCCCGTGCTGACGCCGCTGGCTTTCGACAGCAGCCGGCCCTTCCCGTTCATCTCGAATCTGAGCCTCAACCTGGCGGTCGTGATCCAGGATCGTGAGAAGGGGGAGCTGTTCGCCCGCGTGAAGGTGCCCGAGGTCCTGCCGCGCCTGGTGCAGTTGCCCTCCGACCTGTGCGACACGCCAGGCGACCTGCCGGCCGGACGCCAGGCCTGCTTCATCTGGCTGGAACAGGTGATCGCTGCGCACCTCAATGCCCTGTTCCCCGGAGTCACAGTGCGGGCAAGCTATCCATTTCGGGTCATCCGCAACGCCGATATGGAGATCGAAGAGGATGAGGCCGACGACCTGCTGGCCACCATCGAGCAGGGAGTGCGGCGGCGGCGCTTCGGCGAGGTGGTGCGCTTGAAAGTGGACCATTCGATGCCCGAGCGCATCGTGCAGTTGCTGGTAACGAACCTGAAGATCAGCCCGGCCGACGTTTACACCGTGCGGGGGCCCCTGGGTCTGGCCGATCTGATGAGCCTGCTGCGCCTGGATCGCCCTGATCTGAAGGACGCCCCCCACGTGCCGGTGTTGCCTCATGCCCTGCGCGATGATGTTGACATCTTCGAGGCGATCCAGCACGGCGATATTCTGCTCCATCATCCCTATCACTCCTTTACGCCGATCATTGACTTCATTCAGGCCGCTGCCGATGACCCCGATGTGCTGGCGATTAAACAGACGCTCTACCGCGTTGGTAGTAATTCACCGATTGTTAAGGCGCTGATGCATGCCCGCGAGCAGGGTAAGCAGGTCACGGCGATTGTGGAGCTTAAGGCTCGCTTCGATGAGGAAAACAACATCATCTGGGCGCGCCAGATGGAGCGCGCCGGCGTGCATGTGGTCTACGGGCTGCTGGGGCTGAAGGTGCATGCTAAGCTGGCCCTGGTGGTGCGCAAGGAGCAGGATGGCATTCGCTGCTATGCCCACCTGGGCACAGGCAACTACAACGCGAGTACGGCGCGCATTTACACCGATCTGGGGATATTGACCTGTCGGCCTGAAGTGACGGCTGATGTGGTGGATCTGTTCAATTATCTGACCGCGTACAGCCGCCAGGACACCTACCGTAAACTGCTGGTTGCGCCGGTCACGCTGCGCGCCAATCTGAAGCGGTTGATCAAGCGCGAAATCGAACGGCAGCAAACCTTCGGCGATGGACGACTGATCTTCAAGATGAACGCCCTGGTGGACACGTCGATGATCAACGCACTGTACCGCGCCTCGCAGGCCGGTGTGCGGGTCGATCTGATTGTGCGCGGGATGTGCAGCCTTCGTCCCGGAATCCCCGGTCTCAGCGAAAACATCACCGTGCGAAGCATCGTGGGGCCGTTCCTCGAGCACCACCGGATCTACTACTTCCACAACGGCGGCCAGCCCGAGCTGTACCTCGGCAGCGCCGACTTGATGGAGCGCAACCTCGACCGGCGGGTCGAAGCTGCCTTCCCGGTGGAGGATCCCGCGCTGATGCGCTACGTTCACGATACCCTGCTCCAGACCTACCTGGCCGATAACTACCGGGCGCGCGTGCTTAACCCTGATGGCACCTACACCCGCCTGACCCCGACCAGCGAGTTGATTGACAGTCAGGACCCGGCGCGTATGGTTGGCGACAGGTGAGCGATGCGCCTGTTCATCGCCCTTCCCCTGCCCGACCCGGTGCGCGCAGCCCTGGCTGTGGCCCAGGAGCAGTTGCGGCGCGATAACCCCCCCGTCCGCTGGACTGACGCGACGCGGATGCACCTGACCTTGCAGTTCCTCGGTGAGACCAGCGCGGCGGTTGTGCCGACGCTGGTCGCCGGCCTGGCCGAACTGACCGTGCCGCCCATCCACCTGGCGCTCAGCGGTCTGGGCGCCTTTCCTGGTCTTCAGCGGCCACGGGTGATCTGGGCCGGCATAGCGGGTGACATCGGCGCCCTTGACCGGCTGCGGGCCGCCGTTATCGCGGTGACCACGCCGCTGGGCTTCGCCCCCGAGACGCGACCCTTTACGCCCCACCTCACCCTCGGGCGCCTTCGCGACGAGGCGCGCCCGGAACAGATCCGCGCCCTGGCCGCGACCCTGCGCGCCGCCGACACGCTTCCGCCACTGGCCTGGGAAGCTGGCCGGCCCATCCTCTACCAGAGCACGCTGAAACCCGAGGGAGCGGTATATACCGCGCTCGGCCCGGAATCGGCTGCGTAGGCTGCTGATGCTCCCTTCTCGCGGGGCGGAGCCGGGCGGGAGGGGAAACCCGGTTTCCCTATCCTCTGACAAAACAGGTTTTTTCCCTGGGAGGGCTACGCCCTCCCAAACCTTCCCTGCAGGGAGGGGCGTGGGGAAACCCGGTTTCGCCATCCTCTGACAAAACAGGTTTTTTCGCTGGGAGGGCTACGCCCTCCCAAACCCTCCCGCGCTGACGGGCTGGTTCCTGGGAGGGCTACGCCGCAGAACGACAAGGAGACTCGCGATGAACCCAACCTCTTCTCCCTCAACCGTAGACCAGGCGGGGCTGGTCGGTCTGCCGATGCCGGTGCGGGAACTGGCACAGCGCCGCTGGGACGTGGTGGTGGTAGGCGCGGGGCACAACGGGCTGACCTGCGCGGCCTACCTGGCGCGGGCCGGGCGGCGCGTCGCGGTGCTGGAGGCGCGCGAGCGTGTCGGCGGGGCCTGCACCCTCGAAGAGGTCTGGCCGGGGGTGCGAATGTCGCCCTGCGCCTATCTGGCGGGCCTGTTGCACCCACGGGTGATTGACGAACTCGACCTGCCCCGGCGGGGATTTGTGTGGACACCGGCGCGCAACGGGCTGTTCGTGCCCTTCGAGGACGGCAGCAGCGTGCAACTCTACGAGGACGAGGCGCGCTGCGAGGCGGAGATCCGCCGCTTCGCGCCCGACGACCTGGCCGGCTGGCGGGCGATGACCGGGCTGATGAGTCGCCTGCGCGACGCCCTGCGGCCCCCCGGCGACGGTGACCTGTGGCTGGGCCAGCGTCCTGACCGTGAGACCATTGAGGCCCGGCTTGGCGGAGACGAGGACCTGCGGGGTCTTCTCTTCGAGTGGAGCATGGTCGAGTACGTCGAGCGCTATGTGCGCGACGAACGGCTGCAACTGGCGTATCTAGGCCAGGGGGTGATCGGAACCAACGCCAGCCCCTTCGACCCCGGCACGGCCTCGATCCACTTCCACCACTCCAGCGGGCGGCAGGGCGGCCACCCGGGCGCCTGGGGCTACGTGCGCGGCGGGATGGGCGTGGTCAGCTTTATGCTCTGCGACGCGGCGCGCGAGGCAGGGGCCGTGGTGGCGGCCGGCATACCGGTGGCGCGCATCCTGCCCGGCGAAGGGGTAGAGCTGGAGAGCGGCGACCGGATCACGGCGCCGGTGGTCGTATCGAACGCCGACCCTCGGACGACCCTGCGGCTGCTCGACGCCGCTGTCGACCCGGCCTGGCGCGCGCAGGTCGAGGCCCTGCCAATCGAGGGCTGTACGCTGAAGCTGAACGTGTTGCTCCGCGAACTGCCGAACTTCCGGGCGCGCCCGGGCACCTTCGAGCCGCACCACCAGGCGCAGATCAACACGCCGCTGACGAAGGCCGAGTGGCGCGCCGGCTACGAGGCTGCACGGCGCGGCGAACTGCCCTCACGTCTGTGGACTGAACTGTACTTCCAGAGCGTCCACGACCCCACTGTGGCGCCGGAGGGTATGCACACGATGAGCGTGTTCGCCCAGTATGCGCCCTACCGCTTCGCCACGGGCGACTGGACGACCCGCCGCGATGAGGCGCAACAGCTTGGCATCGCTTCGATTGCGCGGTTTGCGAGCAACCTGCCCGATGCGGTGGTTGCGGTCGAGGCACTGGGGCCGCCGGACATCGAGCGGAAGGTGGGCCTGAGCGGCGGGCACATCTTCCAGGGCGAGTGCCTGCCGGCCTACATGTGGCACAACCGGCTCGATTACCGCACGCCAATGGAGGGGATCTACCTCTGCGGGGCCTGCACCTATCCCGGCGGCAGCGTGATCGCCGTCAACGGGCGCAACGCGGCAATGGCCATTCTCGGCGACGGATGGGGGGATCGTTAGCCCGGGGATAGAGTTTTTGCGGAGCGCATCAGGAAGCCATGGCTGCGGCTGGCGGATGGCGTCCGGATATGCGCTGGTTGGTCCTCCCCCCCGGCCCCCCTCCTTTCAGGTGTAGCGTTTCTGGCGGATGGCGTCCGGATGCGCTGCTGGCCCTCACCCCCCTGCCCCCCTTCGTTCAGGGGCGGGAAGAACGTATGAGCGCCGACGGGCGGTATGGCGTGGGGATGCGCTGGTTGGCTCCCGCCCCCTCCCCCTCTCCAGCCTCGCTGGAGAGCCTGCGCTGAGCCTGTCGAAGCGGGGAGACCAGAGCCGTGCGCGGGGGCGTTCCAATGCGGTACAAGCCACGTTGGCTCGGATGTTCTGTCCGCCCTTAAAAGCGAGAGAGGGGCAGGATGTTGGCGTTGCGATGCGCTAGCTCCGCTGGCACACCGCTCGCTCCGTCAAGCGGAGCGGGGGGCGGGAGAAGCTTTATGGCGCCGTTGCAACGGATTTTTGCTTTTATGTTACACTACACTCTGTTCAGATTGTCACGAAAGCGGAATTACATGGAGGTGCCCAGATGAGTTGGAGAGCTCCGCAGGGTGGCGGACCACGGATTCCCGGTTTTGACCAGGGCGACAACGTGTTCTCCGGCGGTAGCGCCGGCGGCCCCCCGCTGCTATCGCTGATCATCGCGGCCCTGGCGGTAGGCCTGGTCGGGCTGTTCCTGGCGATAGCCTTCGGAGGCAACCTCGGTCAGGGCACGGCCGCGGCGCCACAGCCTACGCGGCCGCCCGCCGTGTTGCCGACAGCGCCCCCGGCGGTCCAGCCAACGGCGCCTCCCGCGGCGACGACGGCGCCGGCCCAGCCAACCGCTACCCCTTCCAGGCCGGCCGCTGGTATCCCCACTGAGCCGCTCGGTCCGGCGCTGGCCTCTGGTACGGGTACGCCGATTGAAATCGGCACCGATGTTGCCTTGCTGATCTTCGACAAGGAACGGGTCACGGTTCCCAACGGCCTGGTAACGCTGACCTTCAAGAACCTGGCCGCCGCCGTGCAGCACAACTGGGTACTGGTTCAAGGCGGTGACGAGGTGGCTTCAGCGGTCAACGACGTGGCGCAGGCCCAGGTGCGGGTGACCCGTGACGCCGCTGGCGCCGTTCCCCCTGCCGACACGCCCGGCTTGCTTGTGGCCTCGCCGATGCTCGATCCCGGCGACGAAGTGACGTTCACCTTCCAGACGCCCGGCCCGGGCACGTATGAGTTTATTTGCACCTTCCCGGGGCACTATGTTGCCGGTATGAAGGGGGTCCTGGTGGTCGAGTAGGGGTAAAGCCGGTTTCTCCGCCCCGCCTGGTCCACCTTTCAGGTGGAGCGTTTCCGGCGGATGGCGTCCTGATGCACTGCTGGTCGTCACCCCCCTGCCCCCCTCTCCCTGAGCGGGAGAGGGGGGTATGTGGTTGGCGTTACGATGCGCCGGCTCCGCTGAGGTACCGCAACGCCAGATTCTGCCCCCCTCTCCCTGAGCAGGTTCAGGGGCGGACAGAACCTATGGGCGCCGACGGGCGTTATGGCGTTGGGATACGCTGGTTGGTTCCCGCCCCCTCCCCCTCTCCAGCTTCGCTGGAGAGCCTGCGCTGAGCCTGTCGAAGCGGGGAGACCAGAGCCGTGGGCGGGGGCGTTCCAACAGGGATATGCGACGCTTCAGCTCCCCTCGCAACCTCCCCCGTCTGTGAGAGGTATTGCCCTAATCCCCCGCTGCAACGCAGGCGTGCAGCTCACGCAGGGGCGTGCGCGGGCGGAGGTAGTTGCGGGCCTCGGCGCGGATGATGTCCCAGGTCATACGGAGCTGGGCCAGCCAGGGCGCGGGGGCCATCTGCTTGTGCATATAGCTATCAAAGGTGAGGCGTTGCACATCGCGGTTACGGCACATTTCGGTAAAGACCTCCATCTGCCGCTCGTTGCCGTAGCCCCACTTTTGCAGCCAGCGCAAGAAGGCGTACATCGATCCGTACTCGTTCCACCAGAGCTTCTCGTAGGCCCGCAGATGGGCGGCGCTGGGCGCATCCAGGTGCTGGGCGAGCACCTGCGCGGCGATCTGGCCGCTCTTCATAGCCCAGTAGATCCCCTCGCCAGAGGTATGCACCACGAGGCCAGCGGCGTCGCCGATCAGCATAGCCCGGTCGAAGGCCATATGCTTACGGGGCTCCATAGGCAGAGCGTGGGCCTCGCGCAACAGCACGCGGCCGCCATCGAGGGCAGGGCCGAGGCGCGCCTTGAGATTGGCGAGCAGGGTGCGGGCCTGCGCGGTATGACCCGGCCCCGCGCCCACGCCAACGGCGATATGGTCGCGTTTGGGAAAGGCCCAGGCATACAGATCCGGGCTAACATCGTGACCGAGGTAGAGATCCGCGGTGTGCTCCCAGCGAGCCATCTGACGATCAGGCAGGGCAATGCGTTCCTGCAACGCGATGGCGCGGGGCAGATTGGGCAGGCCGAGGAACTTCGCGGTCGGCGAGTAGGCCCCATCGGCGCCGATCACCGCATCGGCGGTGATGCTCTGCTCGCCGCCATCGCCCACGCGCCGGTAAGTCACAGTCACCCCGTGGCGTTCGACGCGCAGGCCGGTAAGCTGAGCATGGATCAACTCGGCGCCGCGTTGCTGGGCGCGAGAGCGCAGGAAAGCATCGAAGACCTCCCGGCGCACCATGGCCACATAGTCATCGGTGCTGGGCACGCTACCCGCGACATCAATATGGGTCTCCTGGCCGGAGGGTGAGACCACCAGGCAGTGCGTCACCTTGCGGTCGATGAGCGTTGTGGGCAGGTCAAACTCCCGAAACGCAGCGGGGGGCACCGCGCCGCCGCAGGGCTTGGCCCGGGTCAACTCACGCTCGATCAGCACCGTCTCGATCCCCAGGCCGCGGAGCGTGATAGCCGCGGTGGCGCCACCCACCGAAGCGCCGACGATCACGACACGTTGCGTCATAATTCCCCCAGTTTTCGCTCCAAGAAAGGGGCGCCTGCCGAAGGCGGAGCGCCCGTTCGCCGCAGGCCGTAGCGCGCGGCAACCCCTCAGGAAGCCAGCCCGATCGCCGCGGCCAGCATACCCCAGACATAGAGCATAATCGCCGTCGCGTTAAAGAACACCTCGTTATGCTCGGGGTCGCGGATGAAGCGCATATTGGGAATACTCTGAGCGGCGAGGAGCAGGAAGACCACGCCAGCGGCAATCGGGTGGCCCCAGGCGAAGAGCAGCACGATCACGGCAATCTGGGCCAGGCCCATAATCGTCACCACCATACGCGCGGCGGCTACCTTGCCGTACTGCACCGGAATGGAGCGAATGCCCATGACGGCGTCGCCCTTCATACTCTTAAAATCATTGACGGTCATAATGCCGTGGGCGCCGAAGGAGTAGAGCAGGGCAATCGTGACACTCTGGGCAGTGAGCGGCGCAAAGGCGACGTGACCGGCCATCCAGGCCAGGCCCTCGTAGGAGATCGCCACCAGCGCATTGCCAATCCAGCCATTGCGCTTGGCGCGCACGGGCTTGAGGCTATAGGCCAGGGCGGCGATCAGGCCCAGCCCGACGAAGAGGGCGACCTGGCCACCGAGCACAAAGGCCATGCAGGTGCCGAGCCAGGTAAGGATGACCGCCAGAATATGGACGTGGCGCAGGCTGACCTGACCAGAGGGAATGAGGCGCTGGGGTTCATTGATAGCGTCAACATCGCGGTCACAGTAATCATTGACCACCTGGGACAGGCCGCAGAGGATGGGGCCGGCCATCAGGATACCGAGGGCCAGGCGGCTGAGGGGTTCAACCTGCCACGACAGGGCGCCACTGGCGACCGCGCCGCAGAGGAAGGCCCAGGCCGGCGCGAACCAGGTCACCGGCTTCATCAGCGTGATGGAGCGGGCGAGCGTACCGCGCAGGCCGGAGACAGGAGGCGTAAGCGACGAGGTGGCCGGTGTCGGCGCGGGAGCGAGGCCGGAGCCTTTGTGGGTGTCACTCATTGACGGCTCGATTCTAGCAGGGGTCGAGGGCGCGGGGCGTCGGCTGGCGACGCCCCGCGCTGCCAGCTACGGCGTTCCGCGCAGGAAGGGCGGCAGCACGACCACTCCGGCATCACCCGCCGGGATGGCCGTCTGATTAATAGCCGCCTTCGGAATAGCTGCCCGCTGGTGACAGGTGTAGCAACCCGGCACGTTGTAGAACTGCCCATCGATCTGCTGGTAGGAGAAGCGGCTGGCGCCACCTTCCAGCTCGGAGGGAATGGCGTCTTTGGGGATCGCCCCGTAGGTCGTCCAGTTCTCCTTCAGCCAGGTGGTGAGTTGCAGCATGCGCTGGGCCTTAAGCTTGTTGTAGCCGTACTCAGGATGGGCGATATTGCTGGCCGTCTCCAGCTCATAGCCCACGAAGTTGCGCGAGTTGTGGCAGTAGGTACAGCCGACGCCCAGCGACCAGGCCTGGTAATTCATCACGTTCTGGTTGATGGTCACCTGCTCCTGGGTGCGCCCGCCGTCGTAGGTCAGCGCCAGGGCGCCGCGGCCACTCTCGGGAACATTGGGGTCGAACGGGCTCCAGACGAAGTAGTTGTAGATGTAGTAGAGCACCGAGTCCTGGAGGCTGATCGGCTGTTGCAGGGCCTCGGGCTTGAGCGCCGGATCGGTAATCGCCACGCCATTCTCATCGAGCGGATCGACCGTCACCAGAATATCGGGGACGCTCTTGATAAACTGGACGCCGAAGCTCTCCAGGTTGTTGGGCGCGTTGTTATGGCAGGTGGCGCACTGCACATAGTTTCCGCGCCAGTTGGGCAGATTCACAATGTACTGGGCGTTGACATCACTCACCAGGTAGAGCATGTTACGCGCGGCGATCTTCTGCGGATACTCGTCGCTGGCGAAGTTCTGGATGTTATGGCAGTACTGGCATCCAACGCCGAGGGCGCCAGAAACATACTGTTGCATATATGTCCAGATCTGCGCCGAGGTCATACCGGCGAGCACCTGCACATTGACCGTGTTCGGATTGGCCTCAACCCATGCCTGACCGGCCTGAACCCCTTCCGTCCAGGCCTGTTCGCCGAGCCATGGCTGGCGGCCATCGGTAGGCGTATTCGGTTGCGCGCTGGTAATTACCTTGATGCCATCGCTCGGGCTCCAGGGGGTCGCGGCGACGAGAGCCGCGGCTGCGCGCTCGGGGGCGAGCACCAGGCTATACACCCACCAGAACACTGCCGTCGTCACCACTGCGACGACGATGCCAACGGCCACGGAGATGAAGATCGCAGCCTGTCGATCACTGGGCCGGGTTGGCGCTTGCATAGAGGTCTCCTCGAGCTCCAGGTCAGCAGCCCGGCGCCACTGCACCAGGGGCAGCCGGTTCCGACATATACGTCAGGGCGTCAGGAGGGCGGTCGCGCTGCACAGCCTGCCTCGGGGGAGGGCGGGATGCGAACAGAACGCCAAGGAAAGCGAGAGTGGTTGACCCTGACCTTGCACCAGTCAGTATACACCCGATGCTTTCGAAGGTCAAATAATGTTCTATGTGCAAAAACCGGAATAATCCTGGCCGTAAGATGGCAACAACCGCCAGCACCCCCTGCTGGCGGTTGTTGCCCACCTCTGGTGCTCCAGCTGCCATCTGGCGCCGGGCGCCAGAGGCCTCAGCCGAGCAGGGCGCCCAGGTAGTGCAGAATGAAGACGCCTGCGGGCGTTCCTGCTGGAGTCAGATTGTCGAGCCAGTTGTAGCGAACCGAACTGAGCACGATGAAGTGAATCAGCAGCGCGACAACGAAACCCAGAATCGTAAAAAGCACGATGTTAGTGCGCACTGGACTGCGTGGAGGCATAGGTTGCTCCTTACCCTGGAAGCCTAACCGCTAACAACAACACCCGCCGCTCCGCCTGGCCTTAGAGACCAGCGCTCAACCACGGACGCCAGAGCCAGACCAGCAGGTGCGCGATCGCAGCGATCACGCCAAAGGCCCAGAACGACTTCACCACGATGTCGTGCATCAGCCAGTCCTGGTTGTTGAACAGCGACCGCCATTTCGGGGGGACCAGATTGTCTTCTTCGCGCATGGATGAACCTCCAGCTACTACAACGGGACCACTGACCGGGCGCCAGGCATGCCATGCCGTCCTGGCGCTGTGTGCCTCTCGCGCAACCTTCACGGCGGGAGTTGCACAGCGGGAAAGGTATAGGATGTAAATACCTTATACTGCCCTAAATTATATAGAAGGCAAGAAAAATTGTCAATCGTTGCTTTTAAGCAAAAAGTGGCGATCTGGCTACAAAGCGCCCACCGTCGCCATCCATCCGTCCGGTAACCCGCTCAGAGGGCGAGGGCCGGGGGGTGAGGGCCGAACGCGCCTGCATTGCATCGGCCCCGCGGTTTCTCCCTATTCGCACGTCACGAACGAAAGGGCTGTGGTATGATACTGGTGAAGGACGGAACCCGCTATAATCGGATGCACCACTGAGGAGCGCCGCGTGACCCTGTTGCTGCTGATTCGCCACGGGACCAACGATTGGGTGCACGGACGGCTGGCCGGCTGGACGCCGGGCGTGCATCTGAATGACGAAGGACGCGCGCAGGCGGCCGCGCTGAGTGAGCGGCTGGGCGATCTGCCGATTGCGGCCATCTACACCAGCCCGCTGGAGCGTTGTGTCGAGACGGCTGCCGCCATCGCCGAGCCGCGCGGGTTGCAGCTACGCCTGGTCGAACAGATCGGTGAGGTGCGCTACGGCGAGTGGCAGGGCGCCGAGTTGAAGGAGCTGTACAAACACGAGCTGTGGCCCGGCGTGCAGCACTACCCCAGCGGTACACGCTTTCCCAACGGCGAGACCCTCGGCGAGGCCCAGATGCGTATGGTGCAGGCCCTCGACCGCCTGCGGGCGCTGCATCCCGAACAGATTATCGCCGTTGTGTCGCACGCCGATATTATCAAGCTGGCCATTGCATACTACGTAGGTATGCATATCGATCTGTTTCAACGGCTGGTGATCAACCCGGCTTCACTGACCGCGATCGCATTTGAGCGGATGGGACCACGGCTGCTGGCGTTTAATGAAACTGGCTCCCTCGCCCATTTGCGCCCCAAGCCCGCGTCCACCGCAGCAACCGAGCAGCCCGCGGAAGGCGCCGCGGTCGCCACTCCGACGCCTTCCGCCGAGAGCCCCGCCGCTGGCAACGGTGAAGGCCCCCTGCCGGAGGTGGAGCACCTAGAGCAGGAGCATGTCTGAGTTTACTTACGATCTGGATGCAGTGCAGCGCATTACCGTTGGCGCCGTTGGTCCAAAAGGTCAGCGTGTCTTCTACATGCAGGCGCGTCGGGGCCCGCGGCTGATCACCCTGCTCGCCGAGAAGGAGCAGGTGCGCGCCCTCGCTGAAGCGATCGGGCGCCTGCTCGATAGTCTCGCCGAAAAGAATCCGCGCCTGGCTACCTCCGACGATTTGCTGGTGACCGATATGAGCCTCGAGGAGCCGCTGGAGCCGGAGTTCCGCGTCGGCCAGATGGGGCTGGGCTACGATACCGAACGCGATCTGATCGTCTTGCTGATCCAGGGTATCAGCGACGATGAGGACGAACAACCCACCGCGCGCCTCTCGGCAACCCGGCCCCAGATGCGGGCCCTGAGCAGTCACGCCGCGCAGGTGGTGGCCGCCGGGCGGGCCATCTGCGGTAATTGTAGCCGCCCAATTGACCCGTCGGGTCATTTCTGCCCCCAGCGCAACGGCCACGGTCCGGTCAGCGGCACACCTTGAGTGATGTGAGGGTCACTCCTCTCGAGGGGCGCGGATCCGGCCCGCGCAGGGGTCGCGCCCGTCCTGGCCTCCCTGCGCCACCGGCGCGGGCGCTGATGTGAACATATGGGGAAACCGGGTTTCCCCATCCCCCTGCCTGTGGCGGCGGCAAGCCCTCCCCACATCCCTCTGCCTGTGGCGGCGGCAAGCCTTCCCCACCGGGAGGGTTTGGGAGGGCTACGCCCTCCCGAGAACAACTCATTTTCATCCTGTCGTCGTGCGGCGCAGCCGCATAGACGGCAGAGAACGGCGAGTTATGCGTACCGCTTGAAGAGCGCAGCAGCTATGAACGAGCAGCAACCCCAGACAATCGAGGTATCCCGGGTGTTGGAAGCGCTGGCGCAGGGTGATATGACCATTGAGACTGCTCTGCCCTACAGCAGTAACTATACGCTGCTCGCAACCATTACGTATGAGGAGTTGCAGGTGCTCGCCGTGTACAAGCCCCGCCGCGGCGAGCGGCCGCTCTGGGATTTTACCCGTGGCACGCTGTATCGCCGCGAGGTGGCAGCCTACCTGGTCTCCGAGGCCCTCGGCTTTGGCCTGGTGCCGCCAACGGTGCTCCGCGATGGTCCCTATGGCATCGGGATGGTGCAGTTGTTCATCGCCAATGATGAGGACGCGCACCTGTTTACCATGCTCAAGGAGGGGGGCTACGAACCGACCATCCGCCGCCTGTGCGCCTTCGATTGTCTGATCAATAATGCCGATCGCAAGAGCGGCCACGCGCTCAAGGGCCTCGATGGGCGGCTCTGGGCCATTGACCACGGGATCTGTTTCCACCACGAGCCGAAGTTGCGCACGGTGCTGTGGGATTTTGTGGGCGAAGCCTTGCCCCCCGAGGTGGTCACCGCCCTGCAAGCCTTCCGCGCCCGGCTCGATGCCGGCGATGCTGTCGCGGAGGCCCTGGGCGATCTGCTCGATAAGGTTGAGGTTCGCGCCTTGCGTCGCCGCCTTGACCACCTGCTCGCTACGGGGGTCTTTCCACCGCCTGGTCCGGGTCCCAATGTGCCCTGGCCGCCAGTGTAGCGCCACACGGATTGCGGAATTCCTCCAAGACCTCTTCATACTCCGTTCACAATCCCTCCGTATTCTGGTCGCCATAGTTGCCCGAGGATTGACGGAGGTTCTCAATAATGGAACGTTCGCGCAACTGGATTGGTCTTGCCGCCCTCGCGCTCGGCTGCCTGGCGCTGGTTATCAGCCTGGGCGCGCTGTTCGGCAGCCGCTGGCCCGGCCCGCCTGCCGCGGCGACGCAGGCGCCACCGGGCGCGTTTATCACGCCCGGCCCCGGCGGGCGCTTTGAGGGTCGCGGCTCTGGCGGCCCACCGCGCGCATTCGAGCGGATGGAGCGTAAGGCCCACCCGTGGCAATACCACGCCGAAGGCTTCCGCTTTGACCGCCATCACGGCGGCTTCTGGTCCTGGCTCAGTTCTGGCTTCAAGCTCCTGCAAGCGCTGACGCAACTGGCCGCTCTGGGTCTGCTGGCCTGGTTGCTGCTGCGGCTGTTCCAGCAGGGCCGGGGCAACCAGCCGCCGGCAGGGCCGCCCGCGCCAGCCGGTCCCACCACGCCAGCCGGTCACGATCCGCGGGTGGAGTAGGCCGCGCCCGGCTACGCCACCCGCCACGGGAACTGAAGCGGGTGTGGAAGGGCGCAGCCCTCCCACACCCGCCTGCGCACGGGCCAGGTTTGGCTCCAGTGGCAAACTCGCTTGCCCCTACCCTCAGGCGCCACGTATGACCCGCACCATACTTGTTGTTGATGACGAGCCTGGCATTGTCCAGATCGCCCGCGATTATCTCGATCGGGCCGGGTTTCGCGTCATCACCGCCGGCGATGGGCCGACCGCGCTGCGCCTGGCGCGCCTCGAACGCCCGGCGCTTATGGTACTCGACCTGATGCTGCCGGGAATGGACGGCCTGGATGTGACCCGCGTCCTGCGGCAGGACCCGGCCACGCGCAAGCTGCCAATCATTATGCTTACTGCGCGGGTCGAGGAGGCCGACCGGCTGATCGGCCTGGAGCTGGGCGCCGATGACTACATCACCAAGCCCTTCAGCCCCCGCGAGCTGGTGGCCCGCGTGCGCGCCGTGCTGCGCCGCAGTGAGGGCGAGAGCGCCCCGGCCGGCATTATCCACTGCGGCGAGTTGAGCATTGACCTCGAGCGGCGTAGCGTTCGCCGCGGCGGCGAGCCGATCGAGTTGACCGCCACCGAGTTTGATCTGCTGGCGGTCCTCGCTCGCGAGCCGGGCAGGCCCTTCACCCGCGCCCAGTTGCTCGAACGGGTCTACGATGTGCACTATACCGGCTACGACCGTACCATTGATGCGCATATAAAGAACCTGCGCCGCAAAATCGAGCCCGACCCCGCCGCTCCACGTTACGTCTTGACTGTCTACGGGGTAGGCTATAAGTTTGCCGAGTCGTTGTAGTGGTTTGTCAACCAGGTTGTGATGGATAGTTTTTTGCGGGGAGGCCTTCGCCCTCCCACGCCCCTCCCGCCACGTTCATCACAATTATCGGGGCAGACCAGTTTCATTGCCGGGAGGGCGTCGCCCGCTCAACCGTCTGTAGCATTATGCGCCCACGCATCTTCAGCCTGATGTTGACCGCCTTCACCCTGGTGATCGTGCTCGGGGTGGGGGGGATGCTGCTGCTCTTCTGGCTGGCCGGGCAAAACGATCGGCGCAGCCAGGTTGAGTGGGGTCCGCGACCCGAAGTGCTTGCCCGCGCCGAAGCGCGCCGGCTGGCCCGCCTCTACCAGCGCAATGGCGCCTGGACCGGCGTTGACCTCAGGCTGCGCGCGATCGAGCGCGAGCTGCGCGCAGCCAATTTGCAGAGCGTGGCCCTGCTCGATGCCCAGGGGCGCGTGGTGACCACGCGCGCATCGGTCCTGAGTGAGCCGCCTCCGGCGCAACCGGCTTTCAGCGGCATCGCTCTGCCCGGCGAGGTTCCCCTGCCGGTCGGCCGGGATGATGGTTTAACCGTGCGTTCGGTGCCGATCCTCCTTGGGCGCGAACAGATCGGCGCCCTCGTGCTGGTCTACAGTGGCACGCCGGGCAGCCAGCAGGGCGCCGGAACGCTGGCCCGCGGCATTCTGGGGGCTGGCCTGGCCCTGGCGACGATCCTGATCGCCCTGGCAGCCTTCTTCTCGAGTCGTATCAGCACGCCCCTGCGCCAGCTCGACGCGGCGGCCCGTTCAATGGCCGCCGGCAACCTCCAGGTGCGGGTGCAACCCGGCCTGGTGCGCGAGGTGGCCGATCTGGCCCGCAGCTTCAACCAGATGGCCGACACCCTCGAGGATGCCGACCGCCAGCGCCGCCAGCTCACCGCCGATGTGGCTCACGAATTGCGTACCCCGCTCTCGATTATCAAGGGGCGCCTGGAGGGTATCCAGGACGGGGTGTATCGGCCCGAGGCTGAGCAGATCGCAGGGCTGCTCGATAAGGTGGAACTGCTCGAACGCCTGGTTGAAGATCTGCGCCTGCTGGCCCTGGCCGAGGCCGGGCAACTGGCCCTCCATCTCGAGCCGGTCAACCCCGCGCGGCTGCTGGACGACGCCCGTTCCTCCTTCGCCCACCAGGCCGAGGAGCGCCAGATTGACGTGCGGGTCGAGGCTGAAGCGGTCCCCGAGTTGACAGCCGATCCCCAGCGGATCGCCCAGGTCCTCGGTAATCTGATCAACAACGCCCTGCGCCACACCCCCCCCGGTGGCGTCGTCACACTGGCGGTGCGGGCCAACCCGTCCGAAGTGCTCTTCGAAGTGCGCGACACCGGCACCGGCATCGCGCCAGAGGATCTCCCGCGGATCTTCGACCGCTTCTATCGGGCCGATCCCTCACGGACGCGCTCCAGCGGCGGCGCCGGCCTCGGTCTCGCCATTGCCCGGCGCATTGTCGAGGCTCACGGCGGCCGTATCTGGGCCGAGAGCATGCCGGGACAGGGCGCCAAGGTGCGCTTCACCCTGCCGTGGTACAATACCTGCGTATGAGGGCGAGCCTGGCAGGCTCGCCCTTACGGAAACGTGGAGAGCCTGGGAAGGCTGCGCCCTCCCGAACCCTCCCCGCCAGCGGGTTGTTTCTGAGAGGGTTGCGCCCTCCCAAATCCTCCCCTCAGGCAGGGGTGCGGTTCGACAGGCTCACCGCAGGTGGGGCAACCTGGTTGCCCCATGTCCCAACCGCTGGTGGGAGCGGCTGCCACCCTCACAGGCAGGGGTGCGGTTCGACAGGCTCACCGCAGGTGGGGCAACCCGGTTGCCCCATGTCCCAACCGCTGGTGGGAGCGGCTGCCACC
>CAKZKA010000233.1 GCA_937120965.1 uncultured Chloroflexota bacterium
TGTGGCAGCTTCAGTACACGCGGTAGATGACGAAGGTTTGACCGCCGCTCTCGTCACGCAGCAGGATTTCGACCTGGTCCTGGCCAATCACCCCACGGCTCAGGGGGTCGAAGTTCTTCGCCCCCTCGACGTAGTAGTAATACACATTGCCATCCAGGCGAAAGCCGCGCAGATTGCTCGCTCTGGCGCTCTGGCCATTGCCCACGGGCACCAGCGGGTCGGCAGTCGCGCCACTCAGCCGGTCGCGGATAGCCTCAATCACCGGTCGCAGATCGGTCGGCGCAGCCAGAGGGGTTGCGGGGGGCAGGAGGTACATGAGCGCCCACGCCAGCGCGCTCAGCAACAGCAGCAACTCAACGCCGATCATGACGCTCAAGGTGCGCGGGCCGATCCGGCGCACCGGAACGGTTCGCTCGTACCGGGCGCCCTCAGCGCCCGCATGGGTGGTGGCGTGGATCACGGCGGTTCCCCTTCGTCGCGTTGCGCCTGACCGGTTGAAGTGAACGGAACAACGGAATGCTGGCGAAAAGACCTTGTGATATTCAGTGTAGCAGAAGCGTATTACCAATGCTATAGGTCTCAAGTCATAGAGCGCTGAAACGGTACTGACAGCGTGGCGAACGTGAACTGCGAGAATACCTGGATCGCCTGCTTTCGGCCCCGGGGGAAGGTTTGAGAAGGCCCTCCCGCGAACACCGCTGTTCATACAGCGGTGAGGGTTTGGGAGGGCGCAGCCCTCCCAAGAACACTTACTATGTTCATTCCGGCGTTGTGCGCCCCGCGAATGGCATCTGATAAAATTATGACGCTCGTTACTGCCAGAAAGTTTCGCGCCGCAACCTGGCTCGTCTGGCTCACCGGCGCGCTCGAGGGCCTGCTGCTGGCGCGTCTCGTAGCCCGCGCCCTGGCCGCCCGGCCCGACAATCCGGCCTTTGCCTTGTTATACGGCATAACTGACCCCCTGGTCACACCGCTCCTGGCCTTACAGCCCGATCTGCCGCCCTTCGGCGCGGCGCTGGAGTGGCCCACGCTGGTTCTGGCGCTGGTGGTGCTGGTGGGGGGCTTTACCCTGTGGTACTGGCTCTCACGCGGTGCAACCCTGTCGCCGGATCCGACGTCTAACGCATCGGTCTCTTCGCAGGGGCGGGGCGGTTAAACCCGCATAACGCTTCCCCTCAGGGAGGGGCGTGGGGAAACCCGGTTTCCCCATGTTCATCATCAGCCGCCCGGGCGGCGAAACCGCACAACGCCGCGCTGAAAAAGGCGCGGGAGGGCGCAGCCCTCCCGCAGCGTGAACTACTGTTGTGGCACTCTACCCGGATGGGGTTGTAGTTTCTGGAGTTGCAGCAATGCTTGAACAGGTAGAAACCGTTATGACCGGGTTACTGATAGCGATGATGGTAGCGCTGGTTACGGCCAGTGTGGGGCTGGCGCTGATCTGGCGCAGCATCAAGCGACTCAACATTCCCGCCGAGGCAGGCTTCTTCGCAACAATGCACCACGTGCCGCTGGTGTTGATGGTGCTGCTCGACCTGCTCGATTTCGGGCTGGACATCTTCGCCGCGCCGGTGAGCTGGGTGATTCTCGACCGCCTTGGCCTGCGGGCGCTACGCAACAAGGCTGCCCTGGAGGCCCTGTTGCCGTTCACGCAGACTGTGCCAACCTTTAGCCTGGCCTGGCTGGCGGCGCGTCTGCTCAACCTGCGCGACGACAGCCTGACCCGGATTATCGAGGGTGAAGCCGTGGCGTCCTGGTCCCGGCTGGAAGCCGGGGCCGCTTCCCGCGCCGAGGGCAGGGCGGCATAGTCACTCTTCGCTGTAGAGCGGCGTACTCAGGTAGCGTTCGCCATTGCTGGGCACGATAAAGACGATCAGCTTGCCGGCGTTCTCGGGGCGTCGCGCCACCCGCAGGGCCGCCACCGCCGCCGCGCCACTCGAAATGCCGACCATCAGGCCCTCCTCACGCGCCAGGCGCCGGGCCATCTCGAAGGCGTCTTCGTTCGAGACGACCTGAATCTCGTCAATGATCGCCGTATTCAGCACGTCGGGGATGAAGCCGGCGCCAATGCCCTGGATCTTGTGTGGGCCGCGCTTGCCCCCGGAGAGCACCGGCGAGCCTTCCGGCTCGACCGCTACCGTCTTGAACTCCGGCTTGCGCGCCTTGATCACCTCGCCCACGCCGGTGATTGTGCCGCCTGTTCCCACACCGGCGACCAGGATGTCAATCTGGCCGTCGGTGTCGTTCCACAGCTCCTCAGCGGTAGTGCGGCGGTGGATCTCCGGATTGGCCGGGTTCTTGAACTGCTGGAGCATGTAGCCGTTGGGCAGATCGGCCAGGATCTCCTCGGCTCTGGCGATTGCGCCGGGCATGCCCTCGGCGCCGGGCGTCAACACCAGCTCGGCGCCATAGCCCCGCAGCAGTTTGCGCCGTTCGACGCTCATCGTCTCGGGCATGGTCAGGATCAGGCGGTAGCCCTTGGCCGCGGCCACAAAGGCCAGACCAATACCGGTGTTGCCACTCGTAGGCTCGATCAACACTGTTTCGCCCGGCCGGATCTTGCCTTCACGCTCGGCGGCCTCGATCATCGCCAACCCGATGCGGTCCTTGACCGAACTGGCTGGATTGAAAAACTCCAGCTTGGCGACCACCGTGGCCTCGCTGTCATTCACGCGGCCCAGGCGCACCAGTGGCGTATTGCCAACCAGTTCGGTAATGCTATTATAGATGCGCGCCATGTGTTGCTCCTGATCACGGACCGCGGCTCCGCCGCGACTACCTGAGGGAACATGTGAAACACTGCTTCGCGCGAAGAAGCTATGGGCCAGCCCGGGAGCGAGTGCAGGAGGCCCTCGCGGGGGTCCGAAGGTAGAACCCTTTTGTTCTAGAGGCCCGTTCACGCTACTAAAAGATTGTAGCGTGCGCGCCGGAATAAGTCAAATTATTGATGAAAATTATCAAGTACCGCGTGCGCGATTGAGGCATGGGGAGGACCGCGCCTCCGCGCTTCGTTCCCTTCCCGGGCGCCGCGTTGAAAAACACAGAGGAGCGTGCCATGCGTGGCAGATCGGTGCGAAAAGCGGAGCGCGCGGGTGGTGGATCAGAGGCCCTGCGCCTCACGCGCTGCGCCGGAACCTGGCTGGCCGAACCGCCAGACGCAGCCGAACAGGAGCGTATCGCCGAGGCGTCCCGGCGCTTGCAACAGCAGCGGGCCATTGCGAGCGAGTTTTACCAGGATATGGACGCCGCCAGCGCGTTCTGTATCACTTTGTTTCGCGAAGCAGACTTCGCGCCGCTGCACTTTTCAGACGAGCTGGTCGAGCAGATGATCGCCCGTGTGGGCGAGCCGCCGGTGGTCGAATCCGGTGAGGAGCATCTCTTTTCGGACTACCTGCGGCGCGCCGTGCTCAGTGTTGCCTCGCCCAACACCCGCCGGTTGCTCGCGGCTCAACTGCGACGTTACCTTCCCCACTACGTCGAGGCTCAGCGCTGGAAAGAAGCCGTAGCCATTGATTACAACGCCTTTCGCACCTCGCTGGGCACAGAGGTCTCGCCCTTCCTGGCCCAGATGGCCCTCGCTGGCCTGGCCGATTACTATGAGGCCCACGAGGAACAGGGGTAATACCATTTTTGGTTTTAGATTTTGGATTGTGGATTGCCACACTGGGCAGCACAACGCCTAAAACCGCTTTAAGCAATGCGGCATCATCAACGGTAATTGGTATAATACCGATTCTGGTTGATGGCATGGCAGCCGGGAGGGTTAGGGAAGGCTGCGCCCTCCCAGGAAACAGCCCGTCGGCGAGGAGGGTTCGGGCCTCCCGGGAAGAATTGCTATGTTCATTCCGGCGTTGTGCGCCATGCGCATGACCGTCTGACGTGAACAGCGGGGCAACCCGCTTGCCCCGCTGTTTGCCGCAGTGTCGCAAGCCAGGTGTCGATCAGTCCGCGTCGCGTGAAGCGCCCGCCGCCCAGGAAGGAGCCTGCATGCGCCTCCGTTCAAACCCCGTTCTGACCCGCGAGTTGCGCGGGCGCATCCGTGGCTGGCGCGCAGTGACCATGCTGGTGATCTACCTCGCGATCACCGCCATTGTCACGCTGCTGGTCTATGCCGCGTCGGCCAGCTCGTTCGAGCGCGGCATCAGCGACCCCGAGGCCGGTCGCGGCATCGGCAAGGGTATCTTTCTTACCGTCATGGTTGCGACGCTTGTGCAGGTGTGCGTGATCAGTCCCTCCCTCACCGCGGGGGCGATCTCCGGCGAGAAGGAGCGCCAGACCTACGATCTGCTGCTCATCTCGCTGCTCTCACCGTGGCAGATCGTTCTGGGAAAGCTGGCCGCAGCGCTGGCTTTCGCCCTGCTGCTGATCATCGCCGCCTTGCCAATCGCGGGCCTGGCCTTCCTCTTTGGCGGCGTCAGTGGTACAGAAGTGCTCATTGGCATGATCGGCATTATGGCCACCGCCGTGTGTTACGCAACGGTCGGGCTGTTTGCCTCGGCGCTGATGCGTTCGACGCTATCGGCTACCGTGCTGGCCCAGGCCATGGTGATCGGCCTCTTGTTGGGGGTGCCGTTTCTGTTCTTTGTTATCTCGACCATCACCAATTTCTTTGCTGATCCTTTTGATGCAGCCTATGTCTACCTGATGGGGCTGTTCCTTTCCATTCACCCCTTTATCGCCCTCGGCATAACTGCGGCTTCGCTCGCCAATGGTGAGGGACCCTTCTTCTTCGACATTCCCACGCGAACGGGCGACGTGATTGTCCCATCACCCTGGATGGTGTACGTCGCGCTCTCGGTACTCCTCACGATTGTCTTTATGTTCCTCTGTGTGTGGTTGCTCAGGCCGACGGATTATGCTGCGCCGCGCGGCAAATCCACTCCGTAGGGTACGTGTTCAGCTCTGTCGTCGCTACGGCACGCCAAGCAACTCCACTGCGTCAATTTCGGCCCACGTGGTCCCGACTCGCTGGTCCACCGTCAGGCGCGCGCCCACGATGCGGGTCAGGGTTTGCGCGAAGGTGACGCTCAACACCTCAGGGCAGGCCCCCGCCGGGGCCGGGGTGGCGCTGTACACCGTTCTGGCCTCGCCGCGCTCGTCAATCAGTTCGATGGCGCTGACGAAGCCCGGATTGTAGCTCTGGTGGATGTTGAGGCCGACGGCGAACACCGGCGTGGCAAAGCGCACTTCGAGGGTCTCCAGGGTATTGGGCGCGGCGGCGGCCCAGGCGTTGGGGCTATCCTGGCAGCCCTCCACGTCGGGCGGGCCGGTGACCCCGGCGGGGTCATAGTCGGGCGCGTAGAAGCTGCTGGCCCTGGCTTCACTGGCCCACTGGCGCAGCAGGTTGTCGCCGGGAAGGGTCGCGGGTGGAGTGCCCGCGGGGGCCCGGGCCAGGGCGGTGGCTGCGGCTGCCTCGTCGGTTGTGAGGCGCAGGGCGGTGACGGCGCTGTACTCGCCGCTGTTGTCGCTCACCCAGACCACGCCTCCCGGCCCCACGGCGATGCCGTTGGGCAGGCTGAATTCGCCGGGGGCGGGGATCTTCCCTGGCGCGACCGCTCCGCCGCCCCGGGCGATGACCATTCCCGACGGGGCCAGTTTGAGCACTCCCGCGGCGTAGGTGGCGACGTAGATGTTGCCCTGCTCGTCGAGGTCAATCGCTCCGCCGGCAAAGCTCTCGCGGGCGGCGGGATCGCCGAAGCGGGCCAGTTCTGCGCCACGCGGGTCGAGCTTGACCACCACGCCGCTGAAGCTGTCGGCCAGGTAGATGAAGCCTGCGGTGTCCACCGCCAGGTCGGCGGGAGCGAGATCGGCGGGCAGGGTGATGCGCTCGCGCAGATTTCCGTCGGGGTCGAAGCGCGCCACGCTGCTCACCACGCGCCCGCTCTCGGGGCCAGCGCGGGTGTCGAGGGCATAGATGCTGCCATCGGGACCGGCGGCGATGCGCTGGGGTGAGGAGAAGCCGAACTGATCCGGGGCATTGCCGGGGCTGCCCCAGCGGCCAACAAAGGCGCCGTCGGGGCGGAAGCGGGCCACGGCGTTGCGCCCGTAGTCGGCCACAAACAGGTCGCCATTGGGGGCGCGGGCCACGTCGTAGGCATCGAGCAACTCCTCGCCGCCAAAGGTGCCGACAAGCGCGCCGTCGGGGGCGAAGACCCACACGCCCCGGCTGCTCTCTGCCAGGTAGAGGGCGCCATCGGGGGCGGTGGCCAACCCGCGGGCCGAGACGAAGCGTCCCCGGGGTGGCCCGGCGCCGCCGCCGAGGCGCAACACGAACCCTGCCGGCCCGGTGGTGAGGATCGGCGGTTGTTCGGCCCGTTCTGCCTGTGCGGGCGCTGCGCTCACTGGAGGAAAGAAGCGTATGCTGGAGAGAATGGCCGCGTACAACCCGGCGCCGCTTGTGGCCCAGGCCTCCGGCGTGGCCTGTCCGAGCACACGCACGGCGGCGCCGGGGCCAATCAGCACGGTGAGCCGCCCGGCGCCCCCGGGAGCGCTCAGGTCGGCAGAAAGACCTGTAGCGCCATCCACGCTGACGGCGCTGGCGGCGCTGAGCAGGTAGCCGGCCTCCTGCGCCGCGCTGCTGCTCACCTCGAAGAAACTCTCCGGGTTCTCCACTGCTGCCGGCCCAAACTGGCTTGCCAGAACCTCCAGGGGCGTGGCGTCAACCGTCACCACCAGTTCATTGCCGGGCGCAGCGCTGGACAGCGCAGCCGGGCTGGGCGCGAGGGTCAGCGTTGACGACACCACCCGGGTTGCCCAGCCTTGGGGGTAGCGCAACTCGATCCCTGCCTCCTCCAGGCGCAGGGTGGCCTCCAGGGCGATAGGGGTGGGCGAGGGGAGCGGGGCAGGGGTCGCCGGCGCGGGCGCTGGCGCAGGCGATCCGGGCAGCCCGATGGCGCAGGCGGCCAGCACGACGGCAGTCAGGAAACAGCAGCCCGCCCGCAAGAACACCGAAACACAGACCCTACGCATTGCTGTCGCTCCCTGCCGTTCCTGGACGCGCCGTGCCCTGTCCGGGGCGGTCGTTCCGGGCCGGAGTCTGATCGTACAGGTAGATCTGCTGCGTTGGGTAGATAATATCGATCTCTTCGGTCCGAAAACGCTCGATGATACTCAGATTAATATTCTGCTGAATATCCATATACATCAGAAAATCTGGCGAGAGCACAAAATAGACCACTTCATAGACCAGATCATACGCATCAATGCGGGCCAGGTGAGCGCGGTCGAAACGCACATGCTCCTGCGCCTCAATGACCGAACGGATGATATCGGGAATGGCCCGTAGCGTATCAACGCCGGTTTCATACGACACGCCGATCGAAAAAACCACCCGTCGCTCTTGCATGCGCCCGAAGTTGCGGATGCGACTGTTCAGCAGGTCGGTGTTGGAAAAGATCAGTTGTTCGCCGGAAATACTGCGCACGCGGGTGGTTTTCAGGCCGATCTCTTCGACCGTTCCCATTTCGCTCCCCACGCTAATGAAATCGCCGACCACAAACGGCTTGTCGAGGGCGATCGAGAGCGAGGCAAACAGGTCGCCGAGGATGTTCTGCACTGCCAGGGCCACGGCGATACCGCCGATGCCGACGCTGGCCAGCAGGGCAGTTATCTCAACCCCGGGGACGTTATCGAGGATGAGTAAGAAGAGAAGCACGTAGAGCGCCAGGCGGGCGAGAAACCCGAACAGTCGGGCCGTGCCGGCCGCGCCCGGGTCTGGCTGGCGCGCTACGTAGCGGTCCATCCAGCGGGCGATCAGCGTGTTGCCCCAGATGCCCAGTTGTATCAGGACGAGAATGATCGCGCCTGCGCGGAGCAAGGCTTTCGCTTGCGGGTCGAAGGTCAGCGTCAGGCTGCCGGCGTAAAGGGCCAGCAGGAAGACAATCGGCTGCGCCGTGGCCCGGCTAACAGCCTGTCCGAGATCCTCGAGAATGGCGCTGGTGGCCGGCGGGCCGAACTGTAAGCGCCGGCTAAAGACCCGGCGGCTGATGGCCACGGCGACCAGCACCAGCACGACCGTCAGCAGCGCCAGGAGCCAGCGCAGCACACTGTTACCGAGAATAACCTGGTCGAGGATGGGATAATCAGGCATGGCACCAGTTCATGCTACAGGCTGCGCGCCCACAGGCGCGCCAGATCGACTACTGTGAAGGCAGGGGAACCGGGGTTGCCCTACCCCTGCCCCTCTCACGGGTAAAGTTTTTTGCGGAACGCATCGGGATGCCACGGCTGCCGCGCGCCCTCACCCCCCGCGGGAGTTTAAGGGTAGACAGAACATCCGAGTCAACGTGGCTTGGACCGCACAGGAACACCCCCGCGCACGGCGAGCCGGGGGTGAGGACCAACCAGCGCATCCCCACGCCATCACGCCGAAAGGCCCTCGCTCCCGGGCTTGCGCGGCTATCCCTTCGCTGAACACGTGCCCTGGCCGGGGTCTGGGCGAGCTTTGCCCAAGTATACCCTGTTTTCTTCCCCACGCTGGCGCCGCAGTGAAGATCGGGGTTCTCTGTGTGGAGGGGTGAAGGGGTGGGGGGTGAAGGTGTAGAGGGGTGGGGGGTGAAGAGGTGGGGCAACCTCCCCCCTGGCGTTGATCTCCAGATCTCTACACTTCCACCCCTGGAGGGCGTCGCCCGGCGCTGCGCGCGCCACCCGCGGGTGACGCGCGCGAACACGCCGGGAAACCGTAGCCGAATCACCAGGCCAGCAGATCCATAAACTCGTGGACCGGGGTTTGCTCCAGCCGGCGCGCGTCGAGGCACACATCGGCGATCTGATCGGCGCGCCGGGCCGAGTAGTGCCCCGCAAGGGCCTGAGCAAACTTGCGTTGCAGCTTTGGAATACCTTCGCTGCGCCGCGCGCGGTGACCAATCGGGTACTCGACTGCGATCCGCTCGGTCGCGCTGCCGTCCTTAAAGAATACCTGCACGGCGTTGGCAATCGAGCGTTTGGCCGGGTCGAGGTAGTCACGGCTCCACTGGGGGTCCTCCGTCACCACCATCCTGGCCCGTAGCGCGTCAATACGCGGATCGGCAGCCACGGCATCGGTATAATCGTCCGCCGTCAGGCGTCCGAAGATCAACGGCACAGCGACCATGTACTGCAAACAGTGGTCGCGATCGGCGTAGTTGTGCAACGGGCCGACCTTGCTAATGATCCGGATGGCTGCCTCCTGGGTGGTCAACTCAATGCGCTCGATCTGCTCGAGACGGTTGTGCACCTGGGGGTGCAACCGCAGCGCCGCTTCGACCGCCGTTTGAGCGTGAAACTCCGCTGGAAAGCTGACCTTGAAGAGGATGTTCTCCATAACATAGCTGCCAAACGGGCGCTCCAGGGTGACGGGCTGGCCCTTGAAGAGCACATCCTGGAACCCCCAGCGTGTGGCGGAGAGCGCCGAGGGGTAGCCCATTTCGCCCTGGAGCGTGAGCAGCGCCAGGCGCACCCCGCGGCTGGTAGCGTCGCCAGCGGCCCACGATTTGCGCGAGCCGGTGTTGGGGGCGTGGCGGTAGGTGCGCAGGGGATGGCCGTCAATCCAGGCGTTTGAGAGCGCGTCAACGATCTGGTCGCGATCGCCGCCCAGAAGCCAGGTAGCGACGGCAGTTGAGGCGACCTTCACCAGGATCACGTGGTCGAGGCCCACGCGGTTGAAAGCGTTGGTCAACGCCAGCACCCCCTGGATCTCATAGGCTTTGACGGCGGCATCCAGCACCGTGCGCATCGTCAGGGGCGCCTTGCCGTTCGCCACCCGCACACGGCTCAGGTAATCGGCGACCGCCAGGATGGCGCCGTAGTTGTCGGAGGGATGGCCCCATTCAGCGGCCAGCCAGGTATCATTGTAGTCGTAGGCGCGGATGAGCATCCCGTTATCGAACGCTGCCTTCACCGGGTCGAGTTGGTAGGGCGTACCGATGACCCGCGCCCCGTGCGGCACCACCGTGCCCGGCACCACCGGACCGAGCAGCTTGGTGAATTCCGGGGAACTGAAGGCCATCACCGCGCAGGCAATCGAGTCGAGCAGGGTGTAGCGGGCCGTGTCCTCGGCAAGAATGCTCTCAACCTCGTAGGTTGCCACATAGTCGGCAATGGTGGTGAGCAACTCATCAGGAGCGGGCCGATCGTTCAGATCGTAAGTGTTGCCCATGGCGGTTCTCCTTTACGGCCTGTCACTCAACGGCAGGAAGGGCTGTGGGGCCGGGCCGATGTACTCAGCACTGGGGCGGATGAGCTTGTTGTTGTGGCGCTGCTCGAACGCGTGCGCCGCCCAGCCCGCCGTACGCGAAATAACAAAGATTGGCGTGAACAGCTCGGTGGGAATGCCACAGCAATGGTAGACGACCGCCGAGTAGAAGTCGAGGTTGGGGAAGAGCGAGCGTTCGCGCCGCATCACCGCCTCGATGCGCTCGGCAACCGCGTACAGCATCGGCTCGCCCATCAGGGCGCTCAGCCGCTCCGCCCAGGGCTTGATGATATCCGAACGCGGGTCTGATTTCTTGTAGACGCGATGGCCGAAGCCCATGATCAACTCTTTGCGCCGCAACAGCTCCATCACCCCGGCTTCGGCCTCGTCGGGGTCGTTGAAGCGCTGGATCAGCATCATCGCCGCCTCGTTCGCGCCGCCGTGCAGCGGGCCCTTCAAGGCGCCGATGGCCGCCGTGATAGCCGAGTGCAGATCGGCGCGGGTCGAGACCACCGTGCGTCCCACGAAGGTCGAGGCGTTGAACTCGTGCTCGGCGTAGAGGATGAGCGAAATATCCAGCGCCTTGCGGAACACCTCCTCGGGCTTCTCGCGGTGCAGCATTGCCAGGAAGTGCCCGGCCAGACTGTCCTCATCGGTGGAGGTGTCAATGCGCTTGCCGTTGTTGGCGTAGTGGTGCCAGTAGCAGATCATGGCCGGGAACGTGGCGATCAACCGGTCGGCAGCCTGCTGCGGAGTTTGAAAACGGTTCTCAGCCTCCAGCGCGCCGAGCATCGAGCATCCCGTGCGCAACACGTCCATCGGGTTGACGCTGCTCGGGATTTGCTCCAGCACCGCCTTGACCGCAGCGGGCAGATCGCGCAGCTTCTTCATCTGCCGCATGTAGCGCGTCAGTTCTTTCTGATTGGGCAGGTGACCGTAGATCAGCAAATAGGCCACCTCCTCAAACGTCGCATTCGCGGCCAGGTCGGCAATATCATAGCCGCGGTAGGTCAGGCCAACACCACTCTGGCCAACGGTGCAAATAGCGGTTTCTCCGGCAATGACGCCGGCCAGGCCGGCGGTGCTCTTTGCGGTGGTCACGAGCGATCCTCCTTCGCATACAGACGATCAAGTTGCTGTTCGTAGGCGTGATACCCCAGCACCTCGTAGAGTTCGCTGCGGGACTGCATGCTGTCCAGGACGCTACGTTGCGTGCCGTCGCGACGAATGCTCTCGTAGGTGCGCAGGGCCGCTGCGCTCATAGCGCGGAATGCCGAGAGCGGGTAGAGGGCGAGACCGACGCCGGCCTCGGCCAGTTCGGCGGTTGTAAACAGGGGGGTCAGTCCGAACTCTGTAAGGTTGGCCAGAATGGGCGCTGGCACGCTGGTGGCGAAACGGCGATAGTCATCGAGCGAGGTCACCGCCTCGGCAAAGATGACATCGGCGCCTGCCTCGGCATAGGCGCAGGCGCGCTCGACGGCGGCGTCAAGCCCTTCGACGGCAACCGCATCGGTGCGGGCCACCACGACCAGACCGTTGTCGGAGCGCGCATCGAGCACGGCTTTGAGGCGATCGACCATCTCAGCCATCGAGACGACCGCCTTGTTGGGGCGATGCCCGCAGCGCTTGGCCTGGATCTGATCTTCGATCTGGATCGCTGCCGCGCCGGCCCCGATCAACTCGCGGATGGTCCGCGCGATCATCAGGGCGCCGCCCCATCCCGTGTCGATGTCTACCAGCAACGGGAGCGAGCAGGCCGCTGTGATCCGCCGGGTCTCTTCGGCTACCTCCGATAGGGTCGTCAGAGCCAGATCGGGTAACCCGAAGGCCGCATTGGCCACTCCTGCCCCCGAGAGATAGAGGGCGCGAAAGCCAGCCCGGGCCGCGAGCAGGGCGCTGTAGGCGTTGATGACCCCTACGATCTGGAGGGGGCGCTCGGCTGCCATTGCCGCGCGGAAGCGCTCGCCAGGGGCGCCGTGATGGTCCATTGCAGGTCCTCCCTTAACTCGTGATATACGAAAAATATATCACGAATAAAATTTCGTATATCTTCAGACAGGTAGTTACGGGCCTACCCGTTTGAAGGGGCGGGCGCGCCTCTTGCCCTTGCGCCCCCCGCTTCAG
Organism: uncultured Chloroflexota bacterium; assembly: GCA_937120965.1. GTDB lineage: Bacteria > Chloroflexota > Chloroflexia > Chloroflexales > Chloroflexaceae > JACAEO01. Next base: position 12,293 of record CAKZKA010000233.1, read on the forward strand.
GGGCGGACAGAACGTATGGGCGCCGACGGGCGTGATGGCGCCGGGATGCGCTGGTTGGTTCCCGCTACGCCTGAAGCCGCTGAGGGCGTATGCAACGAGCCGCGCCGTTTTCGCTGCGCCCCGGAGAGCAGGGCTGGCGCGGCTCGCAACGCGGCAGCCGAAGCCTGGCCCTACTCCTCCCTGCCCTGCCGGTTGCGGTCACGGGTGCGGAGGGTATCGCTGCGCTCCCATTCAATGGCCCGCAGCCGGCTGAGCGCCCTCCAGGACGGCGCCAGATCCACACGACCCAGTTCGCGCACCAGTTGGCGCGCGGCCAGGCCCACAATCGCCGTGTAGGTGGGATAGGCGATTTCCAGATCGGCCAGTTGTGACACCTCCATACCGGCCGCCATACCCGCTGCCACCACCTGCACGATCTCCAGGGCATGCACGCCCACAACATGGGCCCCCAGCAGTCGTCCGCTCTCACGGGCGACGATGAGCTTGCAGGCGCCCTGGGTGACACCGTCAATCACGGCGCGATCCAGATCCCCATAGGGCACGGTCGCCACCGCGCAGTCGTGGGAGGCCCGGGCCTGGTCTTCGCTCAGGCCGACCGAGCCATACTCCGGATCGGTAAAGCCACCATGGGGAACAACGGCCAGGGAATTGGCGCGCCTGCTTTCAAGCACCGCATTCTCGGCAGCGATCCGGCCTTCGTGACTACCGCTTTGCACCAGCATAACCCGACCGGTGACATCGCCCGCCGCGAAAATGTGCGGCGCCGAGGTGCGCAGGGTGTCATCCACCACAATGTAGCCCCGCTGGTGCTCTACCCCGGCGGCCTCCAGGCCGAGTGATGCCAGATTGCCGACCCAGCCTACCGCCAGCAGCACCGCCTCGCAGGCCAGCGCATGGAGCGCGCCGCACCTGCTGAAGTGGACCACACGGTTCCCTTCCCGACATTCGATACGTTCGACAGCTTCGATGTCGCAGATCACCTGAATGCCCCGCCGGGTGAAGGCCTGCTCCAGTTCTGACCCGATGAGCGGGTCAGCGCGACCCATCAGGCGCGGCCCGGTTTCCAGGAGGGTAACCTCGCAGCCGAAGGCGGCGAAAATTGAAGCGAGCTGGCAGCCGGTGGCGGCGCCACCCACGATGACCACAGAACGCGGTAGACGTTCCAGCGACCAGATGTCCCGATAGCTGAGCGCGTGCTCGCTGCCAGGAACGTCGAGCCGACGCGACTGGCCGCCGACACAGATGATGAAGCGCTCGCCCTCCAGCCGTTCGCCTGCGGGCAGCTCCAGGGTGTAGGGATCAATAAAGCGGGCCTCGCCCGCCGCTTCAAACACAACAACCCCGGCTGCCCGCAGGTGTTCGCGCAGGTGCTTCTTGTAATGGACCGTCTGGATGGTCTGGCGAACCCGCTCCAGGAGCTTTGAAAAGTCAACCTCAGGAGCCGTGCCCGTCAGTCCATACGCAGGAAACTGTCCCGCATCCCGCACCAGTCGCGCCGCTCGCGCCAGCACGCGCGTTGGCACAACGCCATCGTTGAGACAAATGCCGCCAAGCTGGTCACGTTCAAGCAAAGCGACGGTGGCGCCCAGCTCGCGCGCTCGCAGCGCTGCGGTTACGCCGCTGGGCCCGCCACCGATTACGATCACGTCGTACATGCCTGCTGCCTTGCCTCCTTCGTAGTACGAGAAATAAATCACGATTTATATTTCGTATTTTAATCGACAGCCCCTCCCCATGACACATCCATCCGGGCGGGTTTTTGCCCTCGATTGCCCGCGCGCGGGAGGGTTCGGGAGGGCGGAAACGAGGCTTTCTCACGCCCCTGCCTGCCGGGGGGCCAGCCGCCCCCAACACCGGTTGGGGTGTGGGGGAACCCGGTTTCCCCACCTGTGGTGAGCTTGCCGAACCACACCCCTCCCTGGCGGGAGGGTTTGGGAGGGCATAGCCCTCCCAGGAAAAACCTGTGTTCATCGTGTCGTTGTGCGGCGCAGCCGCATAGACGGCTGAGGCGGGAAGCGGCCAGTATCTGCAATCCGCAATCTACAATCTAAAATGGTATGCCCCGTGGCCGGATGCGCCAGGAAGGAGTCAGGGTCGTTTCTCGTGTATCATGGGCGCTATGGTGACCATAGAAGATCTCCGTTCCATTGCCCTGTTTGCGAGCCTCGACGCGCCCACTCTTGCCGACACGGCGCGGCGGGTACGCCGGTGCAGCTTCCGCCCGGGCCAGCACATCATGCTCGAAGGCGAACCGGCGCCCGGCCTGTTTATGGTGTTGCGCGGGCGCGTGCGCCTCTCCCGCACCGCGCCCGATGGTCGCGAGCAGGTGCTGGCGATGATCGGCGCTGGCGAGCATTTCAACCCCGTGCCGCTCTTCGACGGCGGCCCCAACCCCACCACGGCCCGGGCGATGAGTCCCGTGGTCTGCCTGCTGTTGCCCCGCGAGGATCTCCTGGCCCTGATCCGGCGCCATCCCGACCTGGCCCTGGCCGCCCTGAGCGCCATGGCCGGGCAGTTGCGCGAGCTGGTGACCCTGGTCGAGGATCTGGCCTTCCGCTCGGTGCGCGCTCGCCTGGCCCGGCTGCTGCTGGCCGAGGCCGGCGAAGGGGCTGCCGAATTGACCCATCAGGAACTGGCCGAACGCACCGGCACCGTGCGCGAGATCGTCGGGCGGGCGCTGCGCCGCCTGGCCGAGGAGGGCCTGGTGCGCCTCGAGCGAGGTCGGGTCATTGTGCTCGATCCGGTCGGTCTGGCGCGGGTCGTTGAGGAGTAGCGCGAGCGTCTCCTGTTGAGAGGGCGCAACCCTCTCAAACCCGCCCCTCAGGGATGGGCGTGGAGCACCCCGGTTTCCGCCCTCCCACACCCTCCCCGCTGGCGGGTTGGCTCCTGGGATGGCTATGCCTCGCAGCCGCGCAAGCCGAAGCAATGAGACTTTAGTAGTAGATCGGCGCTGCTGAAATTAGTAATCTGTCCTTGAACAACCATTCACCAGGCGCCGCCCGGCGCAACCGCGTAGTTTGCTAGAGGAGTAGAACCGTGGCCTACATCATCGCTGAGCCGTGTATTGGTACGAAGGATGCATCGTGTGTGGCCGTTTGCCCGGTGGACTGCATCTACGAGGGCGAGGATCAGTACTACATCAACCCTGACGAGTGCATCGACTGTGGCGCCTGCGAGCCGGAGTGCCCCGTCGAGGCGATCTTCCCCGATGACTCGGTGCCCGAGCAGTGGAAGAGCTATATTGAGAAGAACCGCAATTTCTTCGGCGCCTGAACGGGTGACGCTCTGATGTGAACGCCCTCCCGTCAGGGAGGGTGTGTGAGGGCGTAGCGCTCCCAAAAAGACACCGGTTTTCATCCTGTCGTCGCGCGGCGCAGCCGCACGGAAGTCTCACGGCAGAGGGGTGGGGAAACCTGTGTTCCCCACCCCTCTCCCATTACGAAGGATCGCGCCTTTCCAACCCCGCCCCGCGGGCGGAGTTGCCGGGACCCCTCCGCTGATCGCCGAAAGACGCCTACCCTGCTTCACGCAGCACGTGTTCGTAATCCTCCGGCGTATCCACGTCCTCGACCACGGCAGGGTCGTCCACATCGAGCCAGCGCACCGCATCGGCGTAGCGCGCCAGCAGCGGACGCGCCCCGTGGTCGCCCTCCAGGGCGCGCACCTCGGCGAACAGGCGTTCCGCCAGCAACACCGGTGTGCCCCGCTGCCCCTGGTAGCGTGGAACCACTGCCGCGGCTGCTGGCGTGGCCTCGAAGGCGGCGATCAGGTGGTTGATCAGCATCGGGGTGACGAGGGGCTGATCAACCAGCAACACCACCGCGGCCCTGACGCTGCCCGGCAGGGCCTCCAGCCCGCAGCGCAACGAGGCTGCCTGCCCGCGCGCGTACTCCGCGCACATCACCTGCCGCAACGCCCCGTTGAGGCCATCGAGCGCCCGGGCCACCTCCCCGGCATAGGCCCCCAGCACCACCACTACCCCTGCCAGGCGGCTCGCCAGGGCCACTTCAGCTACGTGGCGCACCAGCGGGCGCCCCTGCCAGGGCAGCAGTTGCTTCGGGCGGCCCATCCGCGTCGAGCGCCCTGCGGCCAGGAGGATGCCGTGCACGGTCATGCCCATCTCCACCCTACCCGTACGTGTTCACATGTGGGGTAATACCAATTACCGTTGATGATGCCGCATTGCTTGAAGCGGTTTCAGGCGTTGTGCTACCCAGCGTGACAATCCAAAATCCAAAATCTAAAATATAAAATGGAATAAGACGTCACCCCGGCTGCGCGGGCGGGACGCCCGCAATGGCCTGGATGTGGGCACGATGCCCGCGCACCCGGGAGAAGTGTGAACACCTCCACCCTACCCTTCCCGCGCAACCTCGATCACCCGCTGGATGAGCGTCGATTCGTCTTCAGCAAGGACCGTGCGCAGGTCGAACAGCAGTTGTTCGTCAACGATACGCGCCACAATGGCCGGCGTGCCGAGGCGCAGGCGCGCCGCGTAACATTCGGCGCCTTGTGGCCCGGGGAGTATAGCCACCCCCGCGCCGGGCAGGGTTTCCCCCGGCAGCGAACCGCCGCCCACGGCGCTCTGGCAGGCTACGACTTCGGCCTGGAGGCCCCCGGCCCGCAACGCCGCCGCTACGGCTGTGGCGCGCGCCTGGAGCTGCTCCAGGGGCGCGGCGATCATGCGCCACACCGGAATCTCGTCAATCGCGCGACCCCGCAGGTAGCTCTGCAGCGTCGCCTCCAGGCCGGCGATGGTGGTCTTGTCTACCCGCAGCGCCCGGGCCAGGGGGTGCCGGCGCAGCCGCTCGACCAGATCGCGTCGGCCCACGATCAGGCCGGCCTGCGGCCCGCCGAGCAGCTTATCGCCGCTGAACGTTACCAGATCCGCCCCCGCGGCCACACTCTCCTGGACCGT
>CAKZKA010000234.1 GCA_937120965.1 uncultured Chloroflexota bacterium
GTGGGGAAACCCGGTTTCCCCATGTCCCAACCGCCGTTGAGGGCGCCTGGCACCCCCACAGGCAGGGGGGTGGGGAAACCCCCGCTGGGGGCGGGAACCGGGCTCCTCCCCACAGGGAAGGGCGTGGGGAAACCCGGTTTCCCCATGTCCCAACCGCCGTTGAGGGCGCCTGGCACCCCCACAGGCAGGGGGGTGGGGAAACCCCCGCTGGGGGCGGGAACCGGGCTCCTCCCCACAGGGAGGGGGGTGGGGAAACCCGGTTTCCCCATGTCCCAACCGCCGTTGAGGGCGCCTGGCACCCCCACAGGCAGGGGGGTGGGGGAACCCCGGTTTCCCCGTATGTTCACATCGGGGTATAGGACCCTGGTCCCACCATGGCTATAGGCGGATAGGACCATGGTCCTATAGCCATGCTTTCAGGGCCTATGGTAAAAATCTGGTTAAAAGGAGGCAAACAGGGGAATGCCTATGGTGCGTGAACTGATCGAGCCAACGCTGGACGTTATGGATACCCACGTACTGCACGAGTTTCTGGACATGGTCGGCCCGGACGGACCAGCCCTGTTGCGCAGTATCGTTGAAACCTACGCGATCGAAACGCCACCACTGCTCGCGGCGCTGGGTCTGGCACTCGAACGAGGCGATCCTCGCGCCGTTTCGCGGCTGGCCCACCGGCTCCAGGGCAGTTGCCTGAGCATCGGCGCCAGCGCCCTGGCAGCGCGCTGCGTGGCGCTCGAAGAGGCCTGTAACCAGGGCCTGCCCCTCTCACCCGACCTCTATTTCTCGCTGGAGGACCAGTTTGCTGCTACGACTGCCGCCCTCCGCGCCTTTGTCGCCGATCTATCCTGAACCCGTCGCCGAAGGGGAGCGTTTCGGAGGCGCTTGCGGCGCCTTCGCATACCATTGCCGCGCAAAGCTGCGGCAGGGAGGGTGCGCTTCGGTGACCCTCCCTGCCGCAGCTTCGCCTGGAAAACAGCCAGGCCCCATGTTCGATTGTAGATTGGGCATGCGGGAAGTGAACAGGCCCGCTGCGCGCCACTGCCGGATGGAGCCGGAACGCCGTCGCAGCAAGCTGCAAGCTGGAGGTTAAACCAGCCCGCGCGCGGGAGGGTTCAGGAGAGCTGCACCCACCCGGGAAACCCGCCTCGCAGCTCGTCATGGCGCAGCGCAGCCGCACGGACGGCTGAACTGGCGCTATTCCCTCCAGGGTATGCGCTCAGACCTCCATCACCATCGGCAGCACCATGGGGCGGCGTCTGGTCTCACGATACAGGAACTCGCTGACCACATCCTTGATCTTGCGGTTGATGAAGCTCGCATCCACGCCCGCGCCGCTGACCACGCCGTTCCGCGTCGTAAGCGCCGCCCGGACAGCCTCTTTTGTCGCCTCGACCAGATCCTGGCTCTGGCGCATGTACACGAAGCCCCGCGAGACCACATCGGGGCCGGAGACCAGCTCGCCAGTGGCGCTGTCGATCCCCACAACGACAATCAGCATCCCGTCCTTGGCGAGCATCTGCCGGTCGCGCACCACCACATTGCCCACATCGCCGACAGTCGTTCCGTCCACATAGATATAGCCGACGGGCGCCTTACCGGTGACTTTGCCGAAGCCACGGGCGAACTCCATAATCGTGCCGCCTTCGGGGATCAACACATTGTCGTTGGTATAGCCAGCGCCCAGGCCGACGGCCATCTTGCGATAGAGCACCATGTGGCGATAGTCGCCGTGGAAGGGCACCACGAATTCGGGCCGGAGGAGGGAGAGGACCAGCTTCAGTTCCTCCTGGGCGGCATGGCCGGAGACGTGCACATTGGCCTGGCCGCCGTAGATCACCTCGGCGCCGAGCTTGAACAGGTTGTTGATTACCCGCCCCACGCTAACCTCATTGCCGGGGATAGGGGTGGCTGAGACCACCACCGTATCGCCAGGTTTAATCTTCAGGTGGGGATAGTCGCGGTTGGCCATGCGGTTGAGGGCGGCCATTGGCTCGCCCTGTGAGCCGGTGCAGATCACGGCGATCTGGTCATCGGGATAAGCCGCCAGCTCATTGGGCCGGATGAGCGTGCCCGGCTCGGCGCGCAGGAAGCCCATGTCGAAGGCGATGCGCGTATTGTTCTCCATACTGCGCCCCGCGACCAGCACCTTGCGCCCGTAGGCTTCAGCCGAGTCGATCACCTGCTGGACACGGCTGATGTTCGAGGCGAAGGTGGCCACGATAATCCGTCCGGGGGCGATGGCGAAGATATTATCGAAAGCTTCGCCGACAGTCTGCTCCGAGGGGGTATAACCTTTCGACTCGACCCGCACGCAGTCGGTGATCAAGGCCAGGGGCTTACGCTGACCCAGTTCGGCGATCTTCTGAATATTGGTAGGCTTGCCATCGACCGGGGTATGGTCGAGCTTCCAGTCGGTCAGGTACACCACCAGGCCGGGGGGCAGATTAATGGCGAAGCCCACCGCATCGGGGATCGAGTGGGCGATGTGGAACGGTTCGACGGTGAACGAGCCTACCTGGAAGGGATCAGTGTCATTGATCACCACCTGGGTGACCTTATCGAGCAGGCGGTGCTCCTTCAGCTTATTGCCGAGCAAGCCGTGGGTCAAGCGGGTACCGAAGATTGGCGGGAAGCCCAGGTCGGCGATGAGGTGTGGAACAGCGCCGATATGATCCTCGTGGCCGTGGGTCAACAGAATGCCTTTGATTTTATCGGTCTTTTCACGCAGGTAGGTGATATCGGGCAGCACCAGATCAACGCCGAGCATTTCAGCTTCGGGAAACATGACGCCGCAATCGAGGATGAGGATCTCATCGCCATACTCAACGACCCACATGTTTCGCCCGACCTCACCGGCGCCACCGAGGGGAATGGTACGCACTCTCTGTTTTGCCATAGGTGTTGGTTGAAGCCGAAGCGCTGGCATCGTTGGCCAGCAGGGGCTTCATCTCCTTTCTGAAGTGTCACGAGCGGCGGGCAGGCCTGCTCATTGCCGCCGGACCGTGCCAGGCTGCGCCTGCGGGCCTGATGGCCGAAAGCTAGATATGCAACAGAGGCGCCCGTCTACCGGCGCCTCAATTCACCGAACCGGTTATGCTGGCGACGGGGCGCGCCTGGCGTGGGAGGCCGCCTCGAGCGCGCCGCGGATCGCGGCAAGCAACTCATCACGTTCTTCCAGGCCAGGGTAGATCGGCAGGCGATAACTCCCCCAGGCCTGGCGGTGGAGAAAGCGCGCCACAGGATGGGCAATCTGCGCGCTCGCGTCGGTATCGAGCAGCAATTCATCGAACGGTTCGTCAGCGTCGGCATCAACCGGCTGCACGGCGCGCACTCGATCCCACGGACAGATTACACGCACCCCCAGGCTCTCGAAGCGTAGCCCGTCGGGAGTGGGCGTATACGCCGCGGCCCATTCCGCCAGCAGCGCCCAGATCAACAGCGGGGTGGCGACGATGAGCACCAGCATCAGCAACGCTGGCGCCACCTGACCCACGCTCAATCCCTGGGCCAGGCTCTCCTGGAGGCTGGGCCAGAATCGCAAGGGGTTATAGCTGATCCGCAGCGTGCTTGCGAAGCTCCACAGCGCAAACACCCAGATCAGCAGCGCCGCAACGAGCAGCACCAGCACGTTGCGTCTGCCTGCGGCGGAGAGACGATAGGTTTTCATGCCCAACACGCCCGATGCCCATACGGTGGGGAACCCCTGGTTCCCCAGACTCCTCTGCCCTGGCGCGCGCGGAGGCGAGGAAAATGCAGCGTTTCCCACCATTCGCCAGCCCGACGCCCAGGATCGCGCGCTCCCCTGGCAAGCAGGGGAAATCCGGCTGCTCAGATGGTCATGGCCCGTTTACCTCAAGCCACTCCGCAGCTTCGCTCTACGCCGCCCCTGCGGGAGCGAAGCGTGCTGTGACTCCACGCCCTCCCGCCCCCGTCCGGCGGGCCAGAACGCTCGTGAGGTCACGCCGATCACCGCAGGGAACGCGAAGGTTTCACCACATTTGAGCCAGTTTCTCCCGGGCTTACGCCCCGCCCGCGCCGGCCCGGCCTCAAAACAGACTGAGTTGCTCTAGCGGCGGCTCATCGTCGCGGGGCAAAGTGGTGGCAGGCGTGGGTGTCGCTTCACGTTCCGCCTCGGCCAGGATCTGCGGCAGCCGCCGAAAGTCAGCTTCGATCAACGGGCGGTTCTGTGGCTGGTGCAGAGCGGCTGCCGGATGGATCATCGGCACGATCAGCCGGCCATCTACCCTGCGTGGCTGGCCGTGAATGCGCGAAATCTTCTCGCCTGGCAAGAACAGGTTCATCGAAAAACGGCCGAGCGTAACAATCACGCGCGGCTGAAGCGCCTCGATCTGGCGAAACAGAAAGGCCTGAGTGCAGGTTGTAATTTCGTCGGGCTGCGGATCACGGTTCTGTGGAGGGCGGCACTTCACCACATTGCCGATGAACACCTCACTACGCTGCATCCCGGCCATTGCGAGCAGTTCATCGAGAAACTGGCCCGCCGGCCCCACGAACGGACGCCCGCGGCGGTCCTCATGGTAGCCGGGCCCTTCGCCAATGAACATGATCTTTGCGTCCGGCGGTCCCTCTCCCGGAACGGCGTGCGTGCGCCCCACGTGCAGCGGGCAACGCTTGCAGTTCTGGACCTCCCGGGCGATCAGTTGGAGAGTTTCAGCAGCACTCAAGGGGCGCGCCTGTGGCCACTTCAATCATTATTTTACTTTGTGTATTATACCTGATCCTGACGGGCAGGCACAAGATGGCTGAATTGTCTACGTGTTCACATGTGGGGTAAGGCGCCACCCCGGGTGCGCGGGCGTCCCGCCCGCAATGGCCCGGATGCGGGCAAGATGCCCGCGCTCCCAGGAGCAGGGTGAACACATACCGCGGAAACCAGGTTTGCCCCGCCACGGTCACTGTGCTACCATACCTACACAGGGCACATGTGGCACCTTTACACGGGCGGATGGCTCGTCCGGGCCATCCCAGCAGGTTCAAGGAGGGTTCCGTGACCGCAACTGCCGCCTCTGATCCGAGGAGTGCCGCGCTTAGCATTCACGCCACTATTCTCGATACGATTGGCGATACGCCCCTGGTGCGCCTGAACAAGCTTGCCCGCGGCATCAAACCCACTGTCGCGGTGAAGGTCGAGTTTTTCAATCCCGGCGGCAGTGTCAAGGATCGCATTGGCATAGCCATGATCGAAGACGCGGAGCGGCGGGGGTTGCTAAAGCCGGGCGGCACGATCGTCGAGCCGACCAGTGGCAACACCGGGATGGGTCTGGCGATTGCGGCCGCGATTAAAGGCTACAAGTGCATCTTCGTGATGCCGGATAAGATGAGCGAGGAGAAGATTCGCGCCCTGCGCGCCTTTGGCGCCCGGGTGGTGATCACCCCCACCGCGGTTGACCCCGACGACCCGCGCTCCTACTACTCGGTCTCGCGGCGCCTGGCCGAAGAGACGCCCAATGCCATCCTCGCCGGGCAGTACTGGAACCCGGCCAATCCCGAGGCCCACTACCACTCCACCGGTCCTGAGATCTGGCGGCAGACCGCCGGGCGCATTAGCGTGTTCGTTGCCGGCATGGGCACCGGCGGGACGATCAGCGGCACCGGGAGGTATCTGAAGGAACGTAGCCCGGCAGTCAAGGTTGTTGGTGTTGACCCGGTTGGCTCCCTCTACACCGAGTATTTCCGCAGCGGCCAGCTCGGCCAGGCCCACGGCTACAAGGTCGAGGGGGTGGGCGAAGATTTTCTCCCGGCCACGATGGATTTCAGCGTGGTGGATGATGTGGTGCAGGTGAGCGACCGCGAGAGCTTCCTGATGACCCGGCGCCTGGTGCGCGAGGAGGGTATCTTCTGTGGCGGCTCGTGCGGTCTGGCCGTCGCCGGGGCCCTGCGCTGGCTGCGTTCGCCCGCCGCCGAGCACCTCACCGAGGAGGATCTGGTGGTGGTGCTGCTCCCCGATAGCGGCAGCCGTTACCTGAGCAAGATCTTCGACGATACCTGGATGCGCGAGAATGGCTTTCTGGAAGATGCCACCGTCGGCGATCTGCTCGCCGATCGCGCTGGCGCGTTGATCGCCGCCGATGAAAGTACCACCGTTGCTGCCGCCATTCGCCAGATGAAGACCCACGGCATCTCGCAACTGCCCGTGCTCGACCGAAAGGGGGGTCTGCACGGCATCATCAGCGAGAGTGATCTGCTTGATTATCTGGTAAATGGCGGTTCGATGGATCATACCATCGAGAGTGTCCATACCCACGAGGTCGCTACGGTCACCTCCGATACTCCGCTGGAGGAGTTGACCTCGCTCTTTGGGCGCAGTAATGCTGCCGTTGTGGTGGACGATGGTCGCGTCATCGGCATCGTGACGAAGATTGACGTGATTGACTTCCTGGCCTCGCGGAGTCGCTAGCGGTCTGCCGCAATAATTGTGATGAGGTAGCGGGTTGGTTTGTGGGAGGGCTGCGCCCTCCCAGATCCTTCCGCACGCGGGCCATGTTCTCGTCAGGCCAACAGGCCCGCTGTGACCAGCGCCGCCAGGTTCCAGTCTCTACAGTGGACCTCTTCGTAAGCGTCGTTGCGCAGGGTTGGGATAAGGCCAGCCCTGGCATACCCGGGAAGGAGCACTCCCATGCTGTTTGGCGGAGGCAAGAAGAAGGAAGAAGAAGAGAAAGCTAAAGCTCAGCAGGAGCAGGCCGCGCAGGCCATGCGCCAGATGAGCGACCAGCTCGCGCAGAAGGGCAAGGAGATCGCCGATCTACAGAAGCAGCTCGAAGCGGCCAGGAAAGAGGCCAGCGCCGGCGACGCTGCCGAAAAGGCCCTCGCCGAGGCCCAGGCGCAGATGCGGCAGATGCAGGCAGAAATGGCCCGGCTCCAGGCTGAGGCGGCGAAGGCCCAGCAGGAGGCCGCCGCCGCCGTCAGCGCCGCTGCCGCTGGCGTGGCGGCCAAGGTCGGCGAGGCGCTCGGTGGCGCGCCCGCGGCGGCAACTGCGCCCGGTGGGCTAGCCGTGGGAGTAACCGCTTACGTGCGCAAAACCGGCGGCCAGAACCTGCGGCTTCGCAACGGCCCCGGTCTCGATACCAATGCCTTTGCCGGCCTGCCCCCCGGCACATCGATGACCCTGCTCGAAGGCCCTGTGCAGAAAGACAACTACCCCTGGTGGCGCATTCGGGCCAGCGACGGTCGCGAGGGATGGGTTGCCGGTACCGAGCTGGTCACCCAGCCCGATTAATCTGAGGTGAAAATACGGGGAAACCGGCTTTCCCCATCCCCCTGCCTGTGGGGAGGTTTTGGGAGAACGCCGCCCTCCCAGGAAACAACCCGCCAGCGGGGAGGGTTTGGGAGGGCTGCGCCCTCCCAGGAACAAATATTTTCATTAGCGGTTGGGAAATGGGGAAACCGGGGTTCCCCAACCCCCTCCCTGAGGGGAGGGTCGTCACCGTGAAGGCATTCTACGCCAGGAGGGGCATGGAAAGGGGTAAACCCTTCCCGCGCCCCTCCTGCTTTATGCACGCACACCCTTCTGGACGGCAACCGCGTGAGTGACGCCAGCGGCGTCCCACACGGCTGCTGGGGCGTTGGTAGGCTCAGGCCGGCTCGATCTCGATCCAGGCCCGCTGAACATTGGCCACGGTGGCGAAGAAGTCAAAGACCGCCTTCACCAGGCCGTACTTTTCGTCAAGGGCATCCTTTGCCACGGCGATCTCCTCGGGGGCCAGCAGACGGGCGCGCGCCTCAACCGTGGGGCCAAGGGGTCGCCCACCCCGGTCCGAAGGGCCAATCAGCACTCGTCCGTTGTTGCGGATGCGCTTGACCTTGCCCGAGTCCATTGTCGTCATAACGTAGGCCTTGCCGTCGCGCAAAGCAAACCAGACGGGTGTCTTGACGGCGTCACCGCTCTTGCGGAAGGTAAACAGATTGGCATACTGGTGCCGATGGAGTACGGCAAAACCAGTGTTCTGGTCGGTCTGGGTCATAGATGATCCTCGCTCTCCTCCTGGTTGTACTTTCAAAATCACATTCTATTGTAACATGACTACCATTTGACGCTCCGAGGAAAAAAGGCGGGGAAGCCGGGGTTCCCCAAACCCCTGCCCAGCTGTCAGAATGAAAATAACTATTCTCCCTCCCGCGCGCAGGCTATTTTGTTCACGTGAGACGGTCATGCGCACGGCGCACATCGCCGCGATGACCATGGGGTATCTTTGGGAGGGCCGCCCCCTCCCTGGCCCTCCCCGCTGGGGGAGGGAACCGGGCGCCTCCCCGCAGGGAGGGGATTGGGGAAACCCGGTTTCCCCGTATGTTCACCTCAGACGGTCATGCGCATGGCGCACAACGCCAGAATGAAAATACTTGTTCTTGGGAGGGCTTCGCCCTCCCAAACCCTCCCCGTTAGCAGGTTGTTTCTCGGGAGGGCTTCGCCCTCCCAAACCCTCCCGTGGGCGGGCTATGTTCACCTCAGAGGCAGGCACACCTTGCGCATTCGTTTATTCGTTTCCCATTCGTTGGCCCATTTCCCCCCCCGCGTCCCAGGAAGCCTATCCCGGAGCAGGTGAGACCCTTTGAAGGGTTTCACCCCCCAGACCCTCCCGCGCGGGCTATTTTCACCTCAGACGGTCATGCGCATGGCGCACATCGCCGCGATGACCATGGGGTATCTTTGGGAGGGCCGCCCCCTCCCTGGCCCTCCCCGCTGGGGGAGGGAACCGGGCGCCTCCCCGCAGGGAGGGGATTGGGGAAACCCGGTTTCCCCATGTCCCAACCGCTGTTGGGAGCGGCTGGCGACCCACAGGCAGGGGTGCGGTTCGACAGGCTCACCGCAGGTGGGGAAACCCGGTTTCCCCGTATGTTCACCTCAGCAACGGCGCCAGGGCCCGCGTGAGAGCGGCCCACTCGGCGAGGGTGACGGTCTCGGCGCGGCGGGCAGAGGCGATGCCCGCGGCTTCCAGCGCGGCCCGGGCCTGCTCACGCGAGGCCTTGATGCCCATAGCGGCCAGGCCGCCGGCCAGGGCGCTGCCGAGTTGTTTGCGCGGATGCAGGAAGCCCGCTTTGATGACGCGAAAGAGGGCCTCCACGTCGGCCACGTCAACCGCCAGGGTGGCGCGGCGGCGCAGGCGCAGCACTGCCGAGTCGACCGCCGGTTGGGGGTAGAAGCTGCTGGCGGGCACCCGGGCAACGATCTCGGGAACGGTGTAGAGTTGCACGGCGTGGGCAAGCACGCTCAAGTCACCCGGCGCCGCCGTGATGCGTTCGGCGACTTCCCACTGCACCAGCACCACGCTCAGGTCGGGCGGTTCGCGGGCTTCGAGGAAGTGGCGCAACACGGGCGCGGTGATGGCGTAGGGCAGATTGGCCACCAGTTTGTAGGGGGGCTGGCGCCCGGCGATGGCGAGGAGGTCACCGGGGCTGATACGCAGGATGTCGGCCTGCACGATGTGCAGTGGCGCCCCTGCGAATTCGTCGCGCAGGCGCGCCGCCAGGCGTTTATCCAGCTCAACGGCGATGGTGAAACCGGCGCGCCGGGTCAGTTCCCAGGTCAACACGCCGAGACCCGGTCCAACCTCGACTACCAGGTCGTCGGGTTGCAGCGCGGCGGCCTCAACGATCGTGGCAAGGGCCCCGGGGTCAACCAGAAAGTTTTGCCCCATGCCCCGGGTCGGGCGCAGATCGAGGGCCCGCAAGGCTGCGCGCACACGCTGAGGGCTGAGGTAGGGGTTCACGACTCAAGTGGCACAATGACCTTGACCGTCGTGCCGGCGCCCGGGGTCGAGGAGATCTCGGCGTGGCCGCCAACCAGTCGCGCGCGCTCGTCAATGTTGAGCAGGCCAAACGAGCCGCGCTTCTCGTAGGAGCGCAACACGCTCTGCATATCAAAGCCAGCGCCGTCATCTTGCACCACCGTCACCAGATGATCCCCTTCACGGCTCAGGCGCACCCAGATGTGCGCGGCCCGGGCGTGCTTCAGCGCATTGTTGATCGCTTCCTGGATAATGTTAAACAGTGTGCCTTCGGCTTTGCTCCCCAGGCGGATATCATTCAGATCGCCGGCCTCGAGCAGGATCTGCGGTTCCTTAGCGCCGCTCTTGAAGCGCTCTAGATACTGCTCGAGCGTAGCGCGGAGGCCCTGGCTCTCCAGCACGAGCGGGCGCAGCTCGAAGAGCATGGTGCGCACCTCGTAGGTGGTGCGCTTGGCCAGGCTGCTGAGCTTGTCGAGTTCCTCGACGACCCGGTCGGGGTCCCGCTCCAGGAGCCGCTTGATAAACTCCACATTCATAGTGATTGCCGCCAGAGCCTGAGCGGGGCCATCGTGGAGGTCGCGGGCCAGTTGGTGCCGTACCTGCTCTTCTTTAGAAATGAGCTTATTACGCTCTTCTTTCAGATCAAAGATCAACTGGGCATTGTGCAGCGCCATGATCGCGTAGTTAGCAAGGGCGGTCAGATTGGCGACCTGTTCACCAGAGAAGGCATCAGGCGCGTCGCTGGCTACGACCAGCAGGCCATAGGTACGCATACCGGCGCGCAGGGGGATGAGACAGGCGCGCGAGCAGGCACGGAGGGTCTCGAAGCTCTGCAAATCAGGTTCGCGGGCCACATCGGGCAGAACCCGGGCCTCGCTGCTGCGCAGGGCGGCGAACAAGCCGCTGGACACGGTGATGCGCCGGGCCTGATCGTTTGGCGCGAGCGACTGGCTGGCGGCGACGTAGAGTTCGTCGGGTTGGCCGGAGGCCAGCAGCACGAAGCCGGTCGAAAAGGGCACCAGTTTGCGGCTCTCGCGCAGCGTGGTTTCCAGCACCTGGCGGTAGTCTACGGTTGTCGAGAGGGTATAGGCCACCTCGTAGAGCGACCGCATCTGGTCGCGGTAGGCGCGCGCCTCAGCCAGGGCCTGTTCGGCCTGCTGACGAGCCTGTACCACACTGGCGCGGTTGTTCGCGCTCCAGCGCTCGGCAAGCCCGCTGGTGAGCAGCGGAACGTAGACCAGGGTGAGGGCGCGCAGGCCCAGGGCCATACTGTCGAGCGTGTTGATAGGAAGCGCGCTCTCGGCAGCGATGATCAGGCGCCAGCCGAGGAAAGCGAACACGTAGAGCAGGGCAGCGAACACGCCAGAGACGAGGCTTATCAGCGGCGAATGGCGCAGCGCCGCATTGATCAAGGGGATCAGGTAAAGTGGAAAAAAGATCACCACCTGTTCGCCGCCGAAAAAGGTCATCAGGGCGATAAACAACAGATCGACAATGTAAGCCAGGCCGAGCAACTGGCCGGCGGCGGGAAGAAACAGGGCCAGCGTGGTGAGCAGGCTGAAGCCTGCGTAGGCCCAGAGCACGATCAGCAGCGGCGCGCCGGTGGTGGTAATCGGCCAGAGCGGCGCGCCGGTGAGCAGACCGGTTACGGCGGCCAGCAGCGCCACCGTCAACCAGCGGGCTACCGTGTAGAAGCGCTCACCGCCGAGGAGGCGCCAGTGATCCACACTCGTGCTAACCGGAGGAGCAAGGTTCCTTGCCGTTGTCGCCTTCACGGATCTCCTGCGAGTAAGTGGGGAGGTGTGAGCGCCAGACACCCACACCTCCGGGCTCCACTACAGGGTCTTCAACGTCTCGAGCGTCGAGCGGACGGCATCCGCCGACTTCTTGAGCAGGGCCATTTCTTCTTCGTTGAGGGGTAGCTCGATGATCTTCTCGATACCGCCAGCGCCGAGGATCACGGGTACGCCGAAATACATATCGGAAAGCCCGTACTGCCCGGTGAGGTATGCCGAGACGGGGATGAGCCGCTTCTTGTCTTTCAACACCGCCTCGACCATCTGAGCGGTAGCTGCGGCCGGGGCGTAGTAGGCGCTACCGGTCTTGAGCAGGTTGACGATCTCGCCGCCGCCCTTGCGGGTGCGCTCAACAATGGCGTCGAGGCGCTCTTTGGCGATGAACTCGGTCACCGGAATGCCCCCGATGGTCGAGAAGCGCGGCAGCGGAACCATCTCGTCGCCGTGGCCGCCCATGAGCATGGCCTGAATGTCCTCCACGCTGATCCCGGTCTCCATAGAGATGAAGGCGCGATAGCGGGCGCTATCGAGGACGCCGGCCTGGCCCATCACCCGCTCTTTGGGAAAGCCGCTGACTTCGGCGGCAACGTAGGTCATGGCATCGAGCGGGTTGTTGACCATAATAATGATCGCGTTGGGTGAGAGGGGCGCCGCCCTGGCGATACAGTCGCGGGTGATGTCGGCATTCACCTTGATCAGATCTTCGCGGCTCATGCCGGGCTTGCGCGGAGCGCCAGATGTAACGACAATCACATCAGAGTTAGCCGTATCAGCGTAGTCGTTGGTGCCGATGATCCGCGAGTCGAAGCCCATAACCGGCCCGGCCTGGTACAGGTCCAGTCCCTTACCCTGGGGGATGCCTTCCACGATGTCGAGCAGCACAATGTCACCCAGTTCTGCTGCGGCACACCAGTGAGCAGTCGTGGATCCGACGAACCCTGCCCCGATAATGCTGATCTTCTTCCGCATACGTGGCCTCCTCTGCGTGGCTGATCGGCGGTCCTTCCCGCCACGGGCGCTCTGTCGGGCCTGGCGCCTACGACATGCCCGCATTGTAGCATATGGCGTCCGGTTCGCCGCGCCGCGCAGGTGGCTATCTCCGTGGGGAAACCGGGTTTCCCCACGCCCCAACCGCCGTTGGGGGCGGCTGGCGCCCCCGCAGGCAGGGGTGCGGTTCGACAGGCTCACCGCAGGTGGGGAAACCCGGTTTCCCCATCTGTTCACATCAGGCGTATTATAGGCCATCACCGGCTCCACAACCGTACCTGAGGCGCAGGAGCCGCCCGCCCCGCTTGTCGCGGGGCGGCGCCGATCGCCGCTGCCCTGGAGGGACCTATGCGTAGCCCCGTTCGCGCCGATTTTCCGGCCCTGGCCGATCTGACCTACCTCAACCCGGGCACCCATGGCTTGATGCCCGAACCAGCACTGCGGCGCTATCAGAGCGCCGTTGCGCGCTACGAGCGGGAGGGCCATTTTGCCCACTACGATCTGCTGGCGGTGCGCGAGCGAGTTCGCGCGCGCCTGGCAGCGCTGATCGGCGCGCCGCCGTCGGCGCTGGCGCTGACCGGCAATGCCAGCGATGGAATCAACCTGGTAGCCGCCGGCATCTCCTGGCATCCCGACGATGAGGTGCTGATCAGCGATCAGGAGCATCCGGCTCTCGAAAACCCCTTTGGCTTCCTGGCTGCCCGTGGCCGGCTGCGCCTGCGCCGCTTCACCCTGGCCGTCGATCCGCAAACCACCCTTGCCAATCTGTCTGCGGCGCTGACGCCGCGCACCCGCCTGCTGGCCGTGAGTGTGGTCAGTTGCCAGACGGGCACGCGCCTGCCGCTGGCCGAGGCCGTGGCCCTGGCCCATGCTCACGGCGCCGAGGTGCTGCTGGACGCCGCGCAGGCCCTCGGGCAACTTGCGCTCGATGTGGCGGCCCTCAATTGTGAATATCTGGCAAGCAACGGTCACAAGTGGCTGCTGGGACCTAAGGGCGTCGGGCTGCTCTACATCCGCCCCGACCGGTTGGAGGGCCTGACACCGGCTCACGTCGGCGCCGGGTCGCTGCGTGAGGATGTGCCGACCCCAACGTTACAGCCAACAGCGGCGCGCTTCGAGTTCGGCACACGGGCCTTACCGCTCTGGGAAGGGATGGACGCCGCGCTCGACTGGTGGGAGGAGCGCGGCGCAGCGGCGCTTCAGGCGCATATGGCCGCCCTCGCGGAGGAGTTGAAGGTCCGTGTGGCCGCCCATCCACGGCTACGGCTCCTCTCGCCGCGGCCCTGGGAGCATAGCTCGGCCCTGGTGAGCTTTCAGGTTGCGGAGCAACCCGATGCCCTGGCGCTGCTGCGCGCCCTCTGGGCGCAGCGGGTGGTTGTGCGCGCCGTGCCCGAACGGAACGCCCTGCGCATCTCGACCGGCCCCTGGAACGACAGCGATGACCTCGACCGGCTCTTTGCCGCCCTGGAGTGCCGTCCGGGGGCGGCGTAGAGACGGCCCGGCGGGCCGTCTCTACCCTCCCACCCCCGCGGCCGCCCTTTAGGGGCAGACAGAACCTATGGACGCTGACGGGCAATATGGCGTTGGGATGCGCTGGTTGGTCCTCACCCCCGGCCCCCTTCGACAGGCTCAGGCTTCGCCCTGAGGCTCAGC
>CAKZKA010000235.1 GCA_937120965.1 uncultured Chloroflexota bacterium
TCTCCTCCTTCCAGCGCGCGCGTTCGAAGGGCCATTGATCCGCAAGGCGGATTGAAACCGCGCCAATTGTGCAACGGCAGCGCGTGCGGGAAATTGTTCGAAGGGCCATTGATCCGCAAGGCGGATTGAAACATCAAGCCGCCGGTTGACGTGGAACGATTCTCTATGGTTCGAAGGGCCATTGATCCGCAAGGCGGATTGAAACATTGGAATTCCTCCGCATGACAAAAGCCCCTCCCTCGTTCGAAGGGCCATTGATCCGCAAGGCGGATTGAAACTTGCTTTAACTCGCTCTTCCCGTCGATCGTCGTCGTTCGAAGGGCCATTGATCCGCAAGGCGGATTGAAACGAGCCAGTAGCGGCGCAGGACGGGTGGTAGAAGGCGAGAAACTCGCCGCTGAGCCGTTGGACGCAACTGCGCTCGCTTTCGGAGGCCTTTCCGAGGTGTTTCCAATCCTGTCGCGGTATGCTGGGGCTAACTGCGTGGTTTGCGGTACCGCGGAAAGGAACCTCATATGGCTACTGGTACGCTTCCGGCTACGAATATGCGGCGCTGGTCGCCGCGTCGCATTGGCGCATGGGCCCTCGGTGTCCTGCTCGTCGTGTTCATCGCGATCCAGTTTGTGCCCTATGGTCGCAACTCTACCAACCCGCCGGTTAGAGCCGAGCCGGCCTGGGATAGCCCCCAGACCCGCGCTGTCTTTATGCGCGCTTGCGGCGATTGCCATAGCAACCAGACTGTCTGGCCCTGGTATAGCGCGATTGCGCCGGCTTCCTGGTTGATTACTCGTGATGTGCGCGAGGGCCGCGCAGCCTTTAACGTCTCTGAGTGGGGGCGTCCCGATAATGAAGGTGATGAGGCGGCGAAGCTGGTTCAGGAGGGGGAGATGCCGCCGTGGTTCTATCTGCCGTTGCATCCCACGGCGCGCCTCTCGTCCGCTGAGCAGCAGCAGTTTATCGCTGGCTTGCTGGCGACGTTCGGTGGTAAAGCGGAGGGCGAGCGGGAACAGGATTGATTGCCTTCCAGGGGGTGTTATACCATTTTGGATTGTGGATTGCCACGCCGGGCAGCACAACGCCTGAAACCGCTTCAAGCAATGCGGCATCATCAACGGTAATTGGTGTTATGGGGAACCCCGGGTTCCCCATGTCCCAACCGCTGTTGGGAGCGGCTGGCATCCCCGTGAACAGGAGCGGAGGGAACCCCGGGTTCTCTATGTTCACCTCAGGGAGGGGGATGGGGAAACCCGGGTTCCCCATGTCCCAATCGCTGGTGGGAGCGGCTGGCACCCCAGCAGGCAGGGGCGCGGTTCGACAAGCTCACCACAGGTGGGGAAACCCGGTTTCCCCATATGTTCCCATCAGTCCACACGGGCAGGGGTGCGATGGAGAGGCCGCAGGCCCTGCGCGAGCTGTTCGGTGGTGGGCATGGCTGACTCGGCCGGCTTGTCGGAGGCGGCGAGCAGCAGCGCGCCACGCTGCCCCAGGTTCCAGCAGAGGTGATACACGTCGCCGCACAGGGTCAGCCGTCCGTCGGCCATGCGCGCGAGGGTGGAGGTTAGCTCGGCTCGACGGAAGGCCTTGAAGGGTGTGGGATCGCCCTGCGCTACCAGCGCGCGTAGCTCGGCGTGCAGCGGGGCCAGGGCGGTGTGGACCGTCGGCCCGGTGAGGTCGAGGAAGGCTGCGAAGCCCTCCAGGCTGCCTGCCTCGAGCCGGGCGCGTAAGTCGTCCAGGGTCATAGCCCCTGTCGTGATCAGCAGGGCCGTGGCGACGACGTAGTCCTGGTTGTCGAGGGTGAAGGGGTGCCAGTCGCGGCGGCACAGCTCGGCGTAGACGCGGCGGAAGAGCGCCACATCGAGGTCGGGCGCCAGCCGCGCGGCGACGGCCAGGGCGCCTTCCGCGCGCGCGTCGTCAATTGCCCCATCGGAGCGGCCACGGGGTCCGAGCAGGGTCTTGTCAATGTCAATCAGTACGGCGGTGCGCGCCCAGTCCACGCCGCGCCAGTCAAGCTCGGCAGCCCAGGCGTGGATGAGGTGCCAGCGGGTGGCGTTGGCGGTGTCGCCGTACCAGACCAGGCTCTCGGGGGCTACGGGCCGATCCTCGCCGATGAAGGCGTAGGCCGGCAGCGGGCTTGTCTGGCGCAGATGGGCGGCGAGGAGGCGGTCATTCTCGGTGTCGCCGATCACCGCCATCGCGGTGAGCGGCCCGCTGCCCCGCGCTGCCTGCATCGTGTCGGCGAGCGCTCGCACGATGACGGCATAGGCGGCGTCGCGCTTACGGGGTGGGGGACCGGCGGGCAGGCGCAGGCGCGCGCGCAGTTCGGCCAGGCGCGGCAGATGGGGGTCGCACGGTTCCAGGTCGCGGTAGAGCACCGCGTCACCGGTGAGATCGGCAATGGTGGCGTACATGGGGATGGTGCTCACTTTATAAGACCCTGCGCGTACATCAACTCGGCGTTGAGTACTGAGCCGCCGGCGGCGCCGCGAATGGTGTTGTGGCTCAAACAGAGGAGCTTGTAATCCAGAACCGGACACTCGCGGACGCGCCCGACGACCGTGCTCATTCCCTGGCCGGCGTCACGGTCGCGCCGCGGCTGGGGGCGGTCCGGCTCATCGCGCACGATGATCGGCTGAGGCGGCGCCGAGGGCAGGTTGAGTTCCTGCGGCAGCGCCCGGAAGCTACGCAGCGCGGCGACGACCTCGTCGAGCGCCGGTCGGCGCGCAAAGCCGATCGAGAGGCACTCCAGGTGCCCTTCCAGCACCGGCACCCGGTTGCAGTGGGCCGAGAGGGTGAACGGCGCCGCCTCGACTGCGCCGTCGCGGAGGGCGCCGAGCATCTTCTGCGGCTCGGTCTCGACCTTTGGCTCTTCGCCGCCGATGTAGGGGATGATGTTCTCCATCAGATCGTAGGAAGGCACGCCGGGGTAGCCCGCGCCCGAAAGGGCCTGCATGCTTACCAGGAGCACCTTCGTGACGCCAAAGGCGTCGAGCAGTGGGCGCAAGGTCATCGTCGGGCCGGTCGCCGTGCAGTTCGGATTGGCGATGATGGCCCCCGTCCAGCCCCGGCGCCGCCGTTGCACGCTAATCAGCTCCAGATGGTCAGGGTTGACCTCGGGGATCAGCAGCGGCACGTCAGGGTCCATACGCAGGTCCGAGGCATTCGTACAGACGATGTGCCCGGCGGCGGCCAGGCGCTCTTCGATCGGGCGCGCGGTTTTGCTCGGCAATGCCGAGAAGACCAGGGGTGTATCCAGCTCCGCGTCTTCGCTGAGCACGGGCATGGCGCGCAGCCGCTCGGGGATCGGGGTATCGAGCATCCAGCGCGTAACTTCGGCGTAGGGCTGCCCGGCGCTCCGCTCGCTGCCGGTAAGTGCTGCCACTTCGAACCAGGGATGGCCCTCGAGTAACTGAACAAAGCGCTGTCCCACCGTCCCTGTAGCCCCCAGCACCGCGACGCGAACCTTCATGATCTGCCTCTCCTTCCTAACGTGAACATAGGGAACCCGGGGTTCCCTCCGCTCCTGTTCACCGGGATGCCAGGCGTCCCCAACGGCGGTTGGGGTTTGGGGAAACCGGGTTTCCCCACGCCCCTCCCTGGTGGGAGGGTTTGGGAGGGCGTAGCCCTCCCAGGAAACAACCCGCCAGCGGGGAGGGTTTGGGAGGGCGCAGCCCTCCCAAGAACAAATATTTTCATTCTGGTGTTGTGCGGCGCAGCCGCATGGACGGCTGATACGAACGTCGGGGAAGCCGGGTTTCCCTATCCCCCTGTCTGTGGGGGCGGCAAGACTCCACCGTGCGGGTTTGGGAGAGTGACATCCTTTTCGTCATTCATTATACGCGATGCGCTCCCACCGGCAAAGCAGTCGTCCCCTGACCAGGCGCAGGGCCGGGCGCCGCCGGGCTTAAACTGTGGATAACAAACAACCATAATGTGCTAAAGATTAAGTAAAAACCCTCTGGCAGGGGGCAGATCGATCGAGTATAATCTTCATTAAGTTGTCACCACTCTGCAATGGTCTTGCACGTTACCTATCCCCCCGGCCAGGTTCTCCCACGCCGCAGGCTCTGCTGGAGCAGACGGCATAACACCTGCGCGCGCGAAAGGTGTAATTCCCGCCCGGTGGTGACACATGCCGATCGAACGTGGAAGGAGGCAGGTCGATGATAGACCCAGAGGTTCAACGGCTGTTGGAGCAGGCAATTGACACGCCCGTGAAGCTTCATCTGCTCTTGTTGTTTCACGAGAACCCGCGGATGGAAGCAACGCCCGGGGCTATCACCGATCGCTTATGTCGTGACATCTGGAGCGTCTCGCAGGGTCTGCACGAATTGTGCGAAGACGGGATCTTGCTGCGCGCGGCCACGGCCCACAGTGAGCCGGTCTACCGATACGCGCCACGCGAGGATCTGGTCGAGGTGATCCGGCGCCTGGTGCGCAACTACGATGACCCCCTGGAGCGGGAAAAGTTGCAGCAGTTCATCCGCCAGCTTGCCACCTACGCTCCCTACCGCCGCTCACCTCAGTGGGACGTTCAGGTGGCCTGAGCGCAGACCTCGTTCCTCCGCGCTTCCTGCTCCCTGATGTACACGCCCCGCGTCTTCAACAGACGCGGGGCGTGTGGCGTCTCCAGCGGCCCGAGGCGCAGGGAAACCCGCTTGCTCCCGGGCTTTGGGGACGGATAGCACATCGGGAGTGACGTAAGGAACCACGGGTTCGTCTAACACACCTCTAACACCACAACCTTGACAATGCTCCTGTCAAGTCTCTACAATCGAAGGCAGCAGGCGCGTGTTCCGCGACGCGCGTGCCGGCATCCGGACCAGGCTGTGAGAAAGCTATGAAAGACTACTACCAGGTGCTCGGGGTAAGCCGTAACGCCAGTGATCAGGAGATTAAGCAGGCGTACCGCAAGCTTGCCCGAATGTACCACCCCGATATCAACCCGGGCGACAAGAAGGCCGAAGCGCGCTTCAAAGAGATCAACGAGGCCTACGAGGTCCTCTCCGATAAAGAGAAGCGCGAGAAGTACGATCGCTTCGGCAGCGACTGGCGGCGCTACGAGCAGGCTGGCCCCGGTATTGATTTCAGCAGCACCGATTTTGCCGATATTTTTGAAACGCTCTTTGGCGGGCGCGGCGGGCGCGCAGGTGGCTTCAACCTGCGCATGGATGGCCAGGATATCGAGCAGCCGGTCGAGATCACCCTCGATGAGGCCTTTACCGGCACGCAGCGCAGCTTGCAGTTCTCTAACCCCAACGGTACGCCACGCACCATCACGGTGAAGATCCCCGCCGGCATTGATACTGGCAACCGCGTGCGCGTGCCCGGTGAGGGCGCGCCGGGGATGCACGGCGGCAAGCGCGGCGACCTCTACCTGGTCGTTCGCGTGCAGCCTCATGCGCACTTCGAGCGCAAGGGCGCCGATCTCTACACCCGCGTTGAAGCGCCGCTCTACACCTTGCTGCTCGGTGGCCAGGTGTCCGTGCCCACCCTGGCAGGCAAGACGATCAGCCTGAACATCCCTGAACAGACCCAGAATGGGCGTACCTTTCGCCTCAGCGGCCAGGGTATGCCCCGTATGCACCATTCCCACCAGCGCGGTGACCTCTATGTGACCGTCAATGCCGTGCTGCCAACCCGCCTGACCCCGCGCGAACGCGCGCTCTTCGAAGAACTGCGGCGTATCACGGAGGGCCAACCGGTATGAGCAGCGATGAGCGCACCTACACGATCAAGGTGGCGGCGCGCCTCACCGGCATGCACGAACAGAGCTTACGGATGTACGAGCGCCGGGGGTTGGTGCGTCCCGCTCGCAGCAAGGGCAACATTCGGCGTTACAGTGACGCCGATGTTGAGCAGATCCGGTTCATCAAGCGCCTGGTTGATGACCTGGGGGTGAACCTGGCCGGGGTCGAGGTTATCCTGCAGATGCGCCGCCAGGTGATCGAGTTGCGCCAGGAGCTGGAGCACCTGCGGCGTAACGGGGCGCCCCGTTGACGTGGGGGTTTCCCCATATCCCTGCCCACGGGGTGGCAAACCCTCTCCGTGGGAGGGCGAAGCCCTCACTTCCGGCTGTTCGGGCGAGGGTAGCGTGTTCGACCAGTGGCAAACCCTCTCCGTGGGAGGGCGAAGCCCTCACAGGAACCAACCCGCCAGCGGGGAGGGTTGGGGAGCGCGAAGCCCTTCAATGGGTTTCACCTGCTCTGGAAAGGGCTTCCTGGGACGCAGAGGGGAAATGGGCCACCGAATGGGAAACGAATAAACGAATGCGCAAGGTGTGCCTGACCCTGAGGTGAACATAGCCCGCCCGCAGGAGGGTTTGGGAGGGCAAAGCCCTCCCAGGAACAATACTATTTTCATTCCGGCGTTGTGCGGCGCAGCCGCATGGACGGCTGAGGTGAACATACGGGGAAACCGGGTTTCCCCACCTGTGGTGAGCTTGTCGAACCGCGCCCCTGCCTGGAGGGGCGCCAGCCGCTCCCAATCGCGGTTGGGACATGGGGAAACCGGGTTTCCCCAACCCCCTCCCTGAGAGGTTTAAGGGCGGACAGAACATTCGAGCCAACATGGCTTGTATCGCATTGGAACGCCCCCGCGCGCGACGCTGGTCTCCCCGCTTCGACAGGCTCAGCGCAGGCTCTCCAGCGAAGCTGGAGAGGGGGAGGGGGCGGGAGCCAACCGGCGCATCCCCACGCCATCACGCCCGTTGGCGCTTATACGTTCTGTCCGCCCCTGAACCCTGCCCTGGGGGGCAGCAAGCCCTCCCGACTTACACCGGCGCTGCCCTGCCCATCTCACCCCGCCCCGGTGACGTCCCGGCGGGCCAGCAAGCGCCAGGCGCTGTAGCCGAAGAGGGCGCAGTAGGCCGCCACTACCACAGTCGCCTGCGTAAGCGAGGGCAGCCTCGTCAGGTCGAGCCCGCTCGCCAGCACCGTGGGGTCCAGCCCGAAGAGTGTCGCGTTCTGCACAACCAGGCGATTGATGTTAGGCTGGAGCATCAGGTTCACCACGAACAGCACGGCATCGCTGACCGTGCCCAGGGAACCGAGCGATCCAGCGCCGACGTCGAGGGCCAGGAAAATCAGCCCGCCACCCGCGCCGGCCAGCGCTGAGCGCCCGAACGCCGCGCAGACAAAGGTCGCCAGAACATAGGGCAGAATGACGAAGAGGCTGCGGAGGATGCCGGGCCCCAGGGCCAGCAGCGCGCCTCCATCGAGGCTAGACGGCAGCCCCAGCGCCGCGCTGGCAACTACGGCGATGAGGGACCCCAGCGCCAGGCCCGCCAGGATGCCGCACAACAGGGCCAGCAGTAGCGCGAGCAGCTTCGCCAGAAGATACAGGCCTCGTGCAGGAGCGCGAATGAGTTGCACCCGCAGGGTGCCCCAGCCAAAGTCGCTGCCCAGAGCGCCCGCCGCCAGGATCACCGCCAGGATGCCGCCGACGCTGTTCACCTGCCCCAGCACCGCCCCGAAGATCCCCGGAAAGCTCAACTGACGCTGAATCTGCGCCGTCTGCGCGGCATTAAGCACCTCAATGCGCAGCCTGCCGCCGCTCAGCGCCCCTTCTTGCAGAGCGATCACCAGCGCCCAGAGCCCCAGGTACAGGACGAGCAGCGCGAGAAAGGTAGCCAGCAACACCCGCGTAAGCGGGCGCTTGCGCAGTTTCAACCACTCGGCGGCAAACAGATGGCCCAGCATCGCCTACGTATCGCCAGTCACTTCGAGGAAGAACTGCTCCAGATTGCTTGTATTGACGCCGATTTCGGCCACCGGCACTCCGGCGCGGGTCAGGTAGGCGTTGAGTTCGGCGGCGCGATCCACAGGCGCGTCCACGAGGAGCGCGCCGTTCTGCTGCTCCACGCCATGCACCCAGGGCAGCGCTGCCAGCAGCGCCGCGGCCCGGGCCGGGTCGCCCTCCACGCGCAGGCGCAGGCCCCGCTCGCGTCGCAGCAGGTCGGCCACGGCGCCCTCGGCCACCAGCCGGCCCGCTTTCAGAATAGCGACCCGCCCGCAGAGTTGTTCCACCTCCGACAGGAGATGGGAGCACAGGACGATTGTGCGCCCGCCGGCGGCCAGATTGCGGATCAGCGCGCGGATCTCGGCGGTGCCAGCGGGATCGAGGCCGTTGGTCGGCTCGTCGAGGATGATCAGCTCGGGATCGGGCAACAGCGCAGCGGCGATGGCCAGCCGCTGGCGCATACCCTGGGAATAGACCCGCACCCGGTCGCGGGCGCGAGCGGTCAGCTCCACTGCCTCGAGCGTTGCCGCAATGCGCGTCTCGGGCAGCCCTCCGGCGTGGGCCAGCACCCGCAGGTTATCATAGCCGCTGAGGTAGGGGTAGAACGCCGGACTCTCGATCATCGCCCCCACGCGGCGCAACGCGGCTACCGGGTTTGCCTGCACCTCGTAGCCGAGGACCACGGCGCGACCGGCGCTGGGGCGCACCAGGCCCAGTAGCATGGCGATGGTGGTCGTCTTGCCCGCCCCGTTTGGCCCGAGCAAGCCGAAGATCTCGCCGCGCCCGACGCGCAGGTTCAGACGGTCCACGGCCACGTGAGTGCCGTAGCGCTTGGTCAACTCCTCGGTCTCGATAACGCTACTGATTGACATAACACTTCGCGCCCTGTGTCCACGCTCCAGATTATAGCACCTGCACGTGTCGGCTATGCGACAGGGCGCGAATCTGCCTGCCAGGAGGGTCCGGGAGGGCGCAGCCATCCCGGGCCTCCCTTGAAAGGTTGCGGGGAAACCCGGTTTCTTCGCAACCCGCTGCAGACCTTTCGCCGCAGCGAGCGCATCGGCCCTTGAAAGGTTGCGGGGAAACCCGGTTTCTCCGCAACCCTGCCGACCGGGGTGCAAACCCTCCGCGCCAGACCGTTGATGATGCCGCATTGCTTAAAGCGGTTTTAGGCGTTGTGCTGCCCAGTGTGGCAATCCACAATCCAAAATCTAAAACCAAAAATGGTATGAGAGGGCGCAGCCCTGCCGGGACACCCTCGAAGGGTCGTGGGGAAACGGGGTTTCCCCACCCCTGCCTGAGTTTAAGGGCGGACAGAACATCCGAGCCAACGTGGCTTATACCGCCTTGGAACACCCCCGCGCGCGGCTCTGGTCTGGGACCAACCAGCGCATCCCCACGCCAGGCTCTATGCGCGGGGCGCACAACGCCAGAATGAAAATATTTGTTCTTGGGAGGGCGCAGCCCTCCCAAACCCTCTCGCGGGCGGGCTATTTTCACCTCAGAACGCCCGTCGGCGCCCATACGTTCTGTCCGCCCTTAAACCCCGCCTGGGAGAGGGTGCGGCTGGCTTCCCGCTATGGAAGCCGGCCCGGGCAGGTCGGCGCGATGGACGCGATCCAGCCTGAGGGAGCGCGGGGATGGCTTCCCGCTGTTGAATCCTGTCTCGTTCAGATGGCCTCATCGTGAGGCAGGGTGTGAACCAGTTCCTCGGCAGGCCGTGCCCCATTGACGCCCTCGTCGCTTTGCGTGGCGTATTCCTGCGCCCAGAGTTGAATACTCTCCCAGTCGCGCAGCGCGGCGGCGTGAACGCTGTCGGGCCGCCAGACGCCCCGCAGGTACTCGGCATCGACCGTGACGGGATGCATGCTGCGGAACGGCACGACCGAAGCGGTTTCGCCCTTGCCCCATTCCTGTTCCTCGCCGGGGCCCAGCGGCAGGGCGATCTCGTGGTAGGTTACCACCTCCGGGTGGCGCGTGCGATCCACCAGGCTGTCGGCCGCCTCGCACACCCGTCCGTGGTCGATTAACGCAGTCAGAAGGACATCGGTCATCCGGCTGCGCACCGAGAGTTGCAGCAGGCGCAGGTAGCCGACGCGCACCAGCGTATCCAGGTAGCCCCGGATCGCCAGGCGGCTGCGCTCGCCCTGGCCCCAGCGCACACCGATGCCCGCCTCGGCGGTGCGCTGACGGTTGCGCCCGCTCAGACTGCCCGCCACCGTCGAAGCAACCGGCCCGCTGGTCACGGGGTAGAAGCGGATCTGGTCACCCAGCCCCCAGTGCCGCACGATCTCGGCGCCGCCCTGGCGCTGGTGCTTGATCTCGATCTGAGCGACCCGGGCGGCCCGCATGGCCTCGTCGAGCTCGGCGTCTTTGCCTGCCTCCACATGAAAGCCGATGTAGGGCGCGAAGCGGCCCGCCCCGAGGCTCGTTCGAGCGAGGCTCTTGCCATTCGCGTATTGAAGCGTCACAACCTCCTGGGAAGTCTGGATGCGATTCCTGCCGATCATCACTGCGCTCCTGGATCCGAACCGGATCGGTATGGTAGGTGGGCGCAGGCTGCGCCGGAACCTGCGCCCGCCGGGCGGGAAAGCTGGCGCCGATACAGTGTAGCACAAAAGTTCTACATTGTCCACAAACAGACGTTCGGTTTCAGGCGCCATTCGCGGGTGGCACATCCGGCGCGTTCCACAAATTTCTCCCTCAATACCCTTGACGCGCATCAAGCCGCTTGTTATAATCAGAACATCTGAGCGATAGTACAAATGTACTATTCTATCAGGCCCCAAAGAGGAGGAGCAACGATGTCTGTTCAGAGTCGCGAATTGCACAGCGGTCGCCGCTTTCCCATCAGTCTATCGTTTGGCAACCTTGGCAGCATTGCCTACCTGGTCACCGGCATCCTGGCCCTCCTCGCCGTCTATGTCGTGTTGAGCAGTGTCATCTCCTATGTTCGTACCGTGCGTGATGACCTCGCCTACGGTCGACCGCGGACGTTTCATCTGACGGCCAACGTTGGGCGGCCGGAGGAGGCCAACGCGCCCACCCATCTCATCGCCATGAATCTGGATCGGCAGGTGGTCATTGTTGAGATTGCCGGCAGCGATCCGAACAAGGTGCGCACGCTACCCGGACCGTATTTGTTCGGGGCCGGCGAGGATCTGACGCCGGTGACGATGCGTCTCGATGACGTCAACGGCGACGCTGCCCCAGATCTGATCGTGCAGATTAAGAACGAGGAGATGGTCTATCTCAACCGTGGGAGTGAGTTCGGGCTGATCACCGCGGAAGAGCGCCAGCAGCTCCTGAAGCGTACGGCGGGAGGGTAGGGGCCTTTCACCCCCTCGCTCCACAGCTCGACACCTCCGCCAGGGGAACTCCGGTCTCCTCCATATGCGCCGACGTGTTCTGTCCGCTCTTAAACTCGCGGACAGAGGCGCAGGGAAGCAGCCTTCAGGGCAGCGCGAAGAGGGTTGGCACGCGCCGGGCCAGGCCGAGGTTGCCGCTGATCTGCACGCGGCCCATCAGGATGTGGCGCCACGGCTTCGTCTGGCCGGTCAACAGGCGGCAGAGCAGGTCGGCGCTGGCAAAGGTGAAGGTGACATCGGTGGTGCGGGCGCGACCGATCTTCCCTTTGCCCCCCTCCGGGCCGATCCGCACGTTCCAGCTACCGCCGCCCTGCCCTTCGACGTTGATGGCAATGGTTGCGTAGAGATCGCCCCCGCGTTCGGGCCAGTAGGCCAGTCCGAGCAGATGGAAGAAGCGGGTGAGTTGCCGCCGCATCATGCCCGGGCTAAAGAAGATCCAGATCGGGCGTGAGCGTGAGGCTGCCAGGTGCGCGCCGCGGACGATGCCGGCATTGGCCAGGGCGCAGCCGAAGAGTTCGGCTACCGTCGGCGTACTGCTGAAGAACGGCACGGCGACCAGCCGCCCCAGGCTTTCTGCGCCCAGCGGGGCGGCGATGCGCGCCGCAGCGCCGAGAGCCTCCAGGAAAGCGCTGATCAGCTCTGTCACTGGTCGCTCCGCGCTGGCGGCAATTGCCTTCTCGTTGAAAGAGGCGATGTCCTCGCGGCTCGTCAGACCGGGGATGTTTGCCCGTCGCCCTTCGAGGCCGCTCAGGATGACCTGGTTGTACACCTCGGTCATTGTGAGGGTATGCGCCAGGACCTGGCGCATCGTCCAGGGCTCGGCCCGGCGCTCGATGCGCCGGTTCCAATCGTCGTCTTTGACCCGCTCGAACGAGCCGCGGTAGATCTCCTGGAGTTCCAGGAAGTCTGAGGCGATCGTGTAAGCGGTAAAGGCGCCAATGCGATCTTCCAGCCGCGCCAGAGCCTCTTCGGCAGCGACCAGCTCGTCGTCCTCCGGCTCAACCGGCGCGGCGACCACCGGGGCCGGTTCTGCCGGCGCTGCTGCCGTGGGTGCTGCGGCCGGGCTGGAGGGGGCGTCCTGGAGTTCCAGGTCGGTACGCTCTACTCCCGTGATCTCCAGGATCAGGTCGGGGCCATAGGCCAGTGCGGGGGTCTGAAACCCGGATGGGGCCTGGCCGGCGAGTACCTTCTCGGCGATGAGTACCGCGGTTGCGGCTGTCAGCGTGTAGGCTTCCGGGGTACTCAGACGGGAAATGGCGATGCGGCCCGCCGCGTCGGTTACCTCGCCCCAGAGCAGGCTGCGGCCTCGCGCCCGCTCGGCGTCACCGGGGCCTGCCGGGCCGCGGCGGATCACCCAGCGCAAGAGCCGGCGCAGAGCGCTTGCACCGAGGGCCGGAGCAAGCAGCGGCCCCTGTCCGGCGAGCAATGCTCCTACTCGCCCCAGGTATGCATAGACGACGATATTCGGAATGCCTGTGCTATAATATGCGGTGCTGATATCGCCCCAGGGAATTGCGACGACGTCCACCGGGCCGTACCCGAAGTCCACCTGGCGCCTGAGTTCGCCCAGAGGCGAGGTCACGATCACACCATCGCGCCGGATGGCCCCCGTCGTCTCCAGGCTCTCCAGCGCGGTCAAAGCTGTGCCTCGCGAGATCCCGCCCAGGCCCCGAAAGGCCAGCGCCAGATGCGTGGCCTCGGGTAACCGCCGCTTCAAATGCACAGCCAGACAGTCGCTCGGCACGACGTCGAACCCCGCGCCCGGCAGCAGCATCACCCCTGCCGCGCGCGCCTCCTCGTCGCGCGCATGCAGTTCCTCAAAAACGGCGATCTCACCGGTAATGTCAATGTAGTGTACCCCCGTTCGGAGACAGGCATTCGCCATCGGGCGACTGGTTTTGCTGAACGGTCCCGCGCAGTGGATCACTGCTACCCGTCCGTCCAGCGCAGCCTCCAGTCCGGCGACATCGTCCAGGTTGACCGCCAGGTGGGGAAGGTCGAGGCGCTTCGCGACTTCACCCACCGCGTCTGCATTGCGGCCCGCCAGGACCGGACGCAGCCCCCGCTCGACGGCCCGCCGGGCCACCAGTGTGCCTGTATAGCCGTTTGCTCCATAGATGAGAATGTGCTCGCTCACACGGTTCCTTCTGTGATGACAAGGCGAGGATGGGGGGCAGGCGTGGTCCGTCCTGGCTGCCGTCCGCTCCGAGGCGACTTCTCGCGGTAGGCCTGGAGGCCGATTGGACCGATACCCTGCGACCAGTATAACACCGTCTCGAAGGGCGCCATCCCGGTGGATGCGGGGTCGCGTCTCGCACAACACCCCCGTGACCGCCGCCGGGAACAGGTGACACCGTCCCCGGGGGCGGCGGGCGTGGCGGCCCGGGGGTGGCGCCGCGCCGGAGGCGGCGGGCATAATGGCGTCCGGGCAACGGGTGGCGCATACACACCGAGAGGTGCCGTAGAGACGGCCCGGCGGGCCGTCTCCGCGGCGACCCGTGGGTGGCGCCGCGCCGGGGGCGGCGGGTGTGGCGGCCTTTAGAGGCGGACAGACCATATGGACGCCGACGGGCGTTCTGGCGCGGGGATGCGCTGGTTGGTCCTCACCCCCTCCCCCGCTCCAGCTTCGCTGGAGAGCCTGCGCTGAGCCTGTCGAAGCGGGGAGACCAGAGCCGTGCGCGGAGGCGTTCCAATGCGGTACAAGCCACGTTGGCTCGGATGTTCTGTCCGCCCTTAAATTGCTAGGGGATGGGGTCAGAATCTGGCGTTGTGGTAGGTCAGCGGAGCCGGTGCATCGTAACGCCAACCACATACCCCCCTCTCCCGCTCATCTATACATTACCCGCATGTCGCATGGCGTTATGCAATCGAATGTTGCGGAACGCGTCCCAATGCGGTAACCAGCCCTGGCCTGCGGGAAGCCCCTCACCTCGGGGGCAACAACGCGTCTGCGTTGTACCGCTTGAGGAAGCCATCGGCAACGTTGTGGGCAATGTATCGGCTGGGCGGAGAGAGGGGGAGGGCCTCCCTCACTCCTGCC
>CAKZKA010000236.1 GCA_937120965.1 uncultured Chloroflexota bacterium
GAGGGAACCGGGCGCCTCCCCGCAGGGAGGGGGTTGGGGAACCCCGGTTTCCCCATATGTTCACCTCAGACGGTCATACGCATGGCGCACAACGCCGCGATGAACATGGGGTGTCCTTGGGAGGGCACAGCCCTCCCAAACCCTCCCCACCGGCGGGTTGTTTCCTGGGAGGGCGCAGGGGCGCGGCGGCGCCGCGCCCTACGACGCCCACACCCTCCCGCGCGCGGGCTAGGTTCACCTCAGAGTCAGGCACCCCTTGCGCATTCGTTTATTCGTTTCCCATTCGTTGGCCCATTTCCCCTCGGCGTCCCGGGAAGCCTATCGCAGAGCAGGTGAAACCCGTTGAAGGGCTGCGCCCTCCCAAACCCTCCCGCGCGCGAGCTATGTGGCGGGATCACCGCGTTCGTCGTCGCCGACGCCCCAAACCCTCCCGCGCGCGGGCTATGTGCTCACTCGCGGATTTCTACCGGCGTATCCTGCCCCAAACCCTCCCGCGCGCGGGCTAGGTTCACCTCAGAGTCAGGCACCCCTTGCGCATTCGTTTATTCGTTTCCCATTCGTTGGCCCATTTCCCCTCGGCGTCCCGGGAAGCCTATCGCAGAGCAGGTGAAACCCGTTGAAGGGCTGCGCCCTCCCAAACCCTCCCGCGCGCGAGCTATGTGGCGGGATCACCGCGTTCGTCGTCGCCGACGCCCCAAACCCTCCCGCGCGCGGGCTATGTGCTCACTCGCGGATTTCTACCGGCGTATCCTGCCCCAAACCCTCCCGCGCGCGGGCTCTGTTCACCTCAGAGTCAGGCACACCTTGCGCATTCGTTTATTCGTTTCCCATTCGTTGGCCCATTTCCCCTCGGCGTCCCGGGCAGCCCATTCCAGAACAGGTGAAAACCCGTTGAAGGGCTTCACCCTCCCAAACCCTCCCGCGCGCGGGCGATGTTCACCTCAGACGGTCATGCGCATGGCGCACAACGCCAGCATGAAAATAACTATTCCCGGCAGGGCTGCGCCCTCCCAAACCCTCCCCACCCGATCATCGCTTGCTTCTCGCGCAATCAGGTATAATATGTATCACACTGGTGGATCGCTCTTGTGGGATGTCTCAGATGAACCTGACAGGCCAGCCTTCATCTGCACACCTGTCCAACTCTATATCTTCAGGTCGTGTGGAGCCGTGGAGCAACTGTCAGGCCGGGATTGCCCGGATCTGAAGCATGCCCTCCTGTACTGCGCCCCGCGAGTCTGGAAGTGGAACAGTTATGGCTATGATCGACACCGTGGATCGGTTCTTCGCCCGATTGCTGCGGGTTCCCCCACCGCCGCAACCGGCCGCCGAAACGCTCGATGCGCCTGTTGCGTGCGAAGTAGACAGCGCCCCGGCCACACGCGCCTTTGGTCTTTCGCTCTTGATTTCAGGGCTGCGTTGCACGTTGCAGTACATCATTCTACCGGTGGTGCTTCCGCTGATCGGCTTCGCCACCGATCTGGCCCTGCCTCTGGTCATCCTGCTCGATCTGGTCGCGCTGACGCTACTGGTGCGTAGCCTGCGCTACTTCTGGGCTGTCCGCCATCCCCGGCGCTTCGACATGCTGCCCCTCTCGGCGGTGATCTTGTTGATTATTCTGCTCTCACTGGGCTTCGATCTGTGGAGGCTCGTCGCGTGATCGCGTGGCTCACCGCGGCGCTGTCGCTGGTTGCCGGGTGGGCCACACTGGCGCGCCTGCACCTCGGCATCGCCAACGATTCCGGCTCGCCCGATCCCGCAGCGCCCTTCTTCGTCAGCGACCCTTCTCTAGCACAGGCGCTCTACGGACGGCTGAACCATGCCCATCCCGCCGATTATTACGCTTTCGACGGGCGCGCTGGCGAAGGGGTGCGCGCCCTGCTCCTCGTTCCCGCGCGCGACTACTAGGCCGGTTTCCGCGTCTATTTCACCCTGACCGGCCCCGGCTTGCCGCCAGAGGGTCTGACACCGCCGCCAACCGCTACGCCTCTGACCATTATGGGCCGCGACTATACCGGCTGGTGCAGAGCCACGTTCCGCCCCTGCCCGCCAATGGCGCCTATCGCATCGCCGTGCGCTGCAATGCTGGCGCCGGGGCGTATTGTCTCTGTCTGGGCACCCGCGAAGAGCGGTAGGCCGATGCCGCTATGCGCGCGCGCATCGATCGCTTGCTCGACGGCCCGTGAACCTGTTGCCCCGGGCCGCGCCCCTGCTCCGAAACCCTCCCCTCAGGCAGGGCCTGAAAAAACCCGCTTGCCCCGTCCCCCCACCGCGTCGCGCTTCACGCTCTCCATGCCTCCCCCTGCCAGCTATGCCACCACTTCGCCAGATCTCCATGGCTGTGCTGTCCATTTACTGGCAGGCAACTCCGGGTACGTAGAAGTATGCTATGTACGCACCGTCGCGCGCATCGCACCACCGGCCGCACCATCGCAGGCCACCCGTGTATCGAGAAGGAGGCCACCAGTGTACCCTTCCAACGTCTCCCTCAGCGATCTGCTCCTGGCCGCCCTGGACGCAGTTCTGACGCCTCTCGGCTTGCTGTTGCTCGGCGCATTGCTGTTCCTCCTGCTGCGCCCGGCGCGCCGCTCCGCGCCGACGGTCGTGTACGTGCCGATAGAGACCGAGCGCGAAGAGGCGCGCGGCAGCGGCTGTCTGCCCCTGCTGGTGTTCGCCCTGCTGCTGATGCTCGCCCTGGCGCTGTTGGGGTAGAATAACACTACGGCAAGACTGCGCCATTTGCCGGGGCGCGGAGCGGCCTGGCCCCTGTGAACGGCCCGAATGCCCGGGCCTGCGGCCCCTGTAACCGCTGCCGCAACGAAGTTGTAGCGACACCCACGCGGCTTGCGCCGCACAACGATACGCTGTAACGAGGGTTCCCGGGCGGGCTGCGCCCGCCCACATTTACCCGACTGCGTCAAAAGGAGTCCGTGCGATGTCACTCGTTAGCTCTGTCGCCACGAAGCGCCGGGCGCTCGCATGCACCCTGCTCGACCGGCTTGCAGCCGCCGCACCCACCGAGAGCGGCGCGCCCGGCCGGCTGGTCTACCTCGAAGAGAGCGTCGAGCGCGACTATCTGCTCGGTATCCTCGACGCGCTGACGTTTCTCGGCGCGCTGCGCCAGACCGCCGATGGCTTCGGCGCCACTGTGGTCTCGCCACAAGCGGGCTGGACCCTGCGGCTGTTAAGCGATCTGCTCGATAGCGGCGCGCCGCTCATCGCCGACTGGCAGAGCCCCGGTGTTACCCCATGCCAGCTCTTCCAGCGCCCCGGCGACCTGCTGGCGGCGCTGGAGGCGCGCCGGCGCGAGGTGTTGCCCCGGGCAGCACCCGTGCGCGAGGTCGAGGCCGCCGTCGGGCTGATCTCCCAATCTGAAGGTCACGACGACCTGCGCTTCTTGCTGGCCTTCGATGCCGACGCGGGCGCCTGGCAACTGCCCGGTGGCCGGCGCGACTGCAACGACCCCAACGTTGAGGCCACGCTGCTGCGCGAGTTGCGTGAAGAACTCGGCCTGCCACGGACCAGGGTTCCCGACGATCTCTCCCTGCGCCCCCTGCCCCCCCTGATCGCCGTCCGTGACTCGCCAACTTACGGTGTGTGCACCCGCACCCGCTTCTACCCCTTCGCGGTCACACTGCGCCACGGGGTGCCGGCAGGCGCGAGCCTGCGCTGGTTTGGCGCAACCGAACTGCGCGCCGGGCGCAGTTCCGACGGCCAGCGGATCGATGCCGGCCCGCTGCTTTATTTGCTGGAACGGGCCGATCTCGATCTGGGCGAAACACCCTTCGCCCCAACCGCTTTAAGAGCGGATAGAACATCCGAGCCAACGCAGTTTGTACCCCATTGGAACGCCCCCGCGCACGACTCTGGTCTCCCCCGGCGTCCATATGTTCTGTCCGCCCCTGAAGCCCCAACCGCGGGGCAGGCCCTATGCGGTGAGGGCACGGCCCTCCAATCGGTATGAACCAGATCGACGACGTTCGTAACCGTACCGACATCGTAGAACTGATCACTTCCCTGGGCGTGACCCTGCGCCGCACGGGCCGCAGCTACGTGGGCTTCTGTCCCTTCCACCCCAACACGCGCACCCCGGCTTTCACCGTCTACCCCGACACCCAGAGTTTCTACTGTTTTGGCTGCCACGCCTCGGGCACGGCCTTCGACTTCGTGATGCGCAGGCAGGGCCTCGATTTTCGCGGCGCCCTGGAGTTCCTCGCCGCCCGCGCAGGTGTCACCCTCGCCCCACGAAGCGACAGCGAGCGCCAGGAGGACGCCCGCCGCGCCCGTCTGCTCGAACTCAACACCCTGGCTGCGCGGGTCTTCAACCACGTGCTGGTGACTACCCGCCGCGGCGAACCGGGTCGCGCCTACGTCGAGCGGCGCCAGGTCAGCCCGGAGATGGTCGAAGCGTTCCAGCTCGGCTACGCCCCCGATGAGTGGCACTTTCTGCTCGAGTACCTGACCACAAAGAAGGGCTTCACCCCCGAAGAGGTCGAAGCCGCCGGCCTGGCCGTGCGCCACGAGAGCGGGCGGATCTACGACCGCTTTCGCGGTCGCCTGATCTTCCCCATCCGCAACGCTCGGGGCGAGACCGTCGGTTTTGGCGGGCGGATCATTGGCGACGGACAGCCAAAGTACCTCAACACCCCCGAAACCCTGGTTTACAAAAAGGGCGAGTTGCTCTACGGCCTCGATCTGGCTCGCGAGACCATTCGCGCCGAGGATCGCACGATCGTCGTCGAGGGCTACCTCGACGTGATTACCGCCCACCAGCATGGCTTTCGCAACGTGGTCGCCCCACTGGGCACCGCCCTGACCCGCAGCCACGTCGCGCTGCTGAAGCGCCTCTCACACAACGTCTTGCTGGCCCTCGACGCCGACGCCGCCGGGCAGCGCGCCACGCTCAAGGGCCTCGACGCCCTGCGCGAGAGCGCCGAAGCCGACGGGCGGCTGGTCGTCACCGCCCAGGGCGTCGTGCGCCTGGAGAGCGACGTCGCCCTGCGCATCATCCGCATGCCCGAGGGCCGCGACCCCGACGAGGTGATCCGCGCCGATCCGGAACTCTGGCGGCGCCTGGTTGCCGAGGCCGTGCCGGTCATGGAGTTCTACCTCAGCGCCTGCACCGCCGGCCTTGACCTCAGCCGCCCCGAGGACCAGCGCCTGGCCCTCGACCGGCTGTTGCCCCTGCTGGCCGAACTCGACTCCACTCAGCAGCGGGTCTACGTGCTGCGCCTCGAACAGGTGATCGGCATCCGCGCCGAGCTGATCCTCGATCTGCTGGGCGGCGGCCCATCTGCGCGTCGGCCGGCCCTCCGCGACGGCAAGGCGCGCTCCCGGCGCGGCGAAAGTCGCCCCTTCCCCACCCCGCCGCCCCCGCCGGACGAGGCGCCCCACCCCGCCGAGACCGGCGAGGCCCCCTCCGCTTCTGCGCGTCCCCCTACCGATCCCCGGCGCGGCACCGAAGCCTACCTGCTGGCCCTGGCCCTCTACCACCCCAGCGTGGACGCCGCAGTCGAAGCCTTTCTCGAAGCCGGTCTGGCGCGCCATCCCCCGGTGCGGGATCTCTTCGGGGGCGGCCTGGAAGATCTGTTAGAAGAGCCGTTACATCGGGAACTCTGGCGCCACTTCACTACCCTACCACCAGCCTGGCGCCCGTCCACCCCGGAGGATCTGCGGACGTGGGCCGAGGGGCAGGAAGAACTGTTCCGCGAAACGGCGCTGCGCCTGATCACCCTGGCCGAACAGCGCCCCCTGGCGCTGCGCTACCGCCACGAGGCCGAGGCATGCGCCCGCAAGTTGCGCCTGGCCCAGATCGAGGCGCGCCTCAACCAGCTCAAGGACCGCGAGCACAGCGTTGAGGACGCCGCAGAATTCGAGCGCATCGCGCGCCTGCAAGCCGATGTTGCCCTCTACCGCGCCACCGTCCAGCGCCCGCGGCGCAGCAGCACCTTCCCCGACGCCCGCGACACCCTCGGGCAAGAGTAGAGGCGCAGCGGCGCTGCGCCTCCACCGCAGCGGCGCTGCGCCTCCACCGCAGCGGCGCTGCGCCTCTACCGCAGCGGCGCTGCGCCTCTACCGCAGCGGCGCTGCGCCTCCACCACGGGGCTACGCCTTCCCCAACCCTTCAGGGAGGGGTACGGGGAAACCCGGTTTCCCCGTATGTTCACATCACGGAGGGGTATGGGGAAACCCGGTTTCCCCGTCACTCACACCAGCGCCGCTTCCGCCAGCCGCAGCGCCATCTTCAGGTAGAAGGGCAGCATCAACTCCATCTCCCACTTCAGCTCGATATTAGGCAGCACCACGCCGTAGTATGTGGTGGCATGGTGCAGGGCGGCCAGCGGCTGGGCCAGTTCAAAGGCCGCCACCAGGTCGCCCGCAGGCAACAGCGCCGCCCAGGGACGCAGGTAGGCATCGCGCAGACGCTCGCGCACACCTGCCAGATGGGGAAAGAAGTCCTCGATCTCCACCAGGAAGAGCAGCAGGCTGAAGAAGGGGTGACTGATCGAGCTATCCGACCAATCGAGGAAGGCAAAGCCGGCCCGGGTAACCACCACCTGGCCGGCCCAGAAGTCGCCGTGCTCCAGGGCCGCCGGCAGCTTGTAGGCAGCCAGGCGCTCGATCAGATCCTCGAGGCGCGCCGCAAGGCCGTGCAACCGGCGCCGCTCATCCGCCGAGAGACCGGCAGGACTGGCGGGCATACCCGCGTCAGGGTCGGCCAGCAACGGCGCCAGGCGCGCTGCAAGTGTCGCCAGGGGGCGCTCGGGCACCCCGGCGGCGCGGAGGGCCGGCAGGTGGGCGACGCTGGCGATCTGCACCTCGGCGAAGGCCGCCAGGGCCTCTTCCCAGAGCTCTACATCGTCGCAGCGTGTATCGAGGGTCGGCCCCTGCAGTTCACGCATGAGCAGCCAACCCCGGGCAGGATCCACCGCCACCGGCCGGGGAAAGCGGGCAGGATCGGCGGCAGCCAGGGCGGCCGTCAGCGCCGGCTCGTGGGCGAAGATCGGCGGCACGGCCTTCAGATAGACCGGGCCTTCCGCGGTTGGCAGGCGTAGAATGGCCGAGCGCTGCCACGAGCGCAACTGCTCTGCCGGACCCGTTGGCGGCATCCCGGCGAGGCTCAACTGCTCGACAGCCCAGCGGATCGCCGCCTCGTGCCAGCCCGGCAGGTACCAGGGCGCCCGTTGCCGCGGCGCGCCAGCGTACCAGGCGAACCATTCGGCCAGGGGGCGACGATGACCCTCCACCTCCAGCGGCAGAACACCGACCTCCTCACGGGCCACCCAGCGTCCCCCCGGCGGCGGACGCCAGAAAGGGTCGCGCGGCACTGCCGCGTAGAGCTTCGAGACCAGCTCCGCCTCACGTTGATAGTCAATCGCCAGGCAGCGCAGCGTGGTCGCGGCGACGCCCAGCACCTCACGCAGCCCCTGGTTGACATGGGCCACCTCCTGCCAGACACGACGCTCGCCCTGGGCAAAGTACGGCAAGCGCCAGCCATCCACCCCCGGCAGGAGAAGCAGGCGGTCCTCACGGGGGTGAATGACCGCCACATGGTACTCGTAGCGTAGCGGTAGCGCGCGTGTGGGCATACCAGTCGTCGTATCAGCGCAAATAACCCCTGGCCCTGCCTGGCTGCGCGGGCCTCCGGCCCGTGTGCGTACTGCCGAGACGCCTGCGCCCCCGAACCACAGGCCGTTAACCCGGGACCTGTTTGCGCTACGGTCGCCCTCAGCCCTCCCGGGCATCCCGCCGCGCGATTGCGGCCCCACAGAACCGGCTCGGCTTAACGCTGATATGGTACCATACACCTGCAACGGTCAGCGTTCGCGGGCAGCTTGCCCGCGCTCCCAGGAGAAGTGTGAACACTTACCGCGCTCCAATGGTTTGCGCCCCGCCCGTCAACGTGGTACAATCCCGACCAGAGGGCAGGTCGCATAGTCTGGTCTAGTGCGCGGCACTGGAAATGCCGTACAGCGGCAACGCTGTCGAGGGTTCGAATCCCTCCCTGCCCGCCATCGCTTGAACAGATCCCCTACCAGCAAGGGTATGGGGGTATTTTTTTGCGCTTCTGAGGTGAAAATATGGGGAAACCAGGTTTCCCCATCCCCCTGCCTGTGGGGGTGCGAGCCGCTCCCAACAGCAGTTGGGACATGGGGAAACCAGGTTTCCCCACACCCCTCCCAGCGGGGAGGGTTTGGGCATCGCGGCGCGGCGGTGCTACGCCTCGGCGTTGTTCATTCTGTGGCATGCGGCGATGCCACACAGACATCTACCTCGCCAGCAGCGCTTGCAGGCGTGCCTGCTCTTCACGTAACTGCGCAAGCACCCCTTCGACGTGAACAATGACAGCAGGCGCACCAGCGCGCACCTCTTGCAGCACTGTCTCCAACTCGCGCACACTCGCGGCGAGATGCGCGGCAGTCGCTGCCAGGCTGGTCTGGAGACTGGCCGCCTCAATTGCCAGCGCCACGTGACATGCCACCAGTTCCAGCAGGTTCAGATGGGCGGGGTTGAACACCCGGCTGCGCGTCGTGGTAACGGTGAGCGCGCCAAGCACCTGCTCGTGCCACAGGAGTGGCACGGCCATGGCGCAACGGGTAGGCATGTCGCTGCCGCCCAGTTTGAGACTCAGCCAGCGCTGGTCGGTGTCGGTCTCGTCAATAATCAGTGGCGAACGATTGCGCAACACCAGTCCGGCAAAGCCATGCTCAGCCACTTCACGGGCGCGGTCGGGCGCAGCGACAACCCCGGCGCTGAGCGCCAGCACCGGCTGATCAACGCCATGCGGCGGCACCAGCAGCACCGAGGCCCGCTCGCCGCCTACCATGGCGGGGATGTGCATCGCAATCTGCAACGCCAGCGCCAGCGGATCACCCGATCCATCGACTACCGTTCGCCCGAAGCTCAGCAGATGCTCCAGCGTTCGCTCGTGGGCCTGAGCAGCAATCGCGTGCTGCTCCACCTGGCCCTGGAGCATTGCGTGCTCGAGTGCTGCGCCAATCAACTGGCCAATCGGGAGCAGCAAGGCCCGATCCTCAGCGTCGAAGGGCCACGTGCGTGTGGCTTCAATGCGCCCGATGACGCGTCGCCCGATCAGCACCGGGCCGCAGAGCACACCCGGCTCTTGTCGGTCAAGCGCACCCGTACCCGCCGGAACGCTAATTGTCACATGTTCGGCCCGTAGCC
The DNA here is from genome assembly GCA_937120965.1 of uncultured Chloroflexota bacterium. Lineage (GTDB taxonomy): Bacteria > Chloroflexota > Chloroflexia > Chloroflexales > Chloroflexaceae > JACAEO01. Next base: position 9,187 of record CAKZKA010000236.1, read on the forward strand.
AGTCACTGGCAAGATCTTGCAACACAGGAAGCGGGTTCGCCTGTCCTCCCGCAGCTAAAAATGCTCCAACGCTGCTGAGGAGTTCACGCATGCGGCCACTCTGTTTGACATCGCTCGTCGGAGGAACGGAAGAAGGTTCTGGGGTAAGCATGGCGATTCTGGTTTGTTGAGATGTGGTGCTAGAACGAAGTCCATACTTCTTTCAGGATATACGATCTGCGCGAAAATGCAAAACCCCCAATGTTCCTATTCTTTAGTAGGAATATTCATAGATAAATGCGCTGTCATATTGTTTCACGGAGTATTTCAATTCTGTCATAGCTGACAAGGAACATAGGGGAAACCGGGTTCCCCCATCTGTGGTGAGCTTGTCGAACCGCGCCCCTCCCTGTGGAGAGGGCCTGGAAGGACGCTGCCCTCCCGGGAGAATCTCCGTTCATTTCTGGAGTGTGCGGCGCAGCCGCGCGGAGGTGTGGAGTGGTGGAGATAAACTGAGGCAAAATAATGCCGGCCCTCCAGCGCGCTCTAGCCCGGTCGCTGGAGGGCCGGATCCTGCACCTTGCACACGAGCTACTGATGATCCATCAGCAACCTGGTTACGCTCCCAGCGGCTCAGCCGGGCGCGTGCTTTCGATCTCCAGCACGCCGCCGCGCTGGAAGACCAGTTGCCCATTCTCCAGGTCAACCTCAATCGTATCACCCGCCTTGAAGATACCCTGCAGCAACTCGCGCGAGATCGGCGTTTCCAGCAGACGCTGCACCGTGCGCCGCAGCGGCCGCGCTCCGTAGACCGGGTTGTAGCCCTCGGTCACCAGGAACTCCTTGGCCGCCTCGGTCAGGGTCAGCGTAATCTTCTGCTCGCGCAGCCGCTCTATCAGATCGCCCACTTGCAGATCGATGATTCTGGTGAGATCCTCCATCGTGAGCGGATGGAAGAGGATAATCTCGTCCACGCGGTTGAGGAACTCGGGCCGGAACTTCTGGCGCAGCGCCTCATCAACTTTCTTCCGCGCGTCCTTCATATCGATCTGCCGCGGGCCTTTGCCGCTGGTGGCAAACCCGATGCCGCCACCCTGCAAATGCTCGGTGCCGGCGTTGCTGGTCATGATGATCACCGTATTGCGGAAATCAACCGTCCGCCCCTGACCATCGGTGAGGCGACCGTCGTCGAGCACCTGCAGGAGCGCGTTGAACACATCTGGATGGGCCTTTTCGATCTCGTCGAACAGCACCACCTGGTAGGGTCGCCGGCGGATACTCTCGGTGAGCTGACCACCCTCATCATAACCAACGTAGCCGGGCGGGGCGCCGATCAGCCGGGCCACGGTATGCCGCTCCTGGAACTCGCTCATATCAACGCGGGTCATAGCCTCATCGCTGTCGAAGAGGAACTCCGCGAGCGCCTTGGCCAGCTCCGTTTTGCCTACACCGGTCGGGCCAACAAAGATAAAGCTACCGATCGGGCGACGCGGGTCGCGCAGGCCGCTCCGCGCCCGCCGGATGGCGTCGGAGAGGGCCACAATCGCCTCGTGCTGGCCGATGACCCGGTCGTGGAGGCGCTCCTCCATGTGGATAAGCTTCTCCCGCTCCGTCTCCAGCATCCGGCTGACGGGCACGCCGGTCCAGCTCGAAACGATCTGGGCAACGTCCTCATCGTCAACCACTTCATCGAGGTTGGCCGCCTTGAGCCACGCGTCGCGCTCGATTTCAAATTCGGACTGGAGCGCCAGGTAGCGCGAGCGTAGCAGCGCCGCCCGCTCATAGTCGCGGCGGGCGCCGGCTTCCTCCTCTTCCTGCTGCAATCGGCGCAGCTCGGTCTCTTTGGCCTTGAGCGCCGGCGGCATCGAGAAAATGTCAATGCGCAGCTTGGCGCTGGCCTCGTCGATCAGGTCAATGGCCTTATCGGGGAGGAAGCGGTCGTTGATGTAGCGGCTCGAGAGGTGGGCGGCAGCGTGGATCGCGGCATCAGAAATGGTCAGTTGATGGTGTTCCTCGTAGCGCTTCCGCAGCCCCCGCAGCATTTCGACCGTGGTCTCGACATCCGGCTCTTCGACGAACACCGGGCTGAAGCGGCGCTCCAGCGCAGCGTCTTTTTCGATATGCTTGCGGTACTCGTCAATCGTCGTTGCGCCCACTACCTGGATCTCACCGCGGCTAAGAGCCGGCTTGAGCATATTGCTGGCATCAATGCTGCCGGCCGCAGCGCCCGCGCCGACGACGGTGTGCAATTCGTCAATGAACAGAATAACTTTGCCCTTGGCGTTGCGCACTTCATCCATCACCGCCTTGAGCCGCTCCTCGAACTCGCCGCGGAACTTCGACCCGGCCACCATACCCGCCAGGTCAAGCGCCAGCAGGCGCCGGTCACGCAACGTCGGCGGCACGTCGCCAGTTACCAGACGCTGGGCCAGACCTTCAGCAATCGCCGTCTTGCCCACGCCCGTCTCGCCTACGAGCACCGGGTTATTCTTGGTGCGCCGCGAGAGAATGCGGATGACACGGGTGATTTCGGCGTCGCGGCCAATGACCGGGTCGAGCTTGCCCTGCCTGGCCATATCGGTCAGGTCGGTGCTGTATTTCTCCAGGATCTCGTAGCGGCTCTCCGCGCCGGGGTCATCGGAGCGCTGCGCGCCACGGATCTCCATCAGCGCCTGGTAGATCCGCTCCTGGTCAACGCTAAAGCTGTGCAGGATGCGGGCCGATGCCCCTTCCCGCTCACCGCTCAAGGCAATCAGCAGGTGATCCACGCCCACGTACTGGTCGCCGAGGCGATTGGCCTCTTCCTCGGCCCGCTTCACCAGCCGCTGCGTGCGTGGTGTCACGTATACCTGGTTGCCCAGCCCGTACTGGCCGTACACCTTCGGCGACTTCTCCAGCTCGCGCTCGACGCGCTGAGCGACCAGTTCCGGGTCAACATTCAATCGCGCAAGCGCGCGCGCTGCCAGGCCGTCACGCTGGCGCAGCATAGCCAGGAAGACATGCTCAACATCGAGCTGCGTGTGATGCTGCTCCTGCATGATTTCCTGCGCAGCCTGGAAGGCGTCTTGCGCCTTTTCCGTAAATCGCTCAAGTCTCATACGACATTATCCCTCACTCGTGTGACGCTCCTGGCTCCTGCTGGCGTTCGGAGGAAGCACCCTTGCCCCCGGCCGCGAACGGATCGCTTATAACCGGAACGCATCTGTAGTATAGCATACGCGCTTTTAGCCTGCTTCGCGCCAGTGTAAGAGTTGTATATACGGTTCAGGCTAGAGCGCCGCTGGAGTGTAACAAATGTTTGCCGCTTTCTCAGCGCGCTGAGGAGCGCCGGAGCCCGTCCCGATGTGAACATAGCCCGCGTGGGAGGGTTTGGGAGGGGTGCGCCCTCCCATTATATTCATTCGGCGTTGTGCGCCCCGCGAATGGCGCCCGGAGACGAATGCCTGCGGCTGCCTCATAAGATTCCTTTAAAAGTGAACCCGTACGCCGCCCGGTGCGTGTTCACACTTCTCCTGGGTGCGCGGGCATCTTGCCTGCATACGGGCCATCGCGGGCGAGACGCCCGCGCCTCCGGGGCGACGCCTTACCCCACATGTGAACACGTAGGCCGCCCGGCGTGATTGACGGCCTGCCCGACCCGTGCTACCATTGCTCGAAATATCAACCAAGCTCGGGGGGCCAGGAGAGCCTGGCTGAGATTGCGGACCGACTGATGCCGCTGACCCGTAGAACCTGACCTGGGTCATACCAGCGTAGGGAAGCGCCAGCAGCCCTCCTGTGGCCGCCGTCCTCTACCCGGGTCGGCGGCTTTTTGCTATCGCCCGCGCCTTTGCCCGTGTTGCGAAAGGATCGCTGTATGCCTCGCCTCATCGTCTGCCTGGCCGTCGCTCTGCTCCTCGCCGCCTGTGGCCAACCCGGCGCCAGTCGCCCCACCCCTCCACCACTGGTTACCCCCGCCACCAGTGTTGTCCCTGCCGGGGCGACACCCGCCGCAGGCACTCGCCGGATCGTCGTCATGACCCACGATAGCTTCTCTGTGAGTGAGGAGGTGCTGGCTGGCTTTACGGCTCGCTCAGGCATCAGCGTTGAGTTTCTCAAGGCTGGTGACGCCGGAACTACGCTGAACCAGGCCATTCTCAGCAAGAACGCGCCTCTCGCCGATGTGCTCTTTGGCGTAGATAACACGTTTTTGAGCCGCGCGCTTGCTGCCGATATTCTCACGCCCTATGCCTCGCCGGTTCTTGCCAACCTTCCCGATGATCTCAAGCTCGATCCGGAGAATCGGCTCCTGCCGGTTGATTTCGGCTATGTGGTGATTAACTACGACAAAGCGGCGCTCGCGGCTGCCGGCCTGACCCCGCCAACCGATCTGCGCGATCTGACCCTGCCCGCCTGGAAGGGCAAACTGGTTGTCCAGCATCCGGCCACGTCCTCGCCCGGTCTGGCATTTCTCCTCGCCACCATCAGCCACTTTGGCGAAACAGGCCCATACACCTGGCGGGAGTTCTGGCGCGATCTGCGGGCCAACGAGGTGCTGGTGACCCAGGGCTGGAGCGAGGCGTACTACACCCATTTCAGCGGCAGCAGCGGCGCGGGGGCCTATCCGCTGGTCGTGAGTTATACCACCAGTCCCGCCGCCGAGGTGTTCTTCAGCGAAGGACGCCTCTCCGAACCACCCACGGGTAATCTGCTCGTCCCCGGTGGCAGCTTCCGGCAGATCGAGTTCGTCGGTATCCTGCGCGGCGCCCGCGACGAAGCCGCTGCCCGCGAGTTCGTTGACTTCATGCTCCAGCCGGAGTTCCAGGCGGATATTCCGCTCCAGATGTTTGTGTACCCCGCCAACCCCCGGGCGCCGCTGCCCGATGTATTTCTCCGCTTCGCCGAACTGCCCCCTGAGCCGGCCGATCTTGCGCCTGACCTGATCGAGCAGCGCCGCGATCAGTGGATCGCTGAATGGACAGAGATCGTGCTCCGATGAGGGCGCTCGACCTGTCGCCCGGACGTGTCGGCGGCGCCCGCCGCGCGCTCCTCCGGGCAGGGCAGGGGGCCGCGCTGGCGCTGCCGGTGGCGTTTCTTGCCCTGTTCTTTTTCTATCCCCTGTTCGCTATCGCGCGGCTGAGCTTCGCCGACGGGATGGCCGGGGTGCTCGAAACTCTGGGCACGCGCTACTACTGGCGCGCGCTTGCCTTTACCACCGCGCAGGCCGCGCTCTCGACGGCGCTCACCCTGGCCCTGGGGTTGCCGGGGGCCTACGTCTTCGCCCGCTACGAGTTTCCGGGCAAGGCCCTGTTGCGAGCCGTGGCCGGTGTGCCGTTTGTGATGCCCACAGTGGTGGTGGCCGTGGCCTTCGGGGCCCTCCTGGGGCCGCGCGGGCTGATCAATCAGGCGCTCCAGGCCCTGTTCGGGCCGGCCACGCCACCGATCCGGCCGGGTGGGCTCCAGGCGGTGCTGCTGGCCCACGTCTTCTACAACTACACCGTGATCCTGCGCCTGGTGGGCGGGTTCTGGGCCAACCTCGACCCGCGGCTGGAGCAGGCCGCCGCGATGCTGGGGGCCTCGCGCCTCCACGTGCTGTTGCGGGTTACGCTGCCCCTGCTCGCGCCCGCCATCGGCGCGGCGGCGCTGCTGGTCTTTATCTTCACTTTCACGAGCTTCGGGGTGATGGTCATCCTCGGCGGGCCGCGCCTGGCCACGCTGGAGGTGGAGATCTACCGCCAGACCGCCCAGGCGTTGCGCCTCGACGTGGCCGCGACCCTGGCGTTGATCCAGCTTGTCTGCACCCTGGGGTTGAGTCTGGTTTACACGCGCCTGGCGGCACGGGCGGTGACGCCGCTGGAGTTGCAGCCGCGCAGCTACACCGCCCGCCCGCCACGCACACGCCGCGAGAAGGTGCTGGTCGGCGCCGCCATGCTACTCATCACCGTATTGCTGGGCGCCCCGCTGGCAGCCCTGGCCCTGCGCTCGGTGCTCGCCCCGGGTCCCGGCGCGCCGCGTGTGACCCTGGCCGCTTACCTCGCCCTGGGCCAGAATCTTACCGGCTCGGCCTTCTTTGTGCCCCCAACGGCAGCGATTGCGAACTCCCTCCGCATCGCCGCCACCACCACACTCCTCGCGCTGAGCATCGGAGTTCCGGCGGCCTACCTGCTGGCGCGCCGACCAACGCCGCCACGGCCGGGCGCCCCGCTGCCCGAGAAGCGCCTGGCCGTCATCGCCCTGCTCGATGCGCTCTTTATGCTACCCCTGGGGACGTCGGCAGTCACCCTGGGACTTGGCTACATGGTAGCCCTGAGCGTACCGGGGCTTGGCGGCTTGCGCACCTCGCCCTGGCTCATCCCCGTGCTGCACACCCTGGTTGCCCTGCCCTTCGTGATCCGCGCCCTGGCGCCGGTGCTGCGGGCGCGCAGTCCGCGCCAGCGCGAGGCGGCGGCGCTGCTGGGGGCCTCGCCGGCACGGGCATGGCTACGGGTCGAAGTGCCACAGATCGCCCCGGCCCTGGCTACCGGCGCCGTGTTTGCCTTCACCGTCTCACTCGGCGAGTTTGGCGCGACCCTGCTGCTCGCCCGCCCCGAGGCGCCAACCCTGCCGGTGATGATTTTTCGCTTCCTTGGCCAACCCGGCGCGCTCAACTACGGCCAGGCCCTGGCCCTCGCCACCATCCTGATGCTGGTCACCGCCGCCAGCTTTCTTCTGCTCGAACGCCTCCGCCCGCCGGGTGGGGAGTTTTGAGCGGTGGAGGCGTTCGAGCAAGAGAAATTACAATCGCATCAGCTCTGCGCTCAGACCACCACCGTCTCCTGATACACCCCGAACACCTCTCGCAGCACATCGCACATCTCGCCGATGGTGCAGTAGGCGCGCACGCAGTCGAGAATGGCGGGCATCGTATTCTCCTGGCCCTGGGCCACTGCGCGCAGCTCGGCCAGGCGCTGCCGCACCAGCGCATTGTCGCGCTCGCGGCGCACCCGATTCAGGCGCTCCAGATGCTTGCGCTCGCCCTCGGGGTCCATCTCCAGAATGGGGATCTCCAGGGGCGCCGGAGTCTGATAGGCATTCACGGCGACGATCTCACGCTCGTGGTGGTCAATCTCCTGCTGGTAGCGATAGGCCGCGTCGGCGATCTCTTTCTGGAAGTAGCCGTTGCGAATGGCCGCGATCACCCCGCCCTGGTCGTAAATGGCCTTGAAATAGGCATTCACTTCCTGTTCCATCCGATCGGTCAGCGCCTCGACGAAGTAACTGCCGCCGAGCGGGTCAACAGTATTGGTCACACCGCTCTCGGCGGCAATGACCTGCTGCGTGCGCAGGGCAATGGTAACCGCCTTCTCCGACGGCAGGGCCAGGGCCTCGTCCATCGAATTGGTGTGCAGGCTCTGCGTACCCCCCAGCACCGCCGCCAGGGCCTGGATCGCCGTGCGCACGATGTTCACTTCCGGCTGCTGGGCCGTCAGCGAGCAGCCCGCGGTCTGAGTGTGGAAGCGCAACCACCAGGAGCGCTCCTTCTTCGCCCCGTAGGTCTCGCGCATCAGGCGCGCCCAGATGCGTCGGGCCGCCCGGTACTTGGCGATCTCCTCGAAGAAATCGTTGTGCGCGTTGAAGAAGAAGGAAATGCGCGGGGCGAAATCGTCAATGTCGAGGCCGCGGGCCAGACAGGCCTCCACATAGGCCCGCCCGTCGGCCAGGGTAAAGGCCAGTTCCTGGGCAGCCGTGCTGCCCGCCTCGCGAATGTGGTAGCCGCTCACGCTCACCGGGTTCCACTGCGGCACATGACGACTGCCGAACTCAATCGTGTCCGCCACCAGGCGCATACTCGGCTCGGGCGGGAAGATGTATTCGTTCTGCGCGATGTACTCCTTGAGAATATCGTTCTGAATCGTGCCGCGTAGCTGCGTCCAGGGAATGCCGCGCTTTTCGGCTACAACCAGGTACATCGCCCAGATCATCGCTGCCGGCGAGTTGATCGTCATCGAGGTCGAAACCTGGTCCAGCGGAATGCCATCGAGCAGCACTTCCATGTCCGCCAGTGAGGAAACCGCCACGCCACACTTGCCGAACTCGCCCTCCACCAGAGGGTGGTCAGTATCGCGACCGTAGAGCGTCGGCATATCGAAAGCGATGGACAGACCGGTTTGCCCCTGGCTCAGCAGGTACTTGAAGCGCTGGTTCGTCTCCTCGGCCGTGCCGAAGCCGGCGAACATCCGCATCGTCCAGACCTTGCCACGGTATCCTGTGGGGTGAATGCCCCGCGTAAAAGGATACTCGCCAGGATGGCCGATGTCGCGCAGGTAGTCATTCTGCGCCAGGTCCAGCGGGGTATAGAGGCGCTCGACGGGGGCGCTGCTGGTGGTCATGAAGCGAACCGGGCGCTCAGGAGCGCGCTCCAGGGTGGGCCAGAGACACTGCTGCTCCCAGCGTTCCTGGGCCGCCTGTACCTGCTCTTTCGATTCGAACATCTTCGTTCCTCCGGGCCTCGTATGCTGGTGGGCTTGCGACTATGAAAGGGATGTCAGACTTCCCCTCGGGCAGGGGCGTGGAGAACCGGTGGCCCCCTATCCCAACCGCTCCTTAGCCATTGTAACACGTGGGGATAGCGCACATACTCCCGGGTCCAGGGTTGATGCGACGGCCTCGAGCGCGCGCAGCGCCACCCCGGTCGCACCCTGCTAAGAACGGGGCGCCGCTTCGCTCACCCGCGACCAGTCAGCAATGTTCCAGGTGATAGGCGCTGTTGGATCGGCCTGGACACCGGTAAGCGACGGACCCACCAGGGTCACGTCAATCCGCTGGAAGAGGGGCAGCACCGGGAGTTCCTGCATGAAGAGTTGCTGCTGGCGCAGATAGGCGGCGGCGCGTTCTTCCCGCGCCAGCGAAGTGGTGGCGATACGGATGGCCCGGTCGGCCTCGAAGAAGCACCAGCCAGAGAAGTTGTTGCCCGTCCAGCCGTTGTTCTCGTTGGGCACCCCGGCGCAACTCCAGCGCTCCCAGCCCCGCGGGTCCGGCCCGGCGATCCAGGCAAAGAGAGCTACCTGAAAGGTGCGCCGGAAGAGCGGCCCATCGGCGCTGTACAGTCCGGCTGTGGGCACTTCTTGCAACGATGTGCCGATGCCAACCGCGGCCAGGTCGGCGCTGATCCGCTCGGCGGTAGCCAGGCGCAGCGGCGAGTTCTGCGTCGTCACCAGGGCCAGCACCAGCGGCTGGCCGCCAGTCTCGCGCAGCCCATCGCCGTTGGTGTCTATCACCCCGGCCTCGTCCAGCAAACGGCGGGCGGTATCGGGGTCGTAGGCGTAGCGGGTGATCTGATCCGGCGGCGCGGCAGCCCATTGTCCTGGTATGATCCAGCTATCAAGTACCGCGCCATACCCGGCCAGCAACCCGGCCACCAGCGCCTCGCGGTTGATGGCATGGGCGATTGCCCGTCGGACGCGGATGTCCTGCAACGCCGGCACATCGAGGTTCAGCGTGAGATGCTCCCACACCGGGCTGGGTACCGCGCTCAGCTTGAGGCTACCCTGCTCGGCATCGGCACGGAGCAACCCCAGCGTTTCGGGCAGCGGTTGCTCCAGCAGGGCTACATCCAGGCTGCCGCCGGTCACCGAGGTTCGCAAGAGATCGGGATTGTCGCGGAAAATGAAGGTGATATTCTCGAATGGCCCCGTCCGACCCTGGTAGTAAGGATTGCGCGCCAGACGCACACTGCCCTGGTCGCGCCGTTCTACCACGTAGGGGCCATAGCCCACTGGTGCGCGCGCAAAGTCGCTGCCACGCAACTCGTCTGGATTGCGATTCAGCAACAGGTGGCGCGGCAGCGGCGTCCAGTATACCGCAGGGTAAGCTGGATCGGTATAATCGGGCTTCAACACCGCCCGGGTGGTGTGCGCGTCCACCTTCTCATAGCGGTCGAGCAGGGCCAGTTTGCCCGCCGCTTCCTGCCCCATGTACACCTGCCGGGCCAGTTCATAGGCGTAGAGCGAGTCATCCGCGGTCACCGGCGTACCGTCCGACCAGGTCAGCTCGGGGTTCCAGCGGTAGGTCACGCTGATCTGTTGCACCTGGGTGATCACGGCGGTGGCGGTGGTGGTGATCATCCCCGCGCTGTCGAGGTAGACCTCGACCATTCCCACCGTCACGTCGCCATTCTCCAGGCTGGGCGCCCGTTCCAGCACACCGGTGGTTGTGTAGGCGTAGCTATGGACCAGCAATGGGCTGGGAAAGAGCAGTTCGGTGATCGGCGCCGTGATGCGCTCGTCGGCAGGGTCGTCGTGGTAGGGCAGCAGGTCGCCGGGATCGTCGAGCAGGCCAATCCGCAGGCCACGTTCGGCAACCGGTGGTGTGACGCTTGCAGTTGCGGACGCCGGGACGCCAGTGGGTGTCGGCGCGAGAGTCGCTGCTGCGGGCACGATTGCAGTTGTGGGAGACGGCTCACCGGCCACGGAGGTAGGACGGGGCGCTCCGCCTTCAATCTCACAGGCAGCCAGCAGGATCGCAACCAGAAGCAAGAGAAGGGCGCGCGAGGATTTCATAGGCGCGGCGATTGTACCCGATCGCTCGCAACTTGTCGAGTGCATCTGTGGGTGGTACGTGTTCGCATTTGGGGTAAAGGAATCTCAGGAGGCAGCCGCTTGGATAAGCAGCCGCAGGCATTCGTCGAAGGTGGCGTGTTCACATTTGGGGTAAGGCGTCACCCCGGGAGCGCGGGCGTCCCCGGCCGCCGCCGTAGTCGCCGGGGCGGCCGTAAGGCATCACCCCGGGAGCGCGGGCGTCCCGCCCGCAAGGGCCTGGATGCGGGCAAGCTGCCCGCGCTCCCGGGAGAAGTGTGAACACGTACCTGTGGGTGATACGTGTTCGCATTACGGGGCCGGTGTGCCATCAAGGCGCCCCGCTCTCCAGGTCCGCCGGGGCAGGCAGCCCTCCCATGGCGGTGGCGGTCAGAGCGGCCCGCTCGACGGCCCGGGCCAGCGTATCGGCAGCGATGCTGCCCAGCACCAGCATGTGTGGCGCGGCGCGACGCCCGGTTGCCAGGGCGAACACCGTGTCCCCATCAAACGGTGTGTGCACCGGGCGAATAGTCCGCGCCAGGCCATCGTGGGCCATCTGGGCCAGCTTGGTGGCCTCGGCCTTGGTCAGCCGCGCATCGGTGGCAACCACGGCGATGGTTGTGTTGCCGTGCTCTTCGCGACGAGCGCCCAGCGTTGCCTGGAACTGAGGATCGCGCAACACGCGGCTGGCGTCGAGGAGGCGCCCATCCGGGCCGCGGGCGCCCGCCAGCATCCCCCCCTGCTCGCGCCAGACATCGCCAAAGGCATTCACAACCGCCAGAGCACCCACCACGGTGCCGTCGGCCAGGGTCTCGCTCCACGTGCCGACACCGCATTTCATCGCCGCGCTCGGCCCCAGCGCCTTGCCCACCGTAGCGCCGATCCCCGCGCCGACGCAGCCTTCGGCCACAGCGGCGCTGGCGGCGCCACAGGCCGCATAGCCCATCTCCGCATCGGGGAAACGCTCGTGACTGCCCAGGTGCAGGTCGAAGATCACGGCAGCCGGCACGATTGGCACCCGGGTGATCCCCACATCGAAGCCTACCCCCTGCTCGCGCAGCCACTGCACCACCCCACTCGCTGCTGCCAGACCCATGGCGCTTCCACCACAGAGGACCACTGCGTGGACCTCCTGCACGCTATTCTCTGGAGCGAGCAGATCGGTCTCGCGTGTGCCGGGAGCGCCACCTCGCACGTCCACGCCGCCTACCGCCCCCGCCATAGTTAGCACCACGGTCACGCCCGTCAGCGCCTCGGCATCGTGGGCATGGCCCACCAGCACGCCGGGCACATCGGTGATTGCCGGCATGGTCAGCCTCCCTGAACGTTCCTACGAACGACTTATCTCTTCGGCGCGCTGCAGAGCAGGATAACTGGTCGCCGGGATCGTCGGGGCCTGGCGCGAAGCGTGGGCGCCGTCAGTCCCGCAGTAGGGGCAGATGCTCCAGGTCAGGTCAATCACGCGATGGCAAGCGTCACAGTGCCGGCGCAGGGCGGTCTGGCAGTGCGGGCAGAGGATAAAATCCGGCTCGATTGGCCGCTGGCACTCCGGGCAGACGTACTTCTCCTCGATGTCGCGCCGCAGGTATTCCTGCTCCAGTTCGCGCTCGTAGCGCTCGGCGAGGGTCTGCGGCGGGCGCAGGATCAGGTGCAGCGGAATGCCCGCAAACGGCAACAGGAGCACCAGACTCACCGCCAGCACCTGTACCGAGACATCCTCGCTGCGCCGGCGAATATCACGGTAGGCCCACAGCACCGACGCAGCCCAGATCAGCACCAGGTAGGCCCCGATCAGGATACCCAGAATCTGCACAATCGGAACCAGGTTCGTCAACAGGTCCTGCAACGCGTCCATGGTGTCATCCGTTTACGACAAGGTCAGCGGCGGCCTACAATTTCCTGGTCTCTGCCTTCAGCACGAACACCGTCGCGCCGCCCACCTGCACCTCCAGCGGCGCTGGCGGATAGAACTCGCCCGATTCGGCGATTGGCGGCATAGGTGAGACGAAGCGAGCGCGGGTCGAACAGTGTTCGCGCACCACGTGGATCACGTGGTTGACCTGCTGATCCTCGACGCTGAGCATCAGTGTCACGTTGCCTTCGCGCAGGAAGCCACCCTGGCTGCTCAGGCGCGTCACCCGGTAGCCGTGCTCCGTCAGCGCGTCCACCAGCATGGCCGCGTCCTGCGGCTGCACGATAGCGAGCACCAGTTTCATACCATAGAACCTAACCGCGGGACCGGCGCCAGCAGTGGTTCAACTTCGGCGTAGATCTGCGCGGCCACCGCCTCAACCGGCTGGTTGGCGGAAAGGCGCCGCCAGCGCCCCGGCTCGCGCTGCATCAACTCGAAAAACCCCGCCACCACGCGCTGGTGGTAGGCCAGATCGCGGGCGTCGAGCCGGTTCCATTCGGCCCTGGCAGCAGCAGCGCCCGGGGCCGTGGTGCGTTCACGCTGGGCCCGCTTGCGCCGCAGGCCCTCTTCCACGTCAATGTCCAGATACAACGTCAGGTCGGGCATCAGGCCGCCAGTGGCAACGGTGGTGATTGCCTGGAGTTCATCAAGGTCGCGTCCCAGTCCGTAGCCCTGGTAGGCGAAGGTAGAGTCGGCGTAGCGATCGCACAGCACGATCCCGCCCGTGTTCAGGTAGGGCCGGATCAGTTCGCTCACCAGTTGGGCCCGCGCCGCTGAGAACAGCAGCGTTTCCGTCGTGGGCGCCATCTCCGTATGGCGCAGATCCACGAGGATCCGGCGGATCATCTCGCCGATGCGCGTCCCCCCCGGCTCGCGGGTCAGAATAACCGGATAGCCTTCGGCCTGTAGTCGCTCATAGAGCAACCGCGCCTGGGTGCTCTTCCCGCTGCCTTCCGGCCCCTCAAAGGTGATGAAGACGCCCATCGCTGTTGATGATCCACTCCTTATGCGAACATCGGGGAAACCGGGTTTCCCCACGCCCCTGCCCATCGGGAGAGTGCAGAAGGGCCAGGCCCTCCCGGGAACAACCCGCCAGCGCGGTGAGCCTGTCGAACCGCACCCCTGCCTGTGGGGGCGGCAAGCCCTCCCCACCGGGAGGGTTTGGGAGGGCTTCGCCCTCCCAAGAACAATAATATTTTCATTCTGGCGTTGTGCGGCGCAGCCGCATGGGCGCCTAACGTGAACATCGGGGAAACCCGGTTTCCTCCACCTTCATATGAGACACGGCATATTATACAGGTTTTTGACCCGGACACGTTTACGGCTTCGCCGGGCGCCACAGGGAGACCAATTAGAGAACCCGGCTTCCCCGCCCTCCTGCCTCAGCGGAAGATCTTCACCCGCCGGTTGGCGTCCTCGCCGCGGCTCTCCGAACGCAGGTTGTAGCGATCGGCCATCTGGTGCTGCAACTTCCGAATGTAGCTGCTCCGCGGCGTCAGCTCAACCACTGTGCGCTCACCGTTCATAAGCTGGCTGATCGCCTCCTCCACCTCCAGCATGGCCTCTTCCACCACACTGCTGTCATCGGCGTGGCGCAACGACTGGTAGCTCGCATCGGGGTCAACTTCGCGCAGGTTGAAGACGTGGGCCAACTGGCGCTCCATTTGCGAAATCGTATTGTTGCGCAGCACATACACCGGCACGCCCTGCTCTTCGGCCTGACGCAGTCGCTGGGCGCTCTGGCGATAGTAGTTCTTCAACGTCATCACCAGCGTCGCGTCTTTCATGTCGCGGACGATCACCGCCGGCACCCCCAGGCGCTCGATGGCCGTCTCCAGGCGGTTACGGCTCACCCCGAAGGGAAAGATGCGCTGCATCGTCTGCCCGGCGACAGCCCCGCCGTTGCCGCTGCTCGCCGCGCTGCGTTCGCGCACCCGCGGCCCCGAGGCGCCCATCGCCTCTCCAGGGCCGCCCCGCGCGCCGCCCCGCGCGCCGGGCCGGCCACCGTCGCGTCCGTAGCTACGCCGCCCCACCGCTGGCAGCTCACTCACCTCCCGGTGCACGGGCTGGCTGTGGATCACACCGTCGGCGTCGCGCCAGCGTTCCTCGGCTGGCGGATCCTCGCCGCGAAGGATGGCATCCACCGCCGCAGCCACATCCTGGTAGACCGTCACCCGGTCCCAGCTCTGGATCTCCACCAGCACATCGAACGTGGGCGGCGCTTTGCGCTCCAGCACTGTCTTCTGCGTGCCCCGCCGGCGCGCCTCCTCGTCGCCCAGGGTCACCGCCTGAATGCCGCCGACCAGGTCCGACAGGGTTGGGTTGACCATCAGGTTGTCGAGGGTGTTGCCGTGCGCCGTGCCGACCAGTTGCACGCCCCGCTCAGCGATTGTGCGCGCGGCCATGGCCTCCAGTTCGGTGCCGATTTCATCAATAACGATCACCTCGGGCATGTGGTTCTCCACCGCCTCGATCATTACCGCATGCTGCTCAGCAGGACGGGGCACCTGCATCCGCCGCGCCCGCCCGATGCCAGGGTGGGGAATATCGCCATCGCCGGCGATCTCATTCGAGGTGTCCACAATCACCACACGCTTGCGCAACTCCTCGGCCAGCACCCGGGCCGTCTCGCGGAGCAGGGTGGTTTTGCCGGTGCCTGGCTTGCCCAGAAGCAGGATGCTCTTCCCCGTCTCCACCAGGTCGCGGATGATCGTCACCGTGCCAAAGACCGCGCGACCCACCCGGCAGGTCAGCCCGATCACCTGGCCCCGGCGGTTGCGGATCGCCGAGATGCGGTGCAGGGTGCGCGGAATACCGGCGCGGTTATCTTCGCCAAACTCGCCGATCCGGGCGATGACATAGTTGATATCTTCCTGGCTCACCTCGCGATCGCTAAGGAACCGTTCCCGTCCCCGGTAGCGCGCCTCGGGCAGTCGCCCGAGATCCATCACAACTTCCAGCAGATCGACGGCATCATCTTCGGCGTCTGTAATGGCCTGGGTAATGTGGGGGGGAAGCGCTGAGAGCAGCAACTGGATATCAGTGGTGACTTCCTGTCGGTCTGACATATGATTGTGGGTCCTCTCTCGGCGTGGAGATGCGGGGCGCAGGCACCCGGGGCTCCAGGCCGGGCTCGAGCGCGGGCACGAGCAACGAGCGGCGCGCGGGTACGACGGTGTTCTTCACCAGCAGCGCCTGTTCACCAATGGGTTGAAAGCCGAGATCCTGGGCGGGGGCTAGAAACTCACTCTGATACTCACGCAGCATCAGGTAGGCCGGGCGCGTGTCACTGAGCTGCGCCAGTCCAAAGCGCAGCACGTCAACCACACTCTCGCGCGCATCGGGGCGGATCAGCAGCGTGAACACATGACCTGCCGGGCCGCTCGAACAGTGCAGGTAGGACACCAGATCATCATCGGGGCCCAGCACCCAGGCCACGCGACGCAGCGCCGTCCAGTGTCGCGCCAGCGGCAACGCCCAGGAGCGCGCGTTGCGCACCTCCGCCTGCTGCACCGGGTGCGGCGTTGTTGCGCCGTACAGCTTGTGCACCGCCCAGTGGTCACGACGACCCTGGATGCGCATCGGCGCCAGGGTGGTGCCCTGATCCCAGTCTGGCCCGGAGAGGTGGAGAATGGTGTTGTGGCTGTAGGTCTGGAAGCCCAGTTGGCGGAAGATCTCGCGCACCTCGCTGTGCCCCTCGGGCACCGCCGCGTACAGTCGCTGCACATGGTGGTAGCCGGCATTCTCCACCAGGCGCGCCAGCAACTGGAACCAGGCTTCACGATCACCGAGGTATTGCGGCGCCTGCCCTCCCAGGGAGGCGATGTAGACGATGTCTTGCTCAGGACGGCCGCTGCGCCCCTGGGCCTGCACCACTGCGGCGCTGCCCTGATCCTGATAGACCAGGGTTGACATATCGCGACCATTGCCCCGCAGCAGGCAGCGTAGCGCAAACCAGGCTGGCCGATGGGTCTGCGCCAGCAGACCGTCGGTGTAGAGCAGCACCTGGTTGCGCGGCTTCCGTCGCAGCGACCACAGGTCGCTCGGCGCGACTGAGCGAATCATAGGTTGCTTTGTTCCATCGCGGCGCCGTGCCCTCCCCTGGAGGTGGAGAGAGTGGGAAACGCGCGGCCCCCTTGTCTGTCCATCCAGGCCGAACCTATCCAAGCCGGCCCCGGCCAACCGGCGCCGCGGGGGCGTACCCGTGGGTCCTACAGTTCCAGAAAGAAGCGATGCATCCGATCATCGTCGGTCAACTCGGGATGAAAGGTCGTCGCCAGCAGACGACCCTGACGCGCGGCGACAATCGTGCCGTCGGGCAACCTGGCGAGCACCTCCACCTCGCGGCCAATCGCCTCGATCCGCGGGGCGCGGATAAACACCCCCGGCAACGGCGGCGTTCCCAGGGCCGGTACCATCAGAGGCGTTTCAAAGCTCTCCAACTGGCTGCCGTAGGCATTGCGCCGCACCGTCATCTCCATGATCCCGATAGTCGGCTGCCCGCCCTGTTTGGCATCCAGCACCTCCCGGGCGAGCAGAATAGCCCCCGCGCACGTGCCCCAGACCGCCAGGTCACGGCCCGCCCGGGCGCGGAGCGGCTCCAACAACTGGTAGCGATACAAGAGCCGCCCGATCGTCGTACTCTCCCCTCCGGGGATGATCAGACGATCAACGGCGGCCAGATGTTGCGGCAAACGCACCTCAACGGGTGCGACGCCGATGCGCCTGAGCACCTCCAGGTGCTCGCGAACATCGCCCTGCAGGGCCAGTACGCCAACTGTCATAGACTGCTCAGGGGGCCGGAGCGCGCCTTCCAACACCGACACCGCGCTCCTGACAAGCCCCGCCGCTACCAACCCCGCCGGGCCATCCGCTGCTCGGCCGGGAGTTGTTCGAGGGAAATGCCAA
This sequence comes from uncultured Chloroflexota bacterium, assembly GCA_937120965.1. Taxonomy (GTDB): domain Bacteria; phylum Chloroflexota; class Chloroflexia; order Chloroflexales; family Chloroflexaceae; genus JACAEO01. The sequence continues at coordinate 26,518 of CAKZKA010000236.1, forward strand.
CCATTGCCTCGCCCAGTCCCTTGCTGACCTCGGCGATGATCTTCGGGTCGTTGTAATGGGTGGTTGCCTCAACAATCGCCCGGGCGCGCTTCATCGGGTCGCCGCTCTTGAAGATCCCCGACCCGACGAAGACGCCGTCAACGCCGAGCTGCATCATCAATGCGGCATCGGCAGGGGTGGCGATGCCCCCGGCGGCGAAGTTCACCACCGGCAGCCGCCCCGTCTCGGCTACCTGTCTGACCAGTTCGTAGGGCGCCTGAATGTTCTTGGCGTAGACAAACAGTTCGTCTTCGTTCATGCTCTGCAAGCGCCGCACTTCGCTGTAGACGGCCCGGGCGTGGCGCACCGCTTCTACCACGTTCCCCGTGCCCGCCTCGCCCTTGGTGCGCAGCATCGCCGCCCCTTCGGCCACCCGGCGCAGGCCCTCGCCCAGATCGCGGCAGCCACAGACGAACGGGATGTTGAAGCGATGCTTGTTAATATGGTGCTCCTCGTCGGCCGGGGTTAGCACCTCGCTCTCATCAATGTAGTCAATGCCCAGCGCCTCGAGCACCTGCGCCTCAACGAAGTGGCCGATCCGCGCCTTGGCCATAACGGGGATCGTCACCGCTTCCTTGATCGCCACGATCAACTCGGGATCGCTCATTCGCGCAACGCCGCCCTGGGCGCGAATGTCCGCTGGAACCCGTTCCAGCGCCATTACCGCTACCGCCCCGGCTTCCTCGGCAATACGCGCCTGCTCCGGCGTGACCACATCCATGATCACGCCTCCCTTGAGCATCTGTGCCAGGCCTACCTTGGTCGTCCAGGTAGACTTCTCCATCGTAACCACCTCGCTACTGCGCGATCGCCAGGTCAAGATCGCTATAATTTACCGGATCGCGCAAAAACATACAGCGCGTAACAATATTCTACCATAGCCCCTGGTGCGCGGCAATGCGCGTGCCGTCCGCGCCCAGGGCCGATGCAACGTCGTTGGGGCCAGCCCCAAACCCCCGTTTTCTAAGGTGAACACACGGGGAAACCGGGTTTCCCCATACCCCTTCCCAGCGGGGGAAGCACACCCTTGCCACCGGGAGGGTTTGGGAGGGCTACGCTCTCCCAGGAAACAACCTGTTTTCATTCCTGTCACTTGACGGCGAAGCCGCCACACCCCACCGCCAGAGGCGGACGTTGCTCAAGCCCCGCGTCTGCACCGGTGATTATGGTATACTGCAGAAAGATCGAAAGCTACCCTTTTGCCGCGCGGCCCTGTATCACACAGCCGCACGCAAGGTGAGATGAGGAGTCCTGGACGGGCTTTCAGCCTTCCCCTCGGGCAGGGGAATGGGAAATGTGGGTTCCGCGTCTGCCAGGCCACGCCGTGGGCGCTTGCCACCCCGGTGAGCAGAGGCATCGGGAAACCCGGTTTCCCCTGATGTTCACACTGAAGAGCTGCGGTGATGCTTCTCAAAACGAAGCTGCGGCAGCGCCGGTCGCAGGGAGGGTGACTTTCCTTGAACCACGAATGCGCTCAACCAGGGAGGAACGATGAGCGACTATGAACAGCCTACCGAGCTCGACTTCGCCGTCGGCTCGTTGATTACGGTGCGCCCCGATGAGGACCGCGCTGCATACGAAGAAGAGTACGAGTCGGTCTCTGCGGTGCAGGATCAGTTGCGCGACGAGGGCATTGATATTGACCTGCTCAACCAGCCTGGCACCCAGGTCTGGGAGGGTGGTCTTGAGAACATGGGCGCGCTCTACCAGTTGTCGCGCCTCGCCGCTCATCTCGAACGCGGCGATGATGTCACCGAAGTGCTCGAGGATGGCCCGGTGATCTACGAGGATCTTGATCGCGCTGTAACCGATGTCTGGGATAATCTGGCCCCGACCCGCTTTAGCCACTTGATCAATTTGCAGGGCATTAACAGCTACTACCTCCCCGTCGATTTTGAACGCCCGGTCTGGCTCAGTTTCGAGAACGAAGAGGGCGAGGAAGACAGCGCATTCTTTGGCTCGTCGTATCGCCTGCAGGCTGAACTGGCCGAACTGGCGCCTATGCTGGTGCGGGCCGGTGTCAAGGAGCATACCGACGCCTTTCGCTGCCTGGAGCTGTTGCGCACCGCCGCCGAGACCAGTATTCAGCACGGTCTGCCGGTGATTGTCTGGTGACCTTGCCGCAAGTTGTGGAGCAATGCAGGATATTCTTTTTCTCGACGCCCCGGCGCCCGCCATCCGACCCGACCGCGACGCGACGCCCCGCTCGCGGCGTTACTATGTCTGGACGGTGGGCTGCCAGATGAATGTCTCCGATTCTGAGCGCCTCGAGGCTGCACTGCAGGCGGTGGGCTACAGCCCTGCCGCGCGCCCCGAGGAGGCCAGTTTCATTGTGCTCAACTCGTGTAGCGTTCGCGAGAGCGCCGAGGAACGCATCCTCGGCAAGCTCGGCGAACTGGTGCGCGTCAAACGCGAGTGGCCCGATACCCGCGTGGTGCTCTGGGGCTGCATGGTCGGCCCCAATAATCGCTCGATCTTCGAGCAGCGCCTGCCCATGGTCGATCACTTCGTCTCGCCCTCAGCGGTGGACGAGGTGGTGGCCCTGGCCCCCAACCCGATCTACACCCTCGACGAACCGGCCCTCCCTGTAGCCTCATGGGCCCACCCGCCTGTCTCGGTACACGTCCCCATCCAGTATGGCTGCAATATGACCTGCGCCTACTGCGTCATCCCGCTGCGCCGGGGCCGCGAACGCTCCCGCAGCCTGGAGGAGATCGTCGAGGAGTGTAGCCGGATCGTTGCCCGCGGCGCCAGAGAGATCACCCTCCTCGGCCAGATTGTTGACTCCTGGGGCCACGATCTCCCCGGCCGTCCCCAGCTCGCCGATCTGCTCGAAGCCGTTCACGCCGTGCCCGGCCTCCAGCGCCTGCGCTTCCTGACCTCGCATCCCGCCTGGATGACCGAGCGCCTGATCGCTACAGTCGCCCGGTTGCCTCGCTGCATGCCCGACATCAACCTGCCGGTGCAGGCCGGCTCCGACCGGGTGCTGAAGCTGATGCGCCGGGGCTACACCGTGGCGCGCTACCGGTCGCTCATTGCCCAGATCCGCGCGGCCATACCTCACGTGTCGCTGACAACCGATCTTATCGTTGGCCATCCCGGCGAAACCCGCGCCGACTTCGAGGCGACACTCGCCCTCTGCGATGACATCCGCTTCGATAAGGTCCATGTCGCTGCCTTCTCCGCCCGTCCCGGCACCCTCGCCGCTGAGCAGGAGCAGGACCCCGCGCTGGCCGTGCCTGAGGAGGAAAAAGAGGCTCGCCGCCGCGAACTCGAGCGCCTCCAGGAGCGCATCGCCACCGAACGCAATGCCCGCTTCCTCGGCCAGACGGTCGAAGTGCTGGTGGAAGGCGAAAGTAAGGGCAAGTGGCGCGGGCGTAGTCCCAACAATAAGCTGGTATTCTTCAGCCATCCCGCGGATCTGACTGGGCGCCTCGTGCCCGTACGCATCACCCGCACCAGCCCCTGGGCGCTCCAGGGCGAGGCTGTCCTCTAATGTGAGCGTATGGGGAAACCGGGTTTCCCCACCTGCGGTGAGCCTGTCGAACCGTACCCCTCCCAGCAGGTAGGGGTCGGGAGGGCGCAGCCCTCCCAGGAAACAACCCGCCAGCGGGGAGGGTTTGGGAGGGCGCAGCCCTCCCAGAAAACAACCCGCCAGCGGGGAGGGTTTGGGAGGGCGCAGCCCTCCCAGGAAACAACCCGCCAGCGGGGAGGGCTTGGGAGGGCGCAGCCCTCCCAGGAAACAACCCGCCAGCGGGAGGGTTTGGGAGGGCGCAGCCCTCCCAGGAATAATTAAGATATTCATTCCGTCGTTGTGCGCCATGCGCACGGCCGTCTAACGTAACCAGGAGCACTAACCTTGGCAAAGCAAGACGAAAAACAGCGTATTCGCCGCAGGTTGCAGGAAAAGGCCATTGAACTCGCAGCAATGAACAGTTGGGAGGAAGCGGTCGAGACCAACCGCCAGATTTTGAGCCTCGGCGAGGACCCCGACAGCTACAACCGCCTGGGAAAGGCGCTCATGGAACTCGGACGCTATGCCGAGGCCCACGATGCGTATCAGCACACCCTGCGCCTCAACCCCACCAATAGCATCGCGCGCAAGAACCTCGCCCGCCTCGACGCCCTGATCGCCCGCGGGATCGAGACCGGTCAGGCCAACCGGCAACCGCGCCAGCAGGTGGACATGCGCATGTTCATCACCGAGACCGGCCGCACGGCGATCACGACGCTGATCGATGTCCCCCGCAGCCCCGCTGTTGAGGCCCTGGTGACCGGTGAAAAGATGGACTTCCGTGTTGAAGGCAAGATCGTCTATGTCGTTGATGCCGATGACAACATTATCGGCCGCCTCGAGCCGAAACTCGGCCAGCGCCTGGCCGAATTGATCAACGGCGGTAATCGCTACCTCGCCGCCATTGCCCAGAGCGATCCGCGGACCGTGCGCCTGCTCATTCGCGAGACCTATCAGGACCCCAGCCAGCGCAACCGGATCTCCTTCCCGGGTAAGCTTGGCGAGGGCGCGGCCTATGTCTCCAGCCTGCGCTACGAAGAGTACGAGGACCTGCTCGAAGAAGAAGAGACAACCGAAGAAGCCGAGGCTCTCGAAGAGGAGTTCGTCGGTGGCGAGGAAGAGGAGGAACTCGGGCTCGAAGAGATCGACCAGGATATGGGCGACGACGAGGAGAATATGGAGGAGTAGGCGGAAAGGTCTGGAATACAAACATGGACCTTACGCTACTGAGGTGAAAATAGCCCGCCCGCGGGAGGGTTTGGGAGGGCTGCGCCCTCCCAAGAACAATAATATTTTCATTCTGGGGTTGTGCGCCCCGCGAATGGTGCCTGATGTGAAAATATGGGGAAACCGGGTTTCCCCAACCCCCTCCCTGCGGGGAGGGTTTGGGAGGGCGCAGCCCTCCCTACGCTGCGAGCCAGACGGCTAATAGCCCCGCCGTACTATTGAAGCCCGCGCCGTGGCGGGCTATACTATTTGGGAGTGCGCCCTGGGTTCTGAACTGTTCAAGGAGGCTCGATGTCATTCCGGCTGCACGAAGTTTCTACTGCCGCGTCAACTGCATCCGTCCCTCCCCAGAAGGATTCCCAGATGCCCGCCATCCCCCCGCAACCCTCCTCGATCGCCGAGACGGGGTTGAGCATGGGTTTTCTCACCGATCTGGTGCTGAAGATCATTTACTTCACCGGCGCCATTACCGGCCAGCGCCTTGAAGAAACCACCAGGCTCCCCTTTCTCGGCGTTATCGACAAGGTCCTCGAGTTTCTCAAACTTGAGGAGTACGTTGACATTATCGGCGCCGAGGGCGGCTTCAGCGAGCGTTCCTTCCAGTACATCATCACCACCAAGGGTCGGGTCAAGGTCCACGAGGTACTCGACCGCAACCAGTACGCCGGCCCGGCCCCCGTGCCCCTCGCGCAGTATGTGGATATCGTCAATCGCCAGCAGATCGGCAACATGGTGATTGACCAGGCAACCATTCGCAAAGCCTTTGAGCACCTGGTCGTCAGCGAACGTATGCTGGATCGGCTCGGCCCTGCCGCCAATTCGGCCCGCTCACTCTTCCTCTACGGCCCCCCCGGCAATGGGAAGACGACCTTTGCCGAAGGCATTGCGAACATGCTCGGCGGTTACGTCCTCATCCCCTACAGTGTGGAGGTTGACGGCCAGATCATCAAGGTGTTCGACCCCCTGAACCACGAGGTCGTCCAGCAGCATGAGGTCGGTCACGCGGAGCCTGCCACTCCCTTCGGGTCGTCACTGGCCAGAGCAACACCCACCTACTTCCCCGACGCCCGCTGGCTCGTCTGCAAGCGCCCACGGGTGATGGTCGGCGGTGAGTTGATCCTCGAACAACTTGAACTGATCTTTGACCCCGTGAGTAAGGTCTACGAGGCGCCGTTTCAGATGAAGGCCAACGGCGGCCTGTTCCTGATCGACGACTTCGGGCGCCAGAAGTGCCGGCCCCAGGATCTGCTCAATCGCTGGATTGTGCCCCTGGAGAAGAAGGTGGATTTCCTTGCCCTGCAAACCGGTAAGAAACTACAAATACCCTTCGATGTACTGATCGTCTTTTCAACCAATCTCAATCCTAAAGATCTGGTGGACGATGCTTTCCTCCGGCGCATCCGGCACAAGATCGAAGTTGGCAATCCCTCGCCGGCTGAGTTTCGCGCTATCTTTCAACTTGTGTGCAAAGCCAAACAGATCCCCTACAGCGATGAGGGTCTGCGGCATCTGATTGAAGAGCATTACAGAAAGGTGGGTCGCGAGCTGCGCGCATGCCATCCGCGGGACATCTGTGATCAGATCCTCGATGAGGCCAAGTACCGCAACATTCCTCCCTCCATGAGCCGGGAGTTGATCGATCGCGCCTGTGAGGCCTATTTCGTCAAGCTCGGGTAACCCGGACACCGATTCGTAATGCCTGGCCCGTATCCTGGAGCCAGGATGCGTGACGCCCCGGCCCCGTCCGGGATCATTCGGAGGAGTTCTATGTCGTTGCTCAAACGTCTTGGCAGCACCCCACCGCCGTCTGAGCCTGTCAGCGCTCCGGCAGTGACTGCCGTTACCCCTCTGCCGCCCGCCGAGGCCGCCCTGCCCTCCACGCCCGCCGATCTGCGACCCGGGGTGGAAGGCCCCTCCCTCAACGGCGCCCGGGCCGACGGGCCCGCCGAAACGGTTGATGAGCAGCGCCTGCTCGAGCTGTCACTCTGGATCGTGGACCGGATCCAGGCCTCCCTGGGCAGCCAGACCGAACTCAAGCGCACCCCCGAAACCGAACGTATGCTTCAGGAGCGCTTCGCCCGGGTGTACCAGCAGTCCGGGGTGAGCCTGGAGCCAGAGCAGATCAAGCGCCTGTTTGCCATGGTCTGCGATGAACTGATGGGCTTCGGGCCGATCCAGCCGCTGCTCAACGATGATACGATCTCCGAAGTCATGGTCAACGGACCGCACCGGGTTTACATTGAACAGAAGGGCAAACTGAAGCTATCGCCGGTGCGCTTCGCCAACGATGAGCACGTGCTCAAGGTCATTGACCGCATCATTCGCCCGCTGGGCCGGCGCATCGACCGCAAGTGGCCCATGGTTGACGCGCGCCTGCCCGATGGCTCGCGTGTGAATGCCATTATTCCTCCTTGCGCGATTGATGGCTCAACCATCACCATCCGCAAGTTCTCCAAGAATAAACTGAAGGTTGACGACCTGATCCGTTTCGGCTCCCTGACGCCCGAGATGGCCGAGTTCTTGCGCGCATGCGTCGTTTCGCGCCTCAATATCGTCGTTGCCGGCGGTACCGGTTCGGGCAAAACCACGCTGCTCAATGTGCTCTCGAACTTCATCCCCGACGACGAGCGCATCGTCACCATCGAGGATAGCGCCGAGCTGCAACTGGCTCAGGAACACGTGGTGCGCCTGGAGTCGCGCCCGCCTGAAGTAGATGGCACCGGTCGCGTGACTATTCGCGACCTGGTGATTAACTCGCTGCGTATGCGCCCCGAGCGGATCGTCATCGGCGAGTGCCGCGGCGGTGAAACCCTTGATATGCTCCAGGCAATGAATACCGGCCACGATGGCTCACTCACCACCCTCCACGCCAATACGCCCCGCGACGCTCTGGCGCGTATGGAGACCATGGCCCTGATGGCCGGTATGGAGATGCCCCTCAAGGTGATCCGCGAACAGATCGCTTCGGCCATTGACCTGATCGTTCAGCAAACACGCCTCGAAGATGGCCAGCGCAAGGTGGCGTATATCACCGAGGTGCAGGGTATGGAGGGTGACACGGTCGTGCTCCAGGACATTTTCAAGCTCGAGATCCTTGGCAAAACCCCGGAGGGCAAGATCCAGGCCGAATTGCGCCCCACCGGCGTGCGTCCCCGTTTCACCCCGCGCCTGGAGGCCCATGGCTTCAAGCTTCCGCCCAACATCTTTGGCGCGCAGATCCCCGGAAAGAAGGCCTGGTGAGCGCCTGAGCGGTCGGTGTACCTGTTCACACTTCTCCCGGGTGCGCGGGCGTCCCGCCCGCAATAGCCTGGATGCGGGCAAGATGCCCGCGCACCTGAGGTGACGCCTTATCCCAAATGTGAACACGTACCGGTCGGTACGCAAAGGTTGCCGGTATAGCCCCTGCTGGGGCAGCCTGCGCTGGCGCCCGGTGAGCCTGCCCCAGCCGGCAGGCTCCGCCGGCCCGATGCGAGCAGGTTTCAGTCACCATAGCCGGGCCAGCGGGCGCGGAGATCGATCGACCGGTCTCCGCGCCTGTTGTGTGTGTTGAGTGCACGAGCGTATGCAACCTCCTGCCAATCGCGTAATTGTGGTGGGCGCCGGCCTCGGTGGCCTGGCCGCCGCCATCCGCCTGGCCACCGCTGGTCGCCAGGTCATCGTGCTGGAGAAAAACGAGCGGGTGGGCGGTAAACTCAACCTCCTGCGCGAAGCCGGCTATACCTTCGACACCGGCCCTTCGCTGCTCACCATGCCCTGGGTGATCGACGAGTTGTTTGCCGCCGCCGGCCGCCGCATGGCCGATTACCTCACCCTCGAGCAGATCGAGCCGACCTGCCGCTACCAGTGGCCCGACGGCACAACCTTCAACGCCTGGCAACGCCTGCCCCAACTGATCCAGGAGATCGAACGCCTCAGCCCGCCCGATGTGCCGGCGTTCTTTCGCTTTCTGGCCCATACGGCACGGATCTACGACGCCGTTGCCGATGTCTTCCTGCTGAAACCCTTTGATGGGCCACGCGAACTGCTCCGGCCCCGCCTCCTCCGCGACGGCCCGGCCATTGACGCCCTGCGCAGCGTTGACGCCGCCGTGCGCTCGTTCTTCCGTAGCCCCTACCTCCGACAGGTCTTCAACCGGTATGCCACCTACAACGGCTCGTCGCCCTACATCTCGCCTGCGACCTTCAACGTCATTGCCTACATCGAGTTCGCCGAGGGCGGCTGGTACGTGCGTGGCGGGATGTACACCCTGGCCCGCGCCCTGCTGGGCCTGGCCACCGAACTCGGGGTAGAGGTGCGCACCAGCGCCCCGGTGGTCGCAGTGGAGACCAGTGGTCGCTGTGTACAGGGGGTACGCCTGGCCAGCGGCGAGGAGCTGACCGCCGCTCAGGTGTTGATCAACGCCGACCCGGGCTACGCCTACCGCGTCCTCGTTCCCGGCCAGGAGGCCGTGGCCGCGCGTCTGGCCCGGCAGGAGATCTCCTGCAGTGGCTTCGTGCTCTTCCTCGGGGTGAACCGGCGCTACCCGCAACTGGCCCACCACAATATCTTCTTCAGCAGCGACTACCCCCGCGAGTTTGCGGCCATCTTTCAGAAAGGCGTTCCCGCTGCCGACCCGACGATCTACGTGGCCGCCACGGCCCTGACCGATCCCGAGCACGCTCCGCCCGGCCATCTCAACCTGTTCGTGCTGGTGAACGCCCCGACGCTCAATCCTCGCGTGTGCTGGAGCCGCGAGGCGCGCCCCTACCGCGACAGCATCGTGGCCAAACTGGAGCGTATGGGCCTGACTGACCTCAACCGCCATATCGTTTACGAGCAGATCTGGACGCCGGAGGACATCGCCGGGCGCTACAACGCCCCGGGCGGCGCCATCTACGGCTGGGCCTCGCATTCGCCCTTCAGCGCCTTCTTTCGCCCACCCCAGCGCGCTCGCGCCCTCCGCGGCCTCTACTTCGTCGGGGGCGGCACCCACCCCGGGGGTGGCATTCCGCTCGTGCTTCTCTCCGGGCGCGCCGTGGCCGAGCGCATCGTCGCCGACAGCAGATAACCGGGCGCCAGCATCGGACGACGAGCCTCTCTCGAAAACTCTTTACACCTTACCGGCCTATTCTTCGTATCAAAAAGTGCAAACCCCCGCACCTCAAGCCCATGAAACGCCTTTGCGAGCCTCTATTATCGTTAAGATACGATTAACCTCTTGATTCTTGGGCCTTAAAATGCTATGATAGCGCCGAAGCCTCAAGGGAACAGCAACGCACCAGAGTACCTGAACAGTCGAAAACGCGCCGTCACCAGACAAGCGCCATTCTCTCACTGTAAAGAAAAAGAGTGCACTTGGAGAGAATGAGCGTGCGTTAGGGGAAATGGAACGCTACCGTGTAACGTTCCAGGGAGACTAACAGACAAGCGCCGGATCGCTGACTGAGCGATCGGATGCTCTGCGAGTTGCGGGATGGCCTCTCCACGCAAAGCTCAACGCGTGTGGACAGGAGGAACTTGTTACCCACGCAAAAGCCAGGAGCCATACCCAAAGGCAAAAGCTGGCACGGCAAAGCGCCACACATGCGTGCGCCGAAAGCAGAGCAGCCGAGGGTCTGCGTAGAGATAAGTAGACTGAAAGGGCTACTCGCTGGAGTTGCCAGACCCTTGAGGCCCGAATCTGGGGAATGGTACGTGTCGGTAACCTAGCAGGAACTGTACGCTCGTTCGGTAACCTTATCGGGAACTGTACGCTCGTTCGGTAACCTATCAGGAACACACGTTGCTGGGTCATGGTTCATGCAGGGCCGGAGGGTTTACCTTCCGGCCGTTGCGTTTGTTGTTGTAGACGAAGCCGCCCGGACGGCAGACATACAAATGGCGTCGGCGTCATCGCCACCGCGCCCCGGTTCTACACAGCGTCGTGTAGAATCGGGGCGCGTTCTTGTTGACCGCGGAGAAACCCGGGTTCACCATAGATGCAGATCGCCTTACTCGACGCGCACCTCGCGCACCTCGGCGGCACTGCCGATGCTCAGCGCCTGCGCCTGCGGCGCGATGCGCCGGATCAGACCACTCAGGACCTTGCCGGGGCCGATTTCCAGAAAGGTCGTTACCCCATCACGCGCCATGCGCTGCACCGAGGCAATCCAGCGCACCGGCGCCACCACCTGCGCCACCAGTTCACGCCGCACCTCGCCAGGGGCCACCAGCGGCTCGGCGGTGACGTTGGCGATCAGCGGTGTCCGCAGCGGCTGGATGGTCGCGGCCTCTATCGCCCGGGCCATCCCCTCAGCAGCCTGGCGCATCAGTGGTGAATGGAAGGCCGCGCTCACCTTGAGCGGAACGACCCGCCTGGCGCCCCGCTGTTTCGCCAGACGCCCCGCATGCTCAACCGCGCGTGTGGCGCCACTGATCACCAGTTGATCAGGAGCATTGTAGTTCGCCACCACCACGCTGCTGATACTCGCTGGATCCTCCGCCAGCGCCTCGTTCGTTTCACGGCAGACCTGCTCCAGGGTTTCGACGTCCAGGCCCAGCACCGCCGCCATACCTCCAGCCCCGGCTTCGGCCATCAACTCGCCGCGCCGCCGCACGAGTCGCAGCGCCTCAGCGAAGCTCAACGCGCCGCCAGCAACCAGCGCCGCGTACTCGCCGAGACTGTGCCCGGCCACGGCGCGCGGGAGAGGCAGCGGCCGTCCCGCAGCACTCTCCATGGCCCGCAACAGCGCGGTGCTGACGGTGAGCAGGGCTGGCTGCACGTTCTCGGTCGCCGTCAACTCGGCCTCAGGTCCCTCGAAACACAACCGGGTGAGGGGCAGTTTCAGCGTCGCGTCGGCCTCCTCGAACACGTCGCGCGCCGCAGGGAACGCAGCGTAGACATCGCGGCCCATCCCCACCACTTGCGATCCCTGACCCGGAAATACCCACGCAATGGTCATAGGCTTCTGTACTCTCCCTGGTGCAATTGCAGCTTGCAGATTTGCGATTGGAGATTGGGCATGGCGCATCTGGACGCGGTCAACGTCGCGCTGATGCCCAGGCAGGTCGCCTGGAGGTGGGCCGGGGAGCGCGCCGTGGTCACCCCCAGCGCACCACCGACGAACCCCATGTCAGGCCGCCGCCGAAGGCCGTCAGCAGCACATAATCACCGGCCTGCACCCGCCGCTGCTCCACGGCTTCGCAGAGCGCAATCGGCACCGAGGCCGCCGATGTGTTGCCATAACGGTCAAGATTGACGAAGAAGCGGTCCAGCGGCAGCCCCAGACGCCGGGCGACAGCCTCGATGATCCGCAGGTTCGCCTGGTGCGGAATGACCAGCGCCACATCCTCGAAGCGGAGGCCCGCCGCCGCCAGGGCCTGCTCCGCCGACTCGGCCATGCCGCGCACCGCATGACGGAACATCTCGCGCCCATTCATATGCACGTACTGCCGCCCCGTCTGGAGCAGATCAGGGGTAAGCGGCAGGCGCGTACCGCCAGCGTCCACGGCCATCAACATTTCGCCCTCGCCCCAGGCCCCCAGATTGGCAGCTATCAGGCCCAGAGGCTCGGCGCTGGCGCGGAGCACGACGGCGCCGGCGCCATCGCCGAACAGCACGCAGGTGCTGCGATCGTTCCAGTTAATCAGATGGGTAAACACATCGACGGCCACCAGCAGCAGGCAGTTGCTCATCCCGCTCTTGATCAGCGCCGTGGCCATGCTCAACCCGTAGACAAAGCCACTGCACGCCGCCGCCAGATCGAAGGCCCCGCCGCCAGGAATGCCCAGATTGGCCTGCACGGTGCAGGCGGTGGCGGGGAAGGGCCGATCCGGCGTGCAGGTGGCAACGATGACCATATCCACCGCTGCGGGGGGCAACCCGGCCCGTTCGAGCGCCGCGCGACCCGCGCGCGTCGCCAGGACCGAGGTGTACTCATCGGGCGCAGCCACGTAGCGCTGGCTGATACCGGTGCGGCTGCGGATCCACTCATCGGAGGTATCGAGCCGGCGGGCCAGTTCCTCGTTCGTTACCACGCGCTCTGGCAGAGCCATCCCCCAGCCGGAGATCGCGGCGTAGCGTGGGCCGATCACCATTGCCTCTCTGTACAGCAAAAGGAGCGGTGGCAGAACTCTGGTCAGCCGACCGCTCCTCGCCTCTACTCCCACCCGCGCCTGCCGGCCCTCACTCAGCCTGGGTGACCTTGATCACCTGGCGGCCCCGGTAGGTGCCACACTGCTTACACGGATAATGGTTGCGCACCAGCGCCCCGCAGCGCTCGCACATCACCAGCACGGGGGCGGTGAGTGCCAGATGCTGCCGGCGGTTGCCGCGGCGATGGCGCGAGACTTTTCGCTTTGGTACTGCACCCATAGTTGCTCAACTCCTGCCGTTCCGGCGCTTATGGCGTTCCACCCAGGCTTTCAGCGCATCGAGCGGATTCTCATCCGGCCCGGGCGCCGGTTCTGCTTCTTCGCTCTCGATCCCTTCCGACTGCACCGTGTAACTGACCGGACGATCGCGATAGGCCGGGCTTACCGGGTTGAGCGGCAACTCCAGGAGCGTATACTCCCGAATCGCCTCGCCAATGTCGGCCATATGCAACTCGTCGAGGAGGAACGGATCCTCTTCCGTCGGTTTCGGCAGGGCGCCGCCGGTGTACACATCTATCACCGAGTGAAACTGGTCGCTGAAGTCCAGCTTCACCGGGTAGTCAAACTCTTCCAGCGAGCGCACGCACGTCAATCGGACGGTGCCCTGAGCCTTGACATTGGCCCAGACGCCGCTGGCGGTGCGGGTAAAACGCACCGTTCCGCTGATGTCGCGCAGCTTCAGCGTTTCATCGAGGGGCAGTTCGGCTTCCGTGAACGTCAGTTCGCGGCGAGCGCCGATCTCTTCACGCAGCAACTGCGCGACGTTGAACTTCAGATCCGTCATGGATGTTTGTCTGGTATTGCAGCTCTATGCTGCAAACACTGTATTATAGGCGACAGAGGCGCGCGCTGTCAAGGCGCAGTACGTGTTCACATGTGGGGTAAGGCGTCACCCCGGGTGCGCGGGCGTCTCGCCCGCAATGGCCTGGATGCGGGCAAGATGCCCGGGCACTGAACACCTACCATACGCACAGGCTTGAGCAGCGTCCGCCTCCGGCGGCGGTTTACAGAGGGGCTTCGCTCCTCCACGCCCATCTGCAATGGCGCCAGACTGTCAGGCCGCAACACCGCTTCGCGGGCCTGGGAATGTGACGGCCTGCGCGCCGCGGGCCCTCACCCATCACCCTTTCGCGAAGGACCACGGGCGCCGAGTTCGTGCAACCCATTGCGCACACTGGTGACCAGCTTCGCCAGGCGGGCATCGAGGTCTTCGAGCACCTGGCGGGCGTAATCATCGGCGCCAGCGCGCACCATAGCCGCTTCCTGCTCAGCCTGCTGGAGCAACCGGGCGCGTTCCGCCTCTACCGCCTCCAGCAATCCGCGTTCCTCGAGCACCTGCTGCACCCGCGCCTGCGCCTCGGCGATCAGCCGCTCCTGCTCCTGCACGATGCGCCGGGCCCGCTTGTGCTCTTCGGGGATGGCGACCCGCATCCGGTCAATAATATCAAGGATGCGCTCTTCATCAACCAGGAGCCGGCCGCTGAACGGCACACGCCGCCCTTCCGCGAGCACGTCTTCCAGTTCATCGATCAAATCGTCAAGCTCGATGACGCTCACCCCCTTTGCGCGAACTTTTGCCGTAGCGCCGTCACGATGTGCGGCGGCACAAACTCCACCGGATCGCGCCCCATCCCGGCGATCTCGCGCACTGCGCTGGAACTGATGTGGGCATAACGCCGGCTCGCCATCAGGACCACCACCTCAATCTCGGGATCGAGGGTCTGGTTCAACTGCGCCATGTTATACTCCACCTCAAAGTCGCTCACGGTGCGTAAGCCTCGGATGAGGGCCACCGCGCCCATGGCGCGGGCAAAATCCACGGTGAGCGCGTTGTAGCTGACCGCTTCGACCCGTGGGAGATCGGCAATGGCGGTGCGGAGCAAGGCCAACCGCTCCTCGGTGCTGAAGAGCAGGTTCTTCTGTGGCCGGTCGAACACCCCCATCACCACCCGGTCAAACAGGCGCGTCGCGCGGGCCGCGACGTCCAGATGGGCATAGGTAACCGGGTCAAAGCTCCCCGGATAGACGGCGATGCGCGTGGTCATCAGCGAGCGACCCTCACGTGCTTCTCACGCCTCAGGTCCGGCGCCCGTGCTATCCGAACCGAGACGATAGATCGAAAAACAGGAGTCACCGAGGCGGCGATACTTGATCCGTGTGGCGCCCGGATAGGCATCGGCCAGGTTCACCCGTGGCGAGTGCCCGACGATCAACAGGCTGCCTTCGTGGCCGAGGCCATGATCCAGAATGGTCGTGATCGTCTGTTCGATCTTCGGATCAGCATAGGGCGGGTCCATCATAATATAGTCGTAACTACCGGCCCCGCGTCGGTGGTGCAGGAAGCGCTCAACCGGCATCTGATGGACCCGGCCGTACGGCGCCAGTCTGGTATGTTCCAGATTGGCCTGGATAATGGCGCAAACGTGGGGCTGTTGCTCGACAAAGTCGGCATACTCGGCTCCGCGGGAGAGAAACTCGATCCCCAGCGCGCCCGTTCCGGCATACAGGTCGAGCACCCGCCCACGGACCGGCCCGTAGCCCTCGAGCACGGAGAAGAGCGACTCCTTCACCCGGTCGAGCATGGGGCGCGTGCCGAGGCCCTTCGGCGCCTTGAGTTTATGCCCTTTGGCTCTCCCCGTGATCACGCGCATGGCAGACCCTGGCGGCTTCTTGTCGGCCCATTGTAACATGGCCCCTTTTGCGCTTCAACCGGGCAACGCATCAAAGCCCGGTTCGCGCGTGTGAAGGCCGGGAACCCGCGGGGCGCGCGCAGGCGAGCGTTGCCCAGCGGGCTTCCCTTGCAGGGGTGGTAGGAGAAGCCAGGGCCGCCTGTACGCCTGCTCGCGGTAGTAGCAGGGGCGGGCATCGCCCCCGCGGGTCTCCGCCTGAGGAAGTGGTGAGGGAAGCGGAGTTCCTTCTTGTTCTGCGTACAGGACGCAGGTAGGGGCGAAAGATCTTTCGCCCCTACCTGCGCATGGTTGCACGCTGCGCGCCCGGACGGTGAATTGCCCGTTAGGCGCCCATGCGGCTGCGCCGCACAACGCCAGAATGAAAATATTATTGTTCTTGGGAGGGCGAAGCCCTCCCAAACCCTCCCCGCTGGCGCCCTATTTTCACCTCAGCGCTTGGTGTACTGGGGCGCTTTGCGCGCGCGCTTGAGGCCGGCCTTCTTGCGTTCCTTCGCCCGCGGGTCGCGGGTGAGCAGGCCGGCCTTCTTCAGCGTCGGGCGCAGATCGGGATCAAGATCGAGCAAGGCTCGCGCTACACCGTGGCGCACCGCCCCGGCCTGGCTGTGTACTCCGCCGCCGCGCACCTTCACCACCACGTTAAAGTTGGCCGTATTCCCGGTCAACTGGAGCGGCATCCAGATCTCGCGCTGCAACAGTTCGCGCGGACCGAAATACTTCTCGGGCTTCTTATTGTTCACTATGAACTCCCCGCTGCCGGGGAACAGGCGCACTCGCGCAACCGCGGTCTTGCGGCGCCCGGTGCCCTGATAGTAGCGTTTTGCCTCCATCGTCAACCGATCTCCTTGTATCGTTGGACACTCACGCAGCTTTGCCGCACGCTACCGGGACGAGAAAGGAAGGCCTGGCCCTCGCAAACCCTCTCCATCTTCCGCTGTGCCTGCGACACTCCTGGGGGAATACGCCCCCATTCTCCACCTTTGCGATGCTGGCGCCTCCGAAGCTCCTGCGGAGCTACACTCCCTCCACCCCTCCCGTGCCCGACCGTTCAGCGCGGCGTCCAGACCCTGGGTTGCTGAGCGGCGTGGGGATGGCGCGGTCCGGCGTAGATGCGCAGCTTGGTCAACAGATGGCGACCCATACGGTTCTTGGGCAGCATGCCCTTCACCGCGTTGCGCAGGATGCGGTCGGGATGTTTGGCCAGCATCATCTTGTAGGGCGTGGCCTTGAGACCGCCCGGATAACCGGTGTGCCGGTAGTAGATCTTCTGATCGGCCTTCTTACCAGTGATTTTGATCTTCTCACAGTTAATCACGATCACAAAATCACCGCCATCGGTCGAGGGGGTGTACGTCGGCTTATGCTTGCCGCGCAGCAGGGTGGCGATCTGGGTTGCCAGTCGCCCGAGCACCTGGTCGGTGGCATCCACCACATACCAGTCGCGCTGCGCTTCGGCAGGTTTTTGATGATAGGTTTTCACCGTAGATATCCTTTCGTGCCCGGGTTAATCGCTTTCCCACCGCACCAGGCCGGGCGGATAGCTCACCGACGTGAGGATCAGCCCGTGGGGCGCCGCGGTCGGCCCGGCTGCTTTTCGATCACGTCCCTCCAGCACCTGCCGGAACTCCGTCACGCCCATGCGCCCCCGTCCGACTTGCAGCACGGTGCCGACAATCACACGCACCATATGCTGCAGAAAGGCATTCGCTGCCATGTCAATGGCAATCAGAGCGCGCCCGAAGAGTTCCACCTCACGCAATCGCGCCTGATAGACGGTGCGTACTGTACTCTTCTGTTCCGCCGACGGCGCCGTGAAAGCGGCGAAGTCGTGGGTACCTTCGAGCAGGGCCAGCGCTTCGGCCATTGCTGTCACATCGAGCGGTTGTTCAACGTGCAGGGCCAGGTGGCGAAGCGTTGGCAGCGGCACCGGGCCATTATCAATCAAGTAGCGATAGTCACGTCGCACAGCGCTCCGGCGCGCGTGAAACTCAGCGCTCACCTCGCGCACCGCCAGCACGCGCACATCATCAGGCAGCAGGGCATTCATACCGCGCATGAGCGTGGCGGTTGAATGGCGTGTCTCGCTACGCACACTGGCAACCTGGCCGTGGGCGTGAACGCCCGCATCGGTGCGCCCTGCCAGCGTGAAACGTCGGGTCTCCCGGGTCAACTCCTCCCAGGCCCCTTCCAGCGCGCCCTGCACCGAACGGCCCTGGTTCTGGAACTGCGAGCCGACGAAATCGGTGCCATCATAGGCCAGCAGCAAGGCAATGTTTCGCACTAGACCAGTTCAATCACCGCCATCTCGGCGCCATCGCCCCGCCGCGGGCCGATCCTGGTGATGCGGGTATACCCACCATTGCGGCTGCCGTACTCCTGCGGCGCGAACGTAAACAGTTTGCGCATCGCGTCCTTACTGGCGAGCTTCGAGAGGGCCATGCGCCGGGAGTGCGGCGTATCCTCACGGGCGATCGTGATCAGCCGCTCCACCTCTGGCTGCACCGCCCTGGCTTTGGCCATCGTCGTGGTAATCTTGCGATGCTCAATCAATGCAATCATCAGGTTGCGGTACAGCGCCTTACGATGTTCGTAGGAGCGCCCCAGCAACTTCCCAGCATGTCGGTGTCGCATTCTATCCTCACTCCAGCCGTTCATGCGGCTGCGCCGCACAACGACACGATCATCATGGGTTTGTTCCCGGGAGACGGTCATGCGGCTGCGCCGCACAACGCCAGAATGAAAATAACTATTCTTGGGAGGGCGCAGCCCTCCCAAACCCTCCCCTCAGGGAGGGGCGTGGGAAACCCGGTTTTGCGATCCTCACTCACTCGCAACAATCGTCGGGCGTGGGATGAAACCGCGCTCACTCAGCTTATCGCGGATCTCCTCCATCGACTTCTGTCCCAGGTTGCGGACGGAGAGCAGGGCCTTCTCGTCCATCTGTAGCACCTGCCCAACGCGGGTAATATCGGCGCGCTTCAGGCAGTTGTAGGTGCGCGTCGAGAGATCGAGTTCTTCGATCGGCGTATCGTACACATCGGCCGGGATGGTCAAGCCATTCGGCGCGGGCGGAGCTTCCGGCTCAACCGCCAGACGGTTGAAGTCGGCGATGGTCTGGCTATACTGCACCAGCACCTGGGCAGCCTGACCCAGCGCATCACCTGGCTTCAAGGTTCCATCGGTCCAGACCTCGATGAGCAGGCGATCGAAGTCGGTCGCCTGGCCGATACGGGTATTTTCAACCAGATAGTTCACTCGCGGCACCGGGGTAAACATTGCGTCCACCGGGATCTCCCCCAGCGGCAACATCGGGCGCTCATCGGCCGCGAAGTACCCACGTCCGCGTTCAATGGTCAATTCAAGCTCAAGCCGCGCATCGTCGCTGTCGAGCGTGCAGAGGTAGTGATGCGGATTAACCACTTCACAATCCGGCGGCAGTTGAATATCTGCCGCGGTCACCCGACCGGCGCCGCGTTTACTCAGCAGGGCAGTAACCGGTTCGGTGATGGTGGAGCGAATGCGCACCCCTTTGACATTCAGCACCAGCTCGGTAACATCTTCACGCATGCCTTCAATAGTGGCAAAATCGTGAAACGCTCCATCAACTCTGATCCTGGTGATCGCCGACCCGGGAATGGCCGAGAGCAGCACGCGCCGCAGCGCATTGCCCAGCGTATGGCCGTACCCGGGGTCGAGCGGCTCGATCTTGAAGCGCCCATAATTATCTGCGGACTCCACCACCTCAATTTTGGGCATGGCGATGTCCAGCATGGCACGCCTCCTTACCTGTATCCGACACAGCAGCCAGCCGGGAGCGAGGGGTGTGGCAATATGGTGCGCCCCACCACCCCGCGCCCGTGCTGGCCCGAATCAGGAACTTACCGACTGTAAAACTCTACGATCAACTGCTCATTAATGCCCGCCTCAGCATCTTCGCGGCGGGGCAGGGCCACCACGGTGCCGGAGAGGTTTGCCGGGTCGAGACGCAACCAGTCCGGCGCGCGGTGCTTGTTCAGGGCGCCGCTATCCACCAGATTCTTGAAGTAGGTACGGCGGCGACTCTCCGGTCGCACGGCGATAACCTGGCCGACCTTAACGGTAAACGAGGGGATGTTCGTCTTGCGCCCATCAACCACAATATGGCCGTGGTTCACCAACTGCCGGGCCTGGGCGCGTGTGGTGGCGAAGCCGAGCCGATAGACCACATTGTCGAGGCGTCGCTCCAGCAGACTCAGCAAATACTCCCCCGTCACCCCGCTGCGGCGGGCGGCCTGCTCGAAGGTCCGGCGGAACTGCCGTTCGAGCACCCCGTACATGTACTTTGCCTTCTGCTTTTCCTGCAACTGCAAGCCGTAATCGGAGACCTGGCGCCGCTTTGCCGCCGGGCCGTGCTGTCCGGGCGGGAAGGGGCGCTTGGCCAGGATGCGTTGCCCTTTTTCGGTGATACCAATACCCAGGCGCCGGCTCACTTTGCCGACGG
The DNA here is from genome assembly GCA_937120965.1 of uncultured Chloroflexota bacterium. GTDB lineage: Bacteria > Chloroflexota > Chloroflexia > Chloroflexales > Chloroflexaceae > JACAEO01. The sequence continues at coordinate 46,577 of CAKZKA010000236.1, forward strand.
GGCCTGTATAACGCGCCATAGGTTCTCTATCCTCCCATAGTGCGGGGGCCTCCGACCTGCGAGCCGGAGCCCCGCATGATCAACACGCGATCCGATGGGCGCTGAAGCACCGTAGGGGGCGCCAGGGAGCGAGCGCATACGTCTGGCGGGTATCCTGCTCCCGCGCGGTCGGGGTTACGCTGCGCGCCTGCGGTACCATCTACGGTCATCGTATCGCACCAGTGTGCGGCCATGGCCACCGGTTACACACGGCGGCGCTTGGGTGGGCGGCACCCGTTGTGGGGAATGGGGGTCACGTCGGTGATGGCAGTCACCTGCAGCCCGGCGGCTTGCAGGGAACGAATCGCCGCCTCGCGCCCCGAACCAGGCCCCTTGACGAAGACCTCGAGCGAGCGCATCCCATTCTCCATTGCCTTGCGGGCCGCCGAGTCAGCCGTAACCTGAGCAGCGTAGGGCGTGCTCTTCCGCGAGCCTTTGAAGCCGCTCTGGCCAGCGCTGGCCCAGCAGATCACTGCCCCCTGCGGGTCAGTGATCGTTACGATAGTATTATTGAAGGTGCTCAGGATGTGGGCCTGACCGCGCGGCACATTCTTACGCTCGCGGCGCTTACCGCGTTGCCGACTGGCCGCTGCACCTGTTTTTTGTCCCTTCGGGGGCATGCCATGCTCCTTGACACACAGTTGGCACAGGCAGGCCACTCCTCGCCCACCTGTGCGCGTGGTAGCTACGGGTTATTGCGAGAGACGGCAGCGAGCGTAGCGGCCCGCGCCTGGCTGTCCGGGGCAAGCTACCCGTTAACAGCCTACTTCCTGGTCTTCTTCTTGATCCCGATCGCCTGGCCCCTGCGGCCGCGCCGGGTCCGTGCATTCGTACGGGTGCGCTGGCCGCGCACGGGCATACCGCGCCGGTGGCGCAGGCCCCGGTAGCACCCGATATCCATCAGCCGCTTGATGTTCAACTGCACCTCGCGGCGCAGATCACCCTCCACGCGATACTCGCGGTCCACGACCTCGCGGATGCGGGCGACCTCCTCTTCGGTCAGATCGCGCACCCGGGAATCGGGATTGACCTGGGCCTTGCGCAACACCTCGGCCCCGTTCGATCGCCCGATACCATAGATGTAGGTGATCGCGATCCCGACCTTTTTGTTGCGGGGAATGTCTACCCCGGCGATACGTGCCATGCACTTCCTCGTAACACTACCCTGCTCGCGGCCCTCGCCGCCAGACTGTCCGAAACCTTACCCCTGGCGCTGCTTATGCTTCGGTGTGCGCGAGCAGATCACGCGGATCACACCCTTGCGTTTAATCACCTTGCAATACTCACAGCGGGGTTTGACTGACGCTCGTACTTTCACAACAGCCTCCCCGCGGCGACATGTCTGCCGCCGAAACAATCGACACCTCGCCTGTCAATCCTCACCCAAATACCTATTTGTAGCGGTACGTGATGCGCCCACGGGTCAGATCGTAAGGTGAAAGTTCGACCAGCACCCGATCACCCTTCAAAATACGAATATAGTTCATGCGCATCTTGCCTGAGATGTGGGCCAGCACCTCATGACCATTCTCCAGTTCAACTCGAAACATCGCATTAGGCAATGGCTCGGTGATGGTGCCCTCCATCTCGATGACATCCTTCTTTTTCGACATATCACTCCTTCGGCTGCGCCGATGGCTCCAGGAACGGTCCTAGCGCCTTCAGCATCGCATCGGTCACCCATGCAATATCCTGCTGTCCGTCAATCTCGTGCAACAGCCCCTGCCCCTGATAGTGCTCGATCAGCGGCCTGGTCTGTGCAAAGTACACGTCCAGGCGATGCTGGGCGGTCTCCAGCGAGTCGTCGCTGCGCTGGTAGAGTTTACCGCCGCATGCATCACAAATTCCCGGCCGGTGGGACGGGAAATAGTATATATTATACGTGGCTCCACAAACTTTGCAAGTCTGGCGCCCGGCAATCCGGCGCAGTAGCACCTCGTTGGGCACGTGCAGGTAGAGCACGGCATTGATCCGGGCCTGATTCTCCGCAAGCGAGTCCTGGAGGACCACGGCCTGCTCCTTCGTGCGGGGAAAACCATCGAAGATCACCCCGGCGGCGCAGTCCGGCTGGGCTACCCGTTCGAGGATCATGCGGATAACCACCTCGTCGGGCACCAGTTCGCCCCGGTCCATGTACGATTTGGCAAGCATGCCGAGTTCAGTGCCTTCGCGCAGCGCCGCTCGAAAGAGATCCCCGCTGGCAACGTGGGTCAGCCCGGTTCGCTCGGCAAGCGTCTTCGCCTGTGTGCCCTTCCCTGCTCCTGGAGGCCCCAGCAAAATCACGTTGATGGTCATAGCGGTGCTCTTCTCTACCTTGCCCTGCACGCCTCCCTGCGTGCCGGCCTGCGAACGGACACCCGATACCTTCGTGTCGCGACATCAGGTAGCGTGGGCCACCCGCGAGCCACGCTACCCTGCGATGATACCATAAACGCGCAGTCCGTGTAACAGCCGTCAGCGGCTGAGAAACCCTTCGTATTCGCGCATGATCAGTTGCGCCTCGAGCTGACGCATCGTATCCACCGCCACGCCCACCACGATCAGCAGCGCGGTGCTTCCCAGGCCGATCTGGAGCCCGGTGATCGATTGCGTGATGAAGGGCAGCACCGCAATCACGCCGAGAAAGAGCGCCCCGGCGAGGGTGATGCGGTTCAGCACGCGCATCAGGTACTGCTCGGTATTTTTACCGGGGCGGATGCCGGGGATGAAGCCCCCGTTACGTTGCAGGGTATCCGGAATGTCTTGCTGCTGAAACAGCACCAGGGTGTAAAAATAGGTAAAGCCCACGGTGAGCAGGAACAGCAGGGTGATGTAGACGATCCCGCCGCCCTGACCGGTCGGATTGAACGTGTTGTAGAAGAAGCCGGCCACTGCATTGCCGAAGCCCGGGGCGCCGGGGCGGTAGAACCAGGAAGCCACGACGCCGGGGAAGATGATAATGCTCTGGGCAAAGATGAGGGGGATCATCCCTGCCATATTGACCTTGAGCGGAATGTGGCTGCTCTGCCCGCCATAAACCTTGTTGCCGCGCACGCGCTTGGCGTACTGCACCGGGATGCGCCGCTGGCCTTCCTGGATGAGCACGATGCCGACGATGGTCACCAGGGCGATGGCCAGGAACAGGGCCAGGCCGATGAACGTGCCCACGTCACCGGTCTGGCTGATCTGCACACCCTGGACGATCACCGCCGGAAGGCGCGAGACGATGCCGCCGAAGATGATCACCGAGATGCCCTGCCCGATGCCGCGCTCGTTGATCAGTTCGCCCATCCACACCAGCAGCATCGTTCCGGCGACCATGGTCGTCAGGATGGTAAACGTCGGCAGGAAGTTGTTGACGATATCAAACGGCGTACGGAAGAGCGACTGACCAGCGCCAAAGCTGCGTTCGATGGTCAGGGTCTGGCCATACGCCTGGAGGTAGGCCAGGGGTATGGTCAGCCACATCTGGTAGCGGTTGAGTTTGATGCGCCCCTGCTCACCCTCGCGCTGCAGTTCCTGGAGCGCGGGGATGAGCGGCTGGAGCAACTGCATAATGATCGAGGCGGTGATGTAGGGATAGACCCCCATCGCCGCCACCGAGAAGTTCTGCAGGGCGCCGCCGGCGAAGAGGTTAAGCAACTGGGCCAACTGGTTGGTGGCCAGGGCCTCCTGGAGCTGGGCCAGTGACTCCGGGTTAATATTCGGCACCGGAATGTGCGCGATCAGCCGGAAGATCAGCAGCATCCCCAGGGTGAAGAGGATGCGCCGTCGCAGGTCGGGCAACTGTATGGCGCGAATGAGAGCCTGAAGCATCGTGGCATGTTCCTCGCTCACCACGCGCCCCTGGAGGCGCGCGGTAAGGTGTTGACAGTTCCCTGCGGGGCGGTGGTGGAGCGGGCTCCTCTCCTGCCCCTCTTGCGTGTGAAGGGCGTGCCTCCCCGCCCACCGGATGAACTCAGGTTGCTTCCCGGAAGGGCGTAGCCCTCTCAAACCCTCCCGGTGCGAAGGGCGTGCCTCCCCGCCCACCGGATGAACTCAGGTTGCTTCCCGGGAGGGCGCAGCCCTCTCAAACCCTCCCGGTGCGAAGGGCGTGCCTCCCCGGCAGGCAGGGGGTGTGGGGAACCCCGGGTTCGCCGATGGTCACCTCAGCGCCCCTCGGTCCGGGCCTTCTTCGCCGCAGCATTACGCATGGACGGGTTGGGCCCGCGGGAACGGGAATGGCGTTCGATGGTTAGCGGCAGTTCCACGACCGTTCCGCCAGCGGCCTCGATTTTCCGGCGCGCGCTGTCGCTGAACTTGTGGGCGTGCACCGTCAACGGGCGGGTCAGCTCACCATCGCCGAGGATCTTCACTGGCAGGGCCTTGCGCCGCACCACCCGGGCCTCCAGCAGCGACGCGGGTGTTACCTCCACATCGGCGGGCCAGGCGGCGAGTCGCGCGACGTTAACCGTCTCATACTCCACCCGGAAGATATTGGTGAAGCCCCGCTTGAAGGGCATGCGCTTGACCAGGCGGTTCTGGCCGCCCTCGAAGGTGCGGTACGGCCCGGGGCCGCTGCGGGCCTTCTGGCCCATCATACCTTTGCCGGCTGTTTTGCCCTTGCCCGAGCCATGGCCACGGCCCACGCGCTTGGACTTACGGTGGGCGCCCTCGGCGGGCTTCAAATCGTGCAGTTTCATGCCGCCACCTCATCGGGAAGTTCTTCGACCTCCACCAGGTGCCGCACTTTGAACAGCATACCCCGAATGGAGGGATTATCGGGCTTGATCACCGACTGGCCCAGTTTGCGCAGCCCCAGCGAGCGAATGGTTTCCTTCTGGTCCTTCGCGTAGCCAATTGTACTCTTGCGATAGGTGATGCGAAGCTTGCTCATACTGCGGCCTCCTCGCCTGCCGGCTCGCGCCGGCTACGCCGGGCGGCCAGTTCGTGCGGCGTCATATCGCGGCGCCGAGCCATCTCGCTCAGCGAGGTCATCTCGCTAAGCGCCGCAAAGGCCGCCTTGACGACATTCACCGGATTGTTGCTGCCGTAAACCTTGGAGAGCACGTCCTTGATCCCCGCGGCCTCAACGACCGGACGAACGCCACGGCCGGCGATCACGCCCGTACCGGGCGCGGCGGGCCGGATCATCACCCGGGTGGCGGCAAACTTGGCCAGCACCTCGTGGGGCACCGTACCTCCCACCAGCGGCACGCGGATCAGGTTCTTCTTCGCGGCTTCGGTGCCTTTGCGGATCGCCTCGGGCACTTCGGCGGCCTTGCCCATCCCCACACCCACGTGGCCCTTGCCATCACCGACGACGACCACCGTGCTGAAGCTGAAGCGCCGGCCGCCCTTCACCACTTTCGATACGCGATTAATCTGTACGACGCGCTCTTCAAGGTCGAGCCCGTCGGGGTTGATTCGTTCTCGGTTCACGATTCCTCCCAAACCCGTCCCTGACGCTCTGGTACGACATCGGCGCTCCCCTGCGCGCCAGTCGCGGCCCGTGGACGAGGGGGGCGCCCCCTGCACGCTCCGCAGATGCCGTACCGGCGATTTGACACCTGATTGTGAAGGGTGAGGCGTTGCGGGCAAAGCTTCGCCCTTGCGCCACTGCTCCGCCCCTGGTGGCGCACCACCGTGATGACGTGGGATGGACGGGCGACTCCTGCGCCACGATCCTGCACCATCACGGTGGCAGGCCCCTAGAAGCTCAGGCCAGCTTCGCGGGCGGCCTCGGCGAGCGCCTTTACACGCCCGTGGTACTTGTAGCCACCCCGGTCGAAGACCACTTTTGTCACTCCGGCAGCCAGGGCCCGTTCGGCAATCAAGCGCCCGACCAGAGCCGCCTCTTCGGTCTTAGTTTTACCCTCGCCGCCGCTCCAGCCCTTCTCGGTCGTCGAGGCGGCCACCAGCGTGCGGCCCTCGACATCATTGATGACCTGGGCATAAATGTGCGCATTGCTGCGGAACACGCACAGGCGCGGGCGTTCGTGTGTACCGCTCACGCGCTTGCGCAGGCGCTGGTGCCGTCGAATGCGCAGTTCGCGCGGAGTTCGCCTACCCATAATGTAATACCCTTGCACTAGCGATGGAGACTGTATCCCCCATCGACAAGCATTGGAGCGAGCCAGGGGCCCACGGTTCCCGGCCGCGGCGAGCGGGGGGAACCCGGGGCGCCTTACTTAGCCTTACCGGCCTTACCGGCCTTACGACGGATCTTCTCTTCCGCGTACTTAATGCCCTTACCCTTGTACGGCTCCGGCGGGCGGAGGCTCCGGATGCGAGCCGCTTCCTCACCCACCACTTGCTTATCAATACCGCGCACCAGCAGGCTCAACGGTTCGCTGGCGCTCTTACGCTCGCCAACCACATACTGCACATTGGGCGGAGGATCGATACGCACCTGGTGCGAAAAGCCCAGGCTCAGCACCAGCGTCTGGCCCTCCAGGGCGGCGCGATAGCCGACGCCGTTGATCTCCAGGGCGCGCGTCCAGCCATCGGTAACCCCGATGATCATATTGTTGAGCAAGGTCCGCGTCAGGCCGTGGAGCGCCCTGTGCTGCTTATTATCCGACGGCCGGCTGACCGTCAGCGTGCCATTCTCCTGGGCAATGATCATCTCAGGGTGGAGCTGCTGGGTCAGGGTACCCTTAGGCCCCTTGACCGTCACATGGTTCCCATCGTCGATCGTCACCTGCACACCTTTCGGCACAGCGATCGGCTTTTTCCCAATCCGCGACATATCAGCTTCCTCCCCTACCAGACGTAGCAGAGCACCTCACCGCCCACGCGCTCGCGCCAGGCATCGTGGCCGGCCAGCACCCCTTTGGGGGTCGAGAGAATGCTCAGACCGAGGCCCCCACGCACGCGGGGAATATCTTCGCGCCTGGTGTAGATACGCAGGCCGGGCTTGCTCACCCGGCGCAGGCCGGTGATCGCCGGCCGGCGATCAGGCATATACTTGAGCGTGATGGAGAGCGTATTGTACGGCTTTCCTTCAATCACGGCGTAATCTTTAATGAACCCCTCGCGCTTGAGAATATCGGCAATTGCCAGCTTCATCTTCGACGAAGGGATATTGACAATGCTTTGACGCGCCATACAGGCATTGCGGATGCGCGTCAGCATATCGCCAATCGGATCGTTAACGCTCACGGGGAGCCTCCTCACACGTTGGGTGGCGGTTCCTGGCTGGCGCAAGGCCCTCGCGCGGCGCGCGGCCGCTTCGGGGCTTGCGCCGGGGCGTGGCACAACCGGTCCACCCCGCATCTGCTACTTGCACGGTATCCCACGTCTACCAGCTCGATTTGACCACACCCGGAATAAGCCCTTTGAGGGCGTGTTCCCTGAAGCAGATGCGGCACATGCCGAATTTCCGCATATACGCCCGCGAGCGGCCACAGATTTTGCAACGGTGGTACTCGCGCACCTTGAACTTTTGCGGGCGTTGCGCTTTGACGATCCAGGATGTCTTCGCCAAGGGTGTTCCTCCTAAAGTGTTGGGCTGGTCAGCGCAAGCTCCTGGCCCAGACTAATCGCGAAATGGCATGCCGAGGCGCTTGAGCAAGGCATAAGCATGCTCATCGTTGGTGGCGCTGGTCACAATCACCACCTCGAGGCCTCGCAACTTATCGATCTTATCGTAATCAATGTCTGGAAAGACGATCTGCTCGCGCAGCCCCAGACTGAAATTGCCCCGCCCATCGAAGGAACGCCGGCTCACCCCACGGAAGTCGCGGATGCGGGGCAGGGCCAGGTTCACCAGCCGGTCGAAAAAGTCGTACATCCGATCGCCGCGCAGCGTGACCATCGCGCCGATGGCCATCCCCTCACGGAGCTTGAACGAGGCGATCGACTTGCGAGCGCGGGTAATCACCGGCTTCTGTCCGGTAATCGTCGCCAGATCGTTCACCGCCGCATCGAGCGCCTTGGAGTTCTGAACCGCCTCGCCGACGCCGACATTGACCACGATCTTGGTCAGCCGGGGGACCTCCATCACCGACGAGAACTTGAACTCGTCTTTAAGGGCGGGCACGATCTCCTGCAAATACTTCTCACGCAATCGAACCATGGTGTTCATCTCCAGGGGCTTGGAGGCGCTCTGGCGCAGCGCGCGCCGGATGGGGCGTCCTCCGGCCCTGAGTTACCTGTTTATTTATCCACGACCGCGTCGCAGGCCTTGCAGAAGCGCACCTTCCGTGGCCGGCCCTTATGATCGGTCTCCTCCAGGAAGCGATGCCCCGTGCGCGAGGCGCGCCCGCAACTGGGGCAGATGAGCATCACGTTCGAGACGTGGATTGGCGCTTCCATCTCGATGATCCCACCGGGCTTGCGAGGGCCGCGGGCCTTCATATGGCGCTTAACGATGTTCAGGCCCTCGACCACCACGCGCTCCTCACGCGGGAGGGCGCGCTTGATCTTGCCCTTACGGCCCTTGTCTTTCCCGGCGATGATCAACACCTCATCACCAGTTTTCACGTGCATAATGGCACCTGTGTTTCCTATCTCAGAGCACTTCGGGCGCCAGCGAGACGATCCGCATGAACTGCTTTTCGCGCAACTCGCGGGCCACCGGCCCGAAGATGCGCGTGCCGCGCGGGTTGTTCTCTTTCCCGATAATCACGGCAGCGTTATCATCAAAGCGGATGTGCGAGCCATCGGGCCGGCCATACTCCTTGGCCGTGCGGATGATCACCGCGCGCACCACCTCGCCCTTCTTCACCGCGCCGCCCGGCGTGGCCTGCTTGACCGTGGCGACGATAATGTCGCCGACCCGGCCATACTTCACCACCGAGCCACCCAGCACCCGGATGCACATGATCTCTTTGGCGCCGGTGTTATCGGCGACCTTCAAACGCGTCTGCGCCTGGATCATTGCGCTTACTCCTCACCGCGCTGGAGGATCTCCACCACCCGCCAGCGCTTGGTGCGACTCAGGGGGCGGGTCTCCTCAATGCGCACGATATCGCCCACCTTGCAGGCATTCTCCTCGTCGTGGGCGTGAAACTTGCTCGTCTTTCGAATGATCTTGCGGTAGAGCGGATGGGGCTTAAGATAGTCTACCGCCACGACCACCGTTTTATTCATCTTATCGCTCACCACGCGCCCCACCTTCTGGGTGCGGCGCACGGTAGAGGTCTGCTCAACCTCACTCATCGTTCACCTCCTGCTCCAGCTCACGCTCGCGCAGGATGGTTTTGATCCGCGCGATCTCCTTCTTCACCTGGCGAGGGCGAGACGTATTGGTGAGGCTCCCGGAGGCTTTCTGGAAGCGCAGGTTGAACAGCTCTTCGTAGTGCAGTTTGAGCTGCTCGCGCAATTTGGCATCGTCCAGATTACGCAACTCACTCGCTTTCGCCACTGCTCACCTCCAGCTCCGCATCGTCGCGCGTGATAATTTTGCACTTGATCGGCAGTTTCTGGGCAGCGCGGCGCAGCGCTTCCATAGCGACTTCTTCGCGCACACCGGCCAGTTCAAACATCACGCGACCGGGCTTCACCACGGCCACCCAGTGATCCACGCTCCCCTTGCCGCCGCCCATACGGGTTTCGGCCGGTTTCTGTGTCACGGGTTTATCGGGAAAGATTCTGATCCAAACTTTACCACCGCGCTTCACATAGCCGGTGATAGTCCGGCGGGCCGACTCGATCTGCCGGCTGGTGATCCACACCGGTTCGAGGGCCATCAGCCCGTACTCGCCAAAAGCCACGCTGTTACCGCGATAGGAGAGGCCCTCGCTTCGCCCCTTCTGTTGTTTGCGGTACTTGGTACGCTTAGGCAGAAGCATTGTCACCCCTCCTCGAGCGGCGTTCGCCGCGTTCACCGCGTTCGCCGCGTTCGCCGCGTTCGCCGCGCTCCGCGCGCTCAGGGGCCGCCGTGCTCACCTGCTGCTCCACCCGGGCCTTCGCGAGCTGATCGGGGAACACCTCGCCCTTATAGATCCAGACCTTTACGCCGATGCGCCCGTAGGTGGTATGGGCATGCACCTGCGCGTAGTCAATATCGGCGCGGAGGGTATGGCGGGGCACGCGGCCCTCACTCTCATTCTGCACGCGCGCCATCTCGGCGCCGCCGAGGCGCCCCGAGCAGCGCACACGGACACCCTGGGCGCCCAGCCGCATGGCGCGCTGCACCGCCTGCTTCATTGCCCGCTTGTAGCTGACGCGCTTGTTGATCTGCTCGGCAATGCTCTCGGCAACCAGTTGCGCATCCAGTTCCGGCTGATGGATCTCCTGGATGTTCAGTTTGATCTTTTTCCCGGTGCGTTTTTCCAGGGTGCTCTTCAGTTGATCAACATTGGTACCGCGCTTGCCGATCACAATCCCGGGCTTGGCGGTATATACCGTCACTTCGATCTTATTCGCCGAACGCTCGATCTCGATGCGCGAGACGCCGGCGTTAGCCAACTCCTTGGCGATCAGCTTGCGCAGCTCAAGATCCTCGTGGAGTTGTTCGGTATACGTTTCCCCCTCGGCAAACCAGGTCGACTGCCAGGTCTTTATGTAACCGAGGCGGAAGCCGATCGGATGAACTTTGCGTCCCAAGAGTGCCTCCTCCTGGCAGTTAGTAATCTGCTTCATCACCAACGATCACCGTAATGTGCGTCGTTGGCTTGCGGATCTGGTTTGCCATACCGCGCGCCCGCGGCATAAAGCGCTTGAGTACCGGCCCCTGGTCGGCATAGATGTACTTGATGACCAGGGATTTGCGATCCATGAAAAAATTGTTTTCCGCGTTTGCCGCGGCCGACTTGATCGTGCGGGCCACCTCGCGGGCCGCCTTCTGCGGCATATAGTCCAGAGTTGCCAGCGCCTTATCCACCGGCATCCCCCGCACCACGTCCATCACCAGGCGAACCTTTAACGGCGAGATGCGCACGTAGCGAGTAACTGCTTTGGCTTCCATAGTTGTACCCGTTGGAACCCCGGTCTTCTCTGCGGCGCCGCCGCCCAGTACCGGTACAAAACGGACGTTCTCGGGAGGACGCAGCCCTCCTCGCCAGCGCGGGGGACGTCCTGCGGTTGCGCCACATCGGAACGGAAGCGGCGTTTCCCGGCAGGGCCGCACCCTTCCGGGCCTCCCCCCGGCAAGGGTGGAGGAAAACCCGGTTCCCGCTGCGCTCAACGCAGAAGCGGCGCGCGACAAACCTGGTCATTGTACCACATATCACGATGCGCGCGCCGACGGCCAGAACAGGCCGCTCTGGCGACCGGGCGTCATTTCATCTTGCCGCGTTTGTCGGCCTTCTTGCCGCCGTGGCCGCGGAAAAGCCGGGTCGGGGCAAACTCGCCGAGTTTGTGGCCGACCATATTCTCCGTGATGTAGACCGGAACGTGGCGTCGGCCATCGTGCACCGCAATGGTGTGGCCGATCATCTGCGGGAAGATAGTCGAGTCGCGCGACCAGGTCCGCAGCACACGCTTCTCGTTGGTGCGGTTCATGGTCTCGACGCGCTCGAGCAGCTTGATATCCACGTACGGTCCCTTCTTTGACGAACGGGACATATCTGTACTGCCTCCTCAACGATCCAGGCACATGTTCAGGCTCAGGTGCTCCGCATTGTCCAGTTCATCTCCACAGTTCCACAGAGAGCATTGTGGAGCTGTAGAGGGGCGGAGCTGATCCCGCGCGATGCCCTCAAGCAGAACTGGTGTGATGCGTTGCGCTCCCCCGGCGCGCTACGGCTTGCGCCGGCGGACAATAAAGGGATCCGACCGCTTGTTATTGCGCGTCTTGACCCCACGGGCGGGCTTGCCCCACCTGGTCTTTGGCGTGCTCATACCGATAGGCGCGCGGCCCTCGCCACCGCCGTGGGGATGGTCGCGCGGGTTCATTGCCGAGCCACGCACGCGCGGGCGGCGGCCGAGCCAGCGGGCGCGGCCAGCTTTGCCAATGCGGATGTTCTGGTGATCCACATTTCCGACCTGGCCAATGGTGGCCATGCAGCGGAGGTGGATCATCCGGATCTCACCGGAGGGCATACGCAGCGTGGCATAATCGCCCTCTTTGGCCATGACCTGCGCAGCGGCGCCGGCGCTGCGCACGAGCACCCCGCCGCGGCCGATCTCCAGTTCCACATTGTGCACCTGGGTACCGAGCGGAATGGCGCCGAGGGGCAGGGCGTTACCCACGCGAATATCGGCATTCGGGCCGCTCATCAGCATATCGCCGACATTGATGCCCACGGGCGCGATGATATAACGCTTCTCGCCATCGGCGTAGGCCAGGAGCGCGATCCGCGCCGAGCGGTTGGGATCGTACTCGATCGCCTGGACGCGAGCGGGGATGTCGTGCTTGTTGCGCTTGAAATCAATGACGCGATAAAAGCGCTTGTGCCCGCCGCCGCGGTGCCGGGTCGTAATGCGACCCTGGTTGTTCCGACCGGCACGTTTGCGCAGCGGCTTAATGAGCCCCGGTTCAGGGCGTTTTCCTTTTGTCAACTCCTCGAAGGTCGAGACCGACATATTGCGCCGGCCCGCCGAGGTTGGTTTGTATTTTCGCACACCCATGCTTCTTCTCCCTGACGGGTGGGGGCGCCGATCCATTCCGACGCCCGCTGAGTCGCGCCCTTGCGGCGCTTACATAACCCTGACCGGCCGCAGCGACGACGTCTGCCGGTCGTCACTCTGTCGGCGCGACAGCCTGACAGACCGCTAGCTCCCAAAAATCTCGATCTGGTCGCCGGGCGCGAGGGTGACAATAGCCTTCTTCCAGTCGCGCGTATACCCTGTGGCCCGACCGCGGCGCTTGAGCTTGCCGCGCACATTCATCGTATGCACCCGGGTCACGGTGACGTCGAAGATCGTCTCGACAGCATGCTTGATCTCCGGCTTGCTGGCCGTGCGCAGCACCTCGAAGCAATACTTGTTTTTCTCCATCAAGAGGGTATTCTTCTCGGTGACGAGCGGGCGAATAATAATTTCATGGGGCGTTGGCATAGCACCTACTCCTTGTCACTCGCCGCCGCGCCGGGGCCCAGAATCCCCTCGACGACCGCCACTGCGGCCCGGGGCATCACGATGTTGTCGTAGGTCAACAAATCGCGCACATTCAGATAACTGGCCAGAATAGTCTTAACCTCAGGCAAGTTATTGATCGAGCGCTGGACTATCAGGTTATCCGGACTTTTGCTATCAATGACGATCAGCGTTTTCCCGCTCAAGCCATGGGCCTGCAAGAAGGCCAGCGCCTCTTTAGTGCGCGGCTGCTCAAAGCGCAGCGTATCAATGAAGCGGATCTGCTCGGCGGCGTACTTGGCCGAGAGAGCCGAGCGCACGGCCAGGCGGCGCATCTTGCGCGGCATATGCAGACGGTACGAGCGCGGGTGGGGGCCATGGGCGATCCCACCGCCCTTGCGATGCGGCGCGCGAATGGAACCCTGGCGGGCGCGTCCGGTTCCCTTCTGGCGGTAGAGCTTGCGCGTCGAGCCACTTACTTCACCGCGACCACGGGTGTTATGGGTGCCCAGGCGCGCATTGGCCTGCTGCATCACCACATACTGGTGCATAACAGGCACATTGGGGGTGATGCCGAAGACGTAGTCGCTGAGTTCAATGCTCCCCACCTGCTCGCCGGCCTGGTTATACAGCGTTGTTTGCATCAGGATCACCTCTTACTGCTTCACGGCGCGGCGAATGTGAAGCAACCCATTGCGCGCACCCGGCACCGACCCCTTGACCAGCAGCAGGTTACGCTCGGGGATCACCTCCACGACTTCCAGGTTCTGCACGGTCACCCGCTTGCCTCCCATTCGTCCGGCCATCTTCTGACCCTTCCAGACACGACCGGGGGTGGTGCCCGCACCGATCGAGCCGGGGGCGCGATGCCGGTCACTCTGGCCGTGGGTCTTGGGGCCGCCCCGGAACCCATGGCGCTTGACCACGCCGGCGAACCCGCGGCCCTTGGAGGTGCCCGAGACATCGACTTTTTGCCCCGCCTGGAACAGATCGACGTTGATCACCTCGCCGACGCTGTGTTCCTGCGGGTTATCGGCGCTGAACTCGCGCAGCACGCGCAGCATAGTCCCGGCGCCCCTCAGGTGGCCCTGCTGGGGACGGGTCAATTTTCGCGCCGGCACCTCTTCAAAACCGAGTTGCACCGCCTCGTAGCCATCGCGTTCGACCGTGCGCACCTGCGTGACCACGCACGGCCCGGCGCTGATGACGGTCACAGGAATGACTTCACCATTTGCGGTAAAGACCTGCATCATCCCAACTTTTCGGCCCAACATTCCGTGAACCATGGAGCACTACCTCCGCAGCATGCGTCCTGGCGCAGCGGCTGCCTGCTTTTGCGGCTGCCTGACGCGGGGGAAACCCGGTGTCCTCGCCTCCCGCCGGATGGCAGGTAGGGTTGGGCACGGTCTCTTCACCCGATTGGTATGCGCGAGGCAGCGCAGTAATATGATGTCTGACGCTTCAGCCGTCTGTGCGACTGTGCCGCACAACGACACGATGCATGTCGTTTTCTTCCCGGGAGGGCTACGCCCTCTCAAACCCTTCCCGCCGGGAGGGGTGCGGTTCGACAAGCTACCGCAGGTGGGAAATCCGGTTTCCCGACGTTTATCTCAGACCTGGCAACGCCTTTACAGCTTAATCTCGATATCCACGCCAGCGGGGAGGTTGAGCTTCATCAGCGCGTTAATGGTTTGCTGGCTGGGATCGAGGACGTCGATCAATCTTTTATGGGTTCTAATCTCGAACTGCTCCTGCGAGTCCTTATCGATGAAGCCAGAGCGAATAACGCTAAACTTCTCGATCTTGGTAGGCAGGGGCACCGGGCCCGCCACCAGCGCGCCGGTGCGCTCAGCAGCCTCGACGATCTGGCGCGCCGACTGGTCCAGAATCTTATGATCGTATGCCTTGAGGCGGATACGCACCTTTTGCTTGGCCATAGATTTCCTCTATCTCAACCGGTGGGGCGAGGCGCGGAGCCTCACCCCACTGAGCACGCTTGACTACTCGATGATCTTGGTGACGACGCCAGCGCCGACGGTGCGCCCGCCCTCACGGATGGCGAAGCGCAGCCCCTCTTCGATCGC